>CAYGBA010000054.1:0-10011 GCA_964347995.1 uncultured Candidatus Bathyarchaeia archaeon | reverse complement strand
GACGGCACGTTGTTGTTGGATCTCCTCGCGGCTGCCCCAGTCACGGTGCACTTGACCGTCGACACGGTGGCCAGCGAAAGCACCAGCCATAACGTCATCGGCACACTCGAAGGCACTGATCTAGAGCAGGGCATCGTCTATCTGGGAGCCCATTATGACTCCGTCTCAGCGGGACCGGGCGCCAACGATGACGCGTCGGGAGTGGGCGCCATGCTTGAGGCGGCTCGCGTGCTCAGCACTACAGGTCATCGAACCAAGGCCACACTGAAGTTCATCGCGTTCGGCGCAGAAGAGACTGGACTCGCTGGATCTGAATACTACGTTACAGAACATGAAGACGAAGTGACGAACAAAGGCTTGGGCATGATCAATCTCGACATGATCGCCGTTGGCGACATCCTACTCATTGGGAACATTGGCTTGGCAGGATCCACTCTCGTCGACTACGCCAGGGACAAGGCCGCAGCCATGGAGATTGCGTGGCACCCCTTCACCGCCGAAGCACGGGGCGACCATGCTCCCTTTGAAACCGTGGGCGTGCCCGCGGTCTTCCTGCACCAGTCACCTGATCCCTGGATGCACACCGCAGAAGACACCCATGACAAGATCGATGTCGCCACGCTGGAGATGAACGGCGAACTTGCCACAGCCGCGATGTATGATTGGGCACGCGCACCATTGGGCAACTAGGAACTTCTGACCATACTCCTCGAGGTAGGCGATCTTCTCCAGTTGCTTGCGTGGCCTGATCAAGTGGGCGAGTTTGGCTGAAAGGTCTAGTTTCCCTCCGGGATAGCCCAACGCCAACAGCGCAACTACTCTCAGGCGAAGTGGGATCTTCAGCAGTTCTCTGAGCTCCTTCTCGTCGAACACGCCGATCCAGCAGGTTCCTAGACCTTCAGCCGTCGCTGCGAGCACCAAGTGCTCCATGGCAATGCACGTATCACCGACGTACCACCGTGGAGACGCCTTCTGATCCCCGCAGCCCACAATCACCACAGGTGATTCGTCCAAGAAACGGCCATATCTGCAGCCCTGAGCGATCCGTCGTCGCTTGTCCGAGTCAGTCACGATGATAAAGCGCCAAGGCTGAACATTGCCTGCTGAAGGCGCCAGCCTCGCGGTCTCCAACACCTTCCGCAACGTCTGCATCGGAACTGGCGTTGGCTTGTACGATCTCACAGATTTCCTCTTCCGGATAACCTCGAAAATATCCAACCTTACTTCCTCGACATGTGCAACATAGCAGACGGGGAACTAAATACTTAGCCCAACCAATCAACCAACACTGGAAAGCAGGATAAAACGCTGGCTCATGCATACATCGATTGCTGGTATCTTACAAAAAAAGAGAGGGGGAACTGTCTGACTTCGATCTAAAGGAGTTTTATTGCTTCTTCTCGTGGAATAGCAACCATCGTTTCTGTGTCAACTATGTCTTGAAAACGGAGGATCGTTCTCGCGGCCTCCTTTTCGTTTGGGGCTTCCAAAACTGTGACTGCGTCGTAGCGCCCCATAGTCCAGTAGACACGCATCTTGAAGCCTTGCTTCTCAAGCTCTTCAAGCAGTTTGGTGGCTTTGTCAACGATTTCCTTTTTTGGCGCTTGTTTCCATTTGATCAGAACTATGCAAATCACAAGTCATCCTCTCCGTTTCACTACTCGGTTCTGTGTACGCTTCATAAATATAAAGATGTGTGACTGTGCTGCTACAGTCACAGTTCATCGATCGCATGCATGCATGTCTCACGCCACTCAAGGGCTTGGAATGGTGAAATGCTGGAACTGCAAATACCTAGCCAGAGCCTACTCGGGAAAACCAGAAGAGGGAAAGCTATTCAGAAAAGAATATCGCAAATGCAAGGTCAACGGCACAATTTTTGAACGGCGCTCCGACATCACTGACGAGCGAGCATGCGACAGCTTTGCGCAGTCCGAACGCTGGATCAAGAGACAGGAACCGCCGACCTTCTCTCGGATTTACTGAGTGCAGTTATGGAAGCTCGCCTCGGATTTCTAACACATAGAAGTTTCTTTCTTAAATCTTTAGTAGAAGTTGAAATCATCTAGTTGTTTAGGTGATGAATGTTGGATATACCATCTATAACAGGAATAGTAGCAGCAATAGGTGTAGTAGTAGGTGTTACTCTTGCCTATCTGGAGGTGAGAACTTTGGTCAAACAGAGACAAACAGACCTTCTCATGGGAATCCAATCAGTCAGGATCAGTAAGGAATTTTGTGAAGCATGGGAGAAAGTCATAAATAGAAAACCTATGGGCTACACGGATTACCAGGAAAAACATGGTTTTGTAGAAGCGAATCAAATGGCTTCGTTCTATGAGGGTGTAGGTGTGCTTCTACACAGAAAACTCGTAGATGTCGGTCTTGTTGAAGAACTCTTTGGGGCTGATGCGAGAAGAATGTGGTCTCTGTTTAAGCCCATAATAGAAGAAGCCAGAAAGCGGACCAATGCACCAGACACATACGCCGCCTTCGAATATCTCTACAATTAGATGCAGAAGAGAGAGCAACAACTACAACAAACACAACAATAAACCATTAGTTGAGTGGCACTCTGAATGTCAAACTATCCTAAGGAATGGGAAAAGAGAGTCATTCTTAGAAACGGTAGACAAGTATTCCTACGTCCAGAGCTATCTACTGACACCGGAATGTTATGGGAGATGTTCTCAACTCTCTCAGAAGAAAGTCTCAGCAATCTGGTGCTTCCTGTTACGAAAGAGAGGGTTGAGAGTTGGACGAGTAACATAGATTATGCGAAGGTTCTGCCTATTCTTGCACTGGTTACTGAAGAGACGGAACGAATAATCGGAGACTCATCTTTGTCATTCTATCGAGCAGACGCTTTGAGACACAAAGCGGAACTCGGATTGACAGTTCATGATGATTATCAGAATTTAGGGTTGGGAACGGCTATGACCATGCATCTGCTGGAGATTGCCAGAATGAAGGGACTGAAGAAGGTGTTTCTTCTTGTAAATAGTGACAACAGCAGGGCAATCCATGTGTATGAAAAATGTGGCTTTCAAATAGAAGCAACACTCAGAAAAGAGTATTGTCGTAAAGGAGAGTTCGGAGACGATTACAGAATGGCAATCTTCCTCTGAAGCTTCTTCCACAAGTCATAAAACTAAGGCAGGAGATACACAACAACTGTTTATTTTCATTCATAAAGGAGGTGATGGTGAAGATGGGTATTATAGAAAGGTATCGTGAATGTGACCAGTCTTTCAAGAATCGAGAAGAGGCAAAGGCTCAGATGCGTAGAAGTGACTTGGTTGTTACCATTATTACAGTTGCTTGCCTTTTATTCGCTGCTCTAGGTGTTATTGGTGATGCCCTTGATGTAACTCTTGCTTTGGAATCAATGTCTTGGTTTCTGTTGGCAATTTTTGCTTATTTGATTGCTATGGTTGAAGATCGCCATTTATTGACAGCTAAGCTTTTGCTTGGCATAGAAAGTGAAAGTAAATAGAAGAAATAAATCTCTGCTTTCTTTTTTCTATTCTCTTAAACTAACAATCAAAAACCAGTTAGGTACTAGTCTCCTTTCTCTGATTTCGGTATTCCTATCCATCTTGGAGTTCTATTCATATATTCTCGATAGGCATCACCAAAATGCCCAAGGCACTCGGCTTCTTCAACCTTTACGAAATATGGACGAGTTACTCCAACTCCGAATATGATGGTAAACAACAAGAAAATCCATGAAACCGAAGCTATGCTTACACCCAAAATTTTCGCAAAGTACATGGATAAACGCTAGGAGTACATTGATAGCACTTTTCTCATCCCACTGAGTGTGACGTGATACTTGTTGACTCCCTCGGCGTTCATAGACTGAATAAAGCCTTTTTCGAGAAGTTCTTGGAGCTCATTTTCTATCAGTGAGAGTTCAGTTCCCGTCCATTCTGAAATCTCCTCGATGGATAGAGATTTCTCCGGCTTGGTCGCGCCAATGTTGTGCAGCATACGGAGCAAACGGAACTCCTCTGTCCGTTCGAAGGGGACCGACGAGTCATCTGATAGGTTGGCGGGCATCTTCTATCGGACCACTTCCTTGTAAATCTTGGCAGTTTTCATAGCGATGGCTTCCCAACTATAAGTCTTTTGCACCATCTCTTGCGCGTTCTGGACCATCTCTTTCGAGTGATCTGGGTCAGATAGGGCTCTGCCAACTGCCCATGCGATGGACTCTGGACTCCTCGAATAGGCCAGGATTCCCGTGTGTTCGTGTTCTACGATTTCTGCTAAACCTCCGACATCACTTGCGACCACCGGGACGCCGGCGGCCATGCCCTCTAGGGCGACTATGCCGAAGGGTTCGTAGATTGACGGGACAACCAGGGCGTCGGCGCTGTTTAGTAGGGCTATCAGTTCCTGATCTGGAACCCAGCCTGTGAACGTGATCTTCCATTGATGTCCCGTTGATCTGGCGATGTACTCCAGGTGACCTCTGAGCCATCCCTCGCCCACGATTATGAACTTCGCCTCAGGATAACGCTCGGCTATCCTCGGGACCGCTCTGATCAGATATTCTATTCCCTTTTGCGGGACGAGTCGACCTACACAGAGAACCAGTTTTTCGTCTGGATGAACCCCATAACGTCCTTTAACCGCAGATTGGTCAACAGAAGCATTGTACCTCTTCGTGTCAATCCCGTTGGGGACTATCTCGATCTTTTCTGGTGGCAGACGGAAGTGGCCCTGAATCTCCGCTTTCATGGAAGCGCTTGTGACTATTATCTTGTTCGCCTCGTAGGTTGTCCACCATTCTATTCCGTCTATGGTGAGCGAATCGGGGTTGTGGAGGCCCTGTGCTCTGCCGATTTCTGTGCCGTGTATGGTAGAGACTAGTGGCTTTTGCATCTGATGCTTGAAGGATATACCCGCGAAGCCTGTCAGCCAGTCGTGAACATGTACAACGTCAAAATCCACGTTTCTGCTCACACCAGCCATCTTCTTCTCTAGGAAGTGGTTAAAAAGGAACGCCCAAGTGAGGAAGTTTGGGTGGCCAAGCTCCGTTGAGGCGCGATATACCTTGATTCCATTTAATTCTTCGTAGATCGGGGCACCAGGGAAATCTAGGGTGACAACGTGTACGTTGTGACCTTTGCGGGCTAGCGCTCTGGCTAGACCATTGCAGTGACGAGCTATTCCCCCAACGATCCTCGGGGGGAACTCCCAGGTTAGTATGCCTATGTTCATTTGGGAACACCGATTGCATTAGTCGTTACTTTTGGCATAGCCTTTACGTTTCACAGGATTTAATACTAGGTAACCTTAAATTTTCTCATTGAATCTGCAGTCATATCCCCCTTAAGAGATCACACGCGCGTACTAGGACTTTCATCTTTGTATTCTTTTTGTGGTTCGCTTATTGGGCTTGGCCGCCTCTTGCAGTTTGTTGATTCTTCGTTTAACAGCGTTCAAAACTCTTTTGCGCAACTTCTCACCGCTCAACTTCTTCTCGGAAATGCTGGCTATTTTATCCGCCAGCTTGTCGTCGCCGACGACCTGACGTAGCCACCGCTCAAAGTCTCCTCGTTCCACGTGAAATCTGATTGACTTTGCATCCTTGGTCTTAAGAGCCGAGCAGAATTCGCTTAGGCTTTGAACGGTTTGCTTTGTGGGTCTTGCAAAGTCGTCGAAGAATGTGAAGCCCTTCCCCACTGGAAGCCTGCGCAGTAGCCTCTTCGCTGTGTGCTCGGGCTTTTCAAGTTCTCGTAGAATTCGCGCCTCAAGATCGGAGATTATCTTTGAGTAGACTGTGAAGGCTTCGACTGGGCTGCTGCATGGGTTGAAGTAGCAGTGGACGTCTCCTGGACCGCCGCCTTTGATGCTCATGTAGTAGAGGTGGTCGCTCATCTGTAGGTAACGCCACAACCTCAGCAGTTCTGGATCACCTATCGCTTTGACTGGGTGTTCCAACTCTTTGAGAGAGTCGTAGCAGATGGCCTGCATGGGGTTGTCAATCCAAGCTGTAGGATCACGCTCGAGATCAGCCCAAGAAATCGTGTTAAACTCGTCAACATCGATCTCGCCGAACGGCTCGTGGCGATGAATGATCTCCGAGGGAGTGCACCAATTTAGATGATCCCACTTGATCACTTCTCCCGGCAGCCACCGCAAGAATTCATGAATCCCGCTCTCAGGCCAGTGGTGCTCGCCGAAGGTTTCGTAGTCGATGAAGAGTATTATGGCGTGTCCTGGGGTGGTTGCCAACCAGCTTGCGTACTTTTCGGCATTCAAAGGCCATTCCTCCCACCAAGTTGAGGAGAAGCGGAAGCCTATGTCGTCTGAGAGGTGGTAGTTGCGAAGCAAAACGCGTAGCCTAGAATCTTTGGCTCTATAAACGTAGTTCGGGCTCCTCCAGCCTAGAATTCTCTCAGCACCCTCTGTAACCGTGGCCTCGTAGCCGAGTCCTTTAACTGTCTTGGCGATCGCGTTGTTGTACAGGCATTCTGTGTTCTCAACAACCGTCGACTCATAGTTGAATAGATCTTTCATGAGCTTGCGATGCATCTTGATCTGTTCGATGAACTCTGATCTATCTATCCCGTAGAGGCTGGCGAGGGAGTGATAATAAGGCTGGTCAAGAAATTCGATGCATCCAGACTTGGCGAGCTCCTTAAAAGAGTCTAGAAGATCTGGGTTCCAGAGTTTGCACTGCTCTAGGAAAACTCCGGAAATGCCGTAAGCCACCTTGAACTTTTTCATTTCTTTCTTGTATCTGTCGATCTGCTCCAAGATGATATTATTTGAGGGAAAGTAGCATTTCTTGGCGGCTCTCTCAAAAATGTAACGATTTAGCCCATTGTCGAAATAGAGGTCAAAAAGGTCCTCTTTTGCCACGGACCGATGTGCGAGTAGATCTTGGTGGAAGTTGCGGTTAAGTCTGAACGGCTGATGGACCTCAAAGATGAAGCAGATGTCGGTCACTCACATAGCCACCATGACAATTATGATTGCAGTTTTGATAGTATTACGCAAGCAAGATAGAATTTTCCTCTATTTAATCTATTCTGATTATTGTTAAGTATCAGAAATAAGTCCCGCACGGGAACAGGTCTTCTCCAAGCTGTTAAGATAGCAGAGTGAAGAGGCTTGTGCCTAGAATTATTAGAATTCCCTGCGTTATACAGAGTGCAGCGAGTATGAGCGACACCGGTTTGGAAGAGAGAATTATCCCGATTAGTTCAAGCAGGTCCTCGATGAATTTGAAGATTAGGTACACTATCAGCGCTGGGATGAGGAAGACTGCGATGTAAATCCATTTTGCCGGGATACCGAAGACGATTTCAGGCATTGGGACGAACCATATCGCATAGGCGGCGCATGCGCCACCTGCCACTAGTCCAAGCAACGCCGCCCAGGGAAAGTCTCTGATCGGTTTTAGGAATAGCGCGAGTCCTGTGGCGATTAGGAGGTATTGGGTGCCCGCGTCTAACCTGTGTTCTGCCCAAGCAATTGCGGCTGTTGCGAGTAGCAGGATTCCGATGAAGAAGCCGAGGTATGCAGTGGGTTTTGCTTTATCTTTTATTGTCAGCCACGAGGCTGCTGTTATGCCGCCTAGAATTAGGATGTAGGGTGCGTAGTCAATCAGGAGCGTCAGCGACAATCTCTCACCTTTGACTTTGTGGAAGTAATTGCTATGTCTGGGAATTTATAGATTAGGTAAGATATGGATATACCAGAGCCTAGCTCTTATTAGCAATGCGAAAAAAAGGAGAAGTTTGTCAGCCAAGCTTTTTTGACACGCTTATGCTAGAGTTCGACTTCGTTTAGGAGCTGAAGGGTTTCTATGTCGTTCATTTTCACTTTTGCCGGTGATACTGTGTATAGCACGTCTTCTATGTAGAGTATTCGTTGCACTTGATAGCCATATTCATAGCCTGCGTTGTTTTGATGGGTTATGCCGCCTCTAAATGTGAAGCCTTGTTCTAGGGATATGTCGAAGACGTATGCGCCTTGCCAATAACTCTTGGTGTAGTACTCATAGTGGTTTATTGAGACTGGAAGGGCGAGGAGCTGTTTTGCTTTGTCGAACAGAAACGCTTTGTGATCCATCAGAACTGGTGAGTCCGACCAGTCGCCAGATACAATGAACGGGGGAGCTGCTTCTGTTGGTGCGGTTACGTTTGTCGCATCGAAGAGCGAGAGCTTCAGATCATTGTCTTGTTTGCCTACACCTATTACATAGTCTTCATCATAGGGATGGAGATAGCCTGAGAACCCGGGTATCTTCAAGTAGCCTAAGACTTCAGGCTCAGTTGGCGTGCTAAGGTCTATCACGAAGAAGGGGTCTATCTGCCTGAATGTCACGAGATAGCATCTGTCGCCCATGAATCTTGCTGAGTATATGCGTTCGGTTGGCGCCAGACCTGAGAGTTCGCCAACGATTGTCAAGTTCATGTTCAATACGTACAGGTTGTTGCTGGATCCGTCTTGGGTCCAGTCTGTTGTTGCTATTCTGAAGTAGCCGTTGTATTCGTCCATGCTGAACTGGTTGAGCACGTAGCCGGGAACTGCGCCTTCAGCCTCAGATACTATGTCGTCTTCGTCGAGTCTAACTCGGTAGATTAGTGTTTTGTCACGTGGTTGACTTACTTCCGCGGCTAGAAGCCATATGCTTGTGTTTGGAACGGTTAAGTACATGTTGTTTTGTGAAACGTATATGCATGCGGTTGAGCCGGTCAAGATTGTTTCATGTGTTGGTTCCTGTGTGTCGTTTATGATGTTTACTGCGATGATTGTTGTGAAGTAGTAGAAGACATCTGTGACGTTGACATATCGTATTTCGGTCGCTTGGATCTCTGTGACGGCGTTTTCTGTATAGATTTTGGGAAGGGCTACGTGAAAGTCGACATTGTTGTAGTTTGGCTCCACTGCCAGTTGATTCACCACTGCATAGACGTAGTCTCCGATCATTCTTGAGCCTGAGAAGGTACCGTTTGCCTTTAAGGTTCTTGTTAGAACAGGACTAGCCTTGTTTGAAATGTCGTAGATCTTGAGGAATGCCTCTCCCGAGTACATGTAAGCTATCCGTATGGGGGTGAAGTGGCCTCCCAGAATAGCCAGTCTATCTTCATTCACGTAGATCTGTATGTTCCATGTTTCGTTTAGAGTTATCTTTGAGAGCACTTCGGCTTGTTGAGGCGGATACCCCTTTAATATGGAGATGTTGTTACCTGAAACCACGTACAGGTATTCTCCATCGGTCTTCACAACATCAGCTTCATCTACTCCCGCGACTTGAATATTAGTCGTCGAGTGGGCAGGCGCGGACTCAGCGTCTAGCATTGCCATTTGACCTCTTTGCCCAGAGAAAGAAGCGTATACTCCTCCGAAGTTTTTTGCTTGCTCCATGTTTGCACTCAGAAAGTTCTCAAGTTCATCATAGCTTGAGAACGTTTCTAGCCTTAGAGGCCCTGTTGGAAAATATGGCAGGAGACCGAACTCAAAACATAAAGCTGTCAAGAGAATTGCGAGGAATGTTGCGACCATTCCGTATGTCACAGTTTTTCTTCTGATTTCTCTCTGCAACGGTTAACACCATTCTATTAGTATAAACTGGCTCTATTTTATCCCAAGTTTTAGTACATCTTGTCCAGAAACTAGAACAAAGGGCTTAGATAGGTTTCAGACGCCAAAATCGGAAAGCTTCATACCAGAATACGGCTGTGACTATTGCGCCGAACAGAAGAATGAACAGGTTTTCTCGTGTCAAACCACGCATGAGTACCAAGAGATAGGCTATGTAGAAGACTGTCGAGAAGATCGCGTAGAAGAAGTATCTTGGAAACAAGAGTCTCCCCAGCTTTACGAAGTGTCTGAGAACGCCGATCTTGACTTCGCCAACCAGAGAATATTCGCCACCTACATCTTGCTTCTGCACCAAGCCCAATTCACGTAGCTGTTCCAGATGATGCTGTGCAACACTTGGACTGCTGAAACGCAGAGCTCTCTGCACCTCACGAACGCTCATAG
>CAYGBA010000053.1:0-10635 GCA_964347995.1 uncultured Candidatus Bathyarchaeia archaeon | reverse complement strand
GCGCGCGCGCATGCTACTAAGTCTTTATCATTGTCTATGTCTAGTCCATGAGAATGCATAAGAAATAGAAGCCTTTACCACAAACTTGAAAAACAAATCAAGCGTATAAGATATTCGGAGAATGGAGAGAATGAGGAAAATATCTATTGTTTCAGTGTTGTTGCTCGTTGTACTCGCCTTTGGATTATTCCCATTTGTCTATGCTGAAAAACCAAGTATTGAGACAATGAAAGAGGCTCCAGACTATATAATTGAGTTCATAGGAAACAGGCTTCCCAAGGATGCTGAAGCGATCATTGAAGAATGCGGTGGCACACCAACGTATATGTTGCCAGATCTAGCCTTTGCTGCTGCAATGCCAAACGGAGACCCTGCGGCTTTTGAACAGGCCCTTGCCGATCATAAAGCGGTTAAGAGCTTTGACCATGACTATATTGCCGTATTGCCAGACTCCCCAGTAATACCCCTTAACGAGGAACCGATAGAGCTGGAGAGTAGTCCACCAGCATTCACAGACCCATATTATTGGCTTTACCAATGGCATCTATGGCACACGATAGACGTTTCACCATGGGGCGCATGGACGATGACCACTGGAAGTCCTGACGTGAGTGTAGCTGTCTTAGACACAGGAATTGATTACACCCATGGAGACATATCACCAAACTATGATTTTGGCTTGAGTACCTCGTTCGTACCTTACGAAGATGAGATGGATTACCATGGTCATGGAACTTGGTGCGGTGGTCTAGTGGCAGCAGCTGTCAACGATGATCCCAATGATTGGAAGTGTATTGGTATTGGACCCACATTGAACTTGGTGAATCTCAAAGTCATGGATGCAACTGGTGGAGGCTGGTTCTCCTGGGTCTTTGCGGCAGTCTATTACGCAGTTGCAAATGATATAGATGTGATCTCAATGTCCCTTGGAGGCTACCTACCCGCTGGGCACACGGGCGTATCTGGAGCTAGAGGATTCCTAGGATACTGCAATGAAGTCTTCAACTACGCACAGAGAAATGGTATTCTTTGCATTGGTTCAGCTGGAAACCAAGGGTGGGATATGGATTGGGTTCATTCATGGTATGTGCATATTCCCAGTCAATGCTCGAGTGTTATCAGTGTGACTGGAACAGACATCTATGACGACATAGCTCACACTGCATGGGCAAGCAACTATGGTTCAAGTCTTCATGGAATTGCAGCACCTGGTGGAGACCTTGCATTTGTACAACCTGACTGGTACTACCTGCCCTTTCCTTGGAGTCCCGTGTATGGAGCATGCTTCAGCACAGATAACTGGGCGGTCTCAGGTTACAAATACGCTTGGAGGGGTGGCACCAGCATGGCTGCCCCGCACGTAGCAGGCGTTGCTGGACTGATCCTATCCTTGGATCCGAACCTGAACCCTCAAGAGGTCCGAGACTTCCTATTTGAAGGGGCAGTGGACATTGGACCGGAAGGCTACGACGAATACTTCAACCATGGATTGCTCAACGCAGTCAACTCCTTAGAAGACGTTCTGCAACCATAAATCAAAGACGCATGCATACATACAGACACAACCAACATCCCCTTTTTTTATATCTAATTTCAAGACCACTTTTCGTTGAATATTAGAGAAGTTGCTAATCTGCGCGCGCGCATCCCAAGGATCAAAAATACTGCGAAAACTACCAACCCGATATGACTGACAAAATTGACTACAAACACCTGTGGGTAGAAAAAATAGATTTGAAGCCAAAAAAGAAACGGGACAATTCAGAAAGAAATATCTGAAACGGCACTCAACACCATTTCTGTCCGGGTCCGCACTTGCTTCTCGGTTAGGAACGCAAATTTCGCGCGCGCAAATGCAGTGGGATCATCGCTTCGTGTGGAAGAGGTGACAGTGATTGGGGCTTGGCACACCTTTGGTTTAGGTTCACGTCTCTGCTAACTTGAGGGCGAATGCGTCTCTGAGGAGCGCTATGGGAAGGTATCCATTCGCAGTCATTGTGTCATGGAAGAATTTTTCGTTGTACCTGTCTCCCATTCGTTCTTTGATATCATCCCTGAGCTTCAGAATGAGGTGTTTTCCGAGTAGGTACGAAAGCGGTTGTCCTGGACTTTGCGTGTAGCGGCGGACCTCTGCTACGGCGCCGTTCTTTGACATTCCCGTCTCGTTCACGAGCATGTCAACGGCTTCGTCAAAGCTCATTTCTCCTTGGGCGAGTTTTACGTCAACTATTATCCTCACTGCTCGCCATATCATCTCATTTACCTGCATGAATCGGGATTCGAGACCTTTGTGGAAGCCATGTTCCCTCATCATTTCTTCACAGTAGTGAGCCCATCCTTCAACAGTTTCAGTTCCAGAACCCATGTGACGTACAAACGATCCGCTGCGGTTTGAACGTGACGTTTGCAAGAAATGTCCGGGATACCCTTCATGAACGGCCGTGTTGGCTATCGAGGCATAATTGGCGTCTTTGCCCAAGTCTTTGATGTCTTTGGGGCGGGTCACGGTGTAGATTCCTTCCTGCACTTTCTCAAATTGGCCGGGGAGCCACAAGGCGGCAAAAGGAATTAACGGAGCGATAAAGCCGGGTGTTTCCACAACATGCAGTACGTCCCGTTCGTCAACAGTTGCGATGTCCTTCTCAGTCAAAAACTTCTGTGCTCGTTTCACTTCCTTCCGCGTCAATTCGAGGACTTCTTCAAAGGTGCTTGGTGCGTCTTCCTGGATTTGCTTCAATACCTCTTCAACAGGCTTCCCTGGAGAAATCTTTTCTGCCAGTCTGGCTCTTTCTTCTTTCAATTCTCTTAGATATTTCACTCCTAGTTGATAGATTTCGTCTGCGGTCATTCCGAGTTGTCTCAGTTCTAAGAGTTTTTCGAATTTTTCTTTTCCAATCGCCCACTCTGGTTTTGCGTTTGGCAGTAGGCCTTTCAGCCATTCTAGTTGTTCTTTGAATGGTTGGTTCAGGTTCTCGATCGCTTTCTGGAGTCTTTGATGGAGCTTTTCAGATATCCTTCCTTTTGTTGCGCCCACGAGAAACTGGAAGAAGGGCGCCATTCGCTGGCACTTTTCGATGGCGATTTCGGTCCATAGCTTCACTTGCTGGGACTTCTCAAACCGGGTTCGGAACTGCTCAAGATAGCGTGGCAGTTTCTCGAGTCGCGAGACTATTCCCTCCACCCGCTTCTCCATGGGCGCATAATCTCTAACCAGCATGATGAAGATGATTGAGCCGATGCCTTCTAGGCCTTCAGGGTCCCTCTCGTACATACGTTGCTCGTCGAAACCGAATTTCCAAAGATTGTATACACGGTCCAAAACCTTCCAGTCTATCTTGTTGTCATCGCTGAGAGAGTCAAAGTCAATGTTCTCGTTGATTTTGCGGCGCCATTCTTCGAGTAGTTCTAAATTTTCGTAGACTGCCTTCAGACTTCCATCGGACAGCAACTCATCGTAGGGGTCATGGAACCCAAGAAATGTCGCCATTCCCGGATTCTTCTCCAAGAACTTCTGCAACATCTCCCAATTGATTTTCTCGAACGACTCATTTACGTCCATTGTTACCACCTTGTCGAAGAAGATTGTAGTTGTCCTTTAAAACCTTTTCAGCATTCTAATTCCGCTTGATGCGGGCGGTATGGACTTGAGAAAAATAGAAGAAACGTGCATTAGAAGGGTCCAACCGTTTGATTCTACCCCTTCTTCATGCCCGCGCAAGCACGGCGGATGCTAAGCGAATGCACTTGTTCACGGTTCGTCGTCAGCAAGTCTTACAATAATTTCTGCCATACAACCCGAGGTCGTGGGTGTCCACGATCTCATCGGGTACATCGCTTGGCCCAGTTATGTCTGCGTTCAGGTATTTATCCCCCATGGGATCTGTGTCAGTTTTTCCGTAGGCTGTCGCTATGAAGGCTAAGTCGTAGGTGTCCACTATTCCGTCAGGTTGCGCTCGCGATAAATGAAGGAGCTATCACTGCTAGGGATAAAATGAAAGTCAGAACCACATCATAAATCGCCTTGGCAAAGCCGTCATGCCTCAAATAAAAACCTCAAAAGCACTTAGAATATTGCGCGCGCGATAGAATAAACTTCCACAAAACTAAAAAGTGAAGCGAACATATGTGTTCTTTGCTAAATTGTAAGGAGAAAGGAGAAAGCATGCATACAATGTCATTGTATCAACTTGGGAAAATGAACAACAAAGCTGTTATGTTAGTGCCGTTATTGCTGCTCTCAATGTTCACTATGGTTCCAATAACGACTAGCTATGTCGCTCCAAGCTTAGCCAAAATATCGCCAACACTCTGGAATGAAATAGCGAACGCAGGTGAATCCGTTAATGTGTTGATCAAAACGTTCACAAACGACTACTCCAGCGTTGTCGAGCAGATAAACGACTTAGGAGGAAATGTTGGCCTTCTATTTGAATATGTTAACGGGCTATCCGCTTTCCTTCCCGCTGACAAGATTGTTGAACTAAGCAAGAACAGCAAGGTCGATAGAATCTACTATGACGTTAAAAGAGAATTAGCTAGTGGCCCTGGTATATCCTTGACGGCGGCACAGGGAGATGGCCTCGATGCACTATTGACGGTTCCTACAATGGCGTCTATCTCAGGGTATGAAACAACTTTTGTCACCTCTGCGGAACTTGAAGAATGCGAACCAGACAACTACTGGAACACGAAAGCTATGGCTGCTGAAGACATCTGGACAGAAACAAACTATGGAGACGACTCATTAGTAGTGATTATTGACACAGGCATCTGGACGGGCCACTTCATGTTCGCAGGCACGTCAATCTTGAGCGGTGTTGACCTAAGCTACGATGCCGGAGACCCCACATATGGCGGATGGGACAACATAAACAACGATGCTCACGGAGGTCATGTGGCAGGAACCATAGCAAGCACAGGGGGCATCCTCGTTAGCCCGGGAACTTCCCTCTACATCTACGCGCAAGCCCTTGAGATGTACAGCGGCATCCCTCTGCCAACCTTCCCCGACGGAAGGAAGATCATCTGGCTTCTAGGAATGGCGCCTGCAGCTACGCTCTACATAGTTAAGGTGTTTGACCATACTGGAGGAGGCATACCCGAATCAATGGTCATAGCAGGAATGGAACACGCTCTCAACCTGAAGCTTATCGACGGATACGATGTGGACATAATCAACATGAGTCTTGGTGGACCTACCCTCTACGATGGAAGGGACCTTGAAGATACACTTGTCGACATCATTACTGCCAACGACATTACTTTGGTATCATCCGCTGGAAACGATGGTCCAGCGTCTATGACTCATGGCAGTCCAGAGACAGCGAACACGGCTGTATCAGTTGCGGCGGTCGCAAACCCTGTTAACACCAAGGCGTTCTGGGACTACAACTACGGCTGGCCTGGAATCGGGTCATACCTCTTCACAAGCACAACGCCTCAAATCCACTCTCTTAGTAGCCGTGGACCCACTGCTGACGGTAGACCGAAACCAACATTGTCCGCTACAGGAATATTTGTGCTCTCAGCTTATACACAAGGTGGACACTACATCGCATGGTATTCAGGAACATCAATGGCCGCGCCTGCAGTGTCAGGTGCTACAGCCTTGCTTAATGCCTACGCAGAGACGACCGCGCTAGGTGCCAGTCCAGAAGACTACCGTCAAGCCCTTACTGCTGGCGCGGTTTTGCTCCCAGGCTACACTGCAAATGACCAAGGTGCTGGATACTTAAACGCTAAAAATGCTCTCGATGCTCTTAAGGCTGACACATCCTATGGCGATGTGGCTCCTCCACTTCCGCCTACGGGCACGCTAGAAGACATAACCAACATTCCAATAGTAGGCTCCGGTGTATATAGAACATCTATCACTGACTTGGCCCCGGGTCATAACGTAGAGTTCATCTTCGAGGTAACAGAAGCAACGGAGGCAGTCAGACTAGAAATGAACAACGTGTATCTTGGCGCCATGGATCCATTGGGCATGAACAGCTTCGAGGTATACATTCAAAGTGCCAAGCGAGCGAGTTATTGGTACTACGTTGAAACCGCCAACGTGTGGGGTGACTGCTGGTTCCTTATTAACGACGTTCAAACAATGTGGAAAGGTCCGGTTACAGGTGTCTACGCGTCTCCATACGTGCGAGATATTGAACCGGGATACATGAAAATAGTCATCGAAAACGACTGGACAAGCTACGACAACATATCAGCAGACATCACAATAAGAGTCTCAGCACTGGAACCAGGTGAAGAAGAAGTAGCAGACGTTACAATCGCTGGAACCATAGCGCAAGACGAATTCATAGGATGGTATGCAATTGACATACCAAAAGGAGCAAAGGATGCAAAAATCCAGCTTTGGTGGACCCACGGTTGGGACAAGTATCCAACAAATGACTTAGACGTTTATGTATACTGGGACATGGGAATGAATTACGATGCCGCAACGCTAAGTGCCCCAGAAACAGCGCAGCTCGAAGATCCGACATTCATCTACATAGGAATCTACGGATACTCTGTCTATACCGGCACAGACGATTTCGAGCTTAGAATATACTTCGAAAAATAGGCAAAAAGCCAATCCAATAATCTCTCCCCTTTTTTTGGCAAGATTAACCATCGAGAAGTCAGTTGAAAAAACACTATGGAGAAATAGTCACGAAGAAACAAAAGAACTTTGTCAACAAATCACCAATCTGCTTCCTAATAGTTGCGCTTTCAGTCATGGCAACCTCTCAACTCTTTTTACAATCGTACCATTCGCCAATCGGACAAGCTCAAGATATTCACGATGTTGCTGTTACGTTTGTGTTGGTTTCACAAGACTCTGCGGTGAAAGGGGAAACCGTCAGTATTAACGTAACTGTTGAAAACCAAGGTGACTTCACAGAGACCTTCGACGTAACGGTTTACGCAGATAGTTTACTAGTTGATTTGCCTCAAACAGTATCCGATATGCCCCCTAGCAGTTCTCTAGTGCTCCTATTCACATGGAACACTTCAACAGTCTCTGAAGGCATTTACACCATAAAGGCAACGGCAAGCGCTGTACCATTCGAGATTGACCATTCTGACAATACCTACACAAACGGCAAGATAGCCGTGAAAATAACTGCTGTCATTGGAACCTCAGAGTTCCATCAATCAACCAACCTCCCTTTTCAACAGAAAACCTTCCACGCTCAAGGGTGGCATTGGGTGTTCTATTCTGATTACAGAAATATGGTTTATGTAACATCAGAGGATGGAAGAACTTGGAGCACTCCAATAGTTGTGCGAGAGGCAATGTACGGCTACCTCTTTTCCATATGGTTTGACGAAACATACGTGCACTATGCATTTCGAGACCACACAAGAGGCATCTTATACCGCAGAGGACTACTCGACACTAACGGAACAATTGCATGGGAAACAGAACATCTTGTAGTAGAGGGAGTCCTCTGGGCACCCACAATTTGTGTCGATAGCAATGGTCACCCTTGGATAAGCTACAGAACCAACTACGTAGGAATCCCAACCGACACAAAGCCCTACGTAATAAAAGCAACAACAACCAGCGGAAGTAGCTGGGATACTCCGAAACAGCTGTCGGCGTTGGACAAGCTCTGGTGGACAACGGTAGTCCCCCTAACAAATGGAAAGGCTTACGTCCTCTATTCGTATCCTGAAGGTCCCATCTATGGCAACCTTTGGAATGGCGCCTCTTGGCTAGCAACAGAAGAGATCGCAACTCTGGCTGGGTCAGCTACGCAATCGTATGGAGTCTTCTCATCGGTTGCGTATGTAGATGATGTTTATTTGGTCTTTCTGCAAAACTTCACACGTAATATAGTTTGCCTAAACCGAACTTACGGGGTTGGCTGGGGAGGAGAAGTCATACTTGCGACCTTTGAACCCGACGAGATAATATACCCCGAGCCACCAGGGCCAAGACCCACAATCTCTATTGACTCGGTACGAGGTCACGTTTGCGTCCGCTGGATATATGACAAACTTTACCAAATTAGATATGACGCTGTCTTTGAAGCATGGGAAGCAGTAGAGACGCCCTTTGGAACAACTTTTAGCTCTCCAAACCCTTGCAGTTTGTCAAGTTATTATCAAGAATGGGATTCCAAAATAGGTTCGGTTTGGATAGAAAGCAATTTTGCCCCTCATGAAGTGACATACGCTTTTGAAGACTTTTAGGGAGACAAAATGAAAACAAGAACTTGCGTCTTGGTGCTTCTGTTTCTTGTTGCTACCCAGAACATGCCTTCTGCTTATGCTCAAGAGTTTGAGGCTAGAGGGCCGAAAGTGGACGAACTTTTAATCAAGGTCTATTCCAACTATAACGATGCAATCAAGGCGCTGGAAGCAGATGAAATTGATGTTTTGGCGCCCTCACTGAACGCCACCTTAATCGACAAATACACAGAATCACCTTGGAACGAAAGTATCACTTTAGGTGCATTATCAGAATTGGGCATGTTTGAAATTGACATCAATAATAACGAAACATTACCCGCCTACCCAAACTGGCCTTCTCCAACTCACTACAAAGCATTTAGACATGCGCTAGCACATCTAGTTAACAAACAACAATTCGTGAACGAAACACTAGGAGGCCACGGTATAGTTTTAAACACACCAATAATGCCTTGGTTAACAGAGTGGTACAGCGATCATGCAGATCGCCATTCATTTAACATCACTCAAGCAGTTAGAATCCTTGATGTAGGTGGTTTTGAAGATGCCGATGGGGACGGCGTGCGGGAATACCCTTCTGAACACATAAAAGCCAGAGAAAATCTCGATCCATTAATATTCTGTACCACAAGTGAAGACCCAGCAAGGCTTACCGTAGCCCAACTTTTAACCCTAGAGATGCAGGCGATTGGAATTCCGGTAAACCTTGCAGTAACCACGTGGTCCAACATCTTCAACCAGGTGTACATTGAAAAGAACTTTCATCTGTACACCGGAAAAAAGGACCTATACAATTGTGACGTAACATCCAACACCACAGTTACAGTATTCGGGAACCTATATCACTCAGACATGTATTGGGCCAACGGGCCCAACTACGTACATTTCAACAACACGGATTTCGACAACCAAATAGACAACCTAAGATATGCTTCAAACCAAACAGCAGCCATAGCATCAGCGAAAGAAGCCCAAAACATTCTTGCAGAACAAGTCGGCATATTACCGCTGTTTGCCACGGTCGGCTACAAGGCCCACAGAAGCCAATGGACAGATGTAGTCAACGAACTGGGAAACGGTGCTGACAATTGGTGGACTTTCGTTCTGACACATCAAAAGAACATGACAACAGGCGGCACTCTTAGATATGGCATAACCGGTGATCCAGGCGGCGTTAATCCTCTTTGGCTAGGTTTTCATCCATTCATGTCCTTCGCAAGCCTAATTTACGACCCCTTGTTAAGAGTACGCGACCTAGAAACAGTGGTTCCAAGCGTTGCCAAAAGCTGGGAAATAGGAACATGGCTTAACCCAGACACTGGCAAAAACGCAACCAAACTCACCTTCAACCTAAACGAACACGTCTATTTCCATGACGGCGCTCAACTCACGTCAGCTGACGTCAACTTCACCCTCCAGTATTCCAAAACTCACCAAGTTGGCATGAACTATCCGAAAGTCATAAACGTAAATCACGTAGAAACACCTGACCCACACAAGATTATAATATACACAAATGTCACAAACCCATGGAGTCTTTACTGGGTTGGCAGCCTACCCATACTTCCAAAACACAAGTGGCAAACCATAACAGATCCTTCAGTTCCAACACCTGAACTTACAGTGACAGGCTCAGGGCCATTCAAGTTCATCGAATATGTTCGCGGAAGCCACATATTGTTAGAGGCAAACCGGAACTACTCATGGCACGATGTAGCCATTATTGAGATTTCAGCTTCCCCAAATCTATTCACTGATCAGCCGATCTCCATTAACGTTACGGTCGAGAATCAAGGACTCTACTACGAGAATGTCAGCGTCAGTCTATATTATACGTGGCGCTCCGACCCACTTATTGGAACACAGAACGCAGCCTTAGCCGCTGGTGCCAACACAACTCTAACCTTCGAGTGGACGCCAAACATGACAGGTCTATACGATATCCGAGCGGAAGCCAGCACAGATACTGGCGAGATTGACACAGCTGACAATATCTTTACGAAGAGTAATGTGCGAATCACAATACAGGGCGACTCAGACGGGAATAAAGTTGTCGACATATATGATCTGGCTATGGTGGGTGAAGTCTTCGGAAGCAAACTCGGAGATTCAAATTGGAATACGGACTGCGATTTAAACAACGACGGTATCGCAGACACTTTTGACCTAGAGATCGTCGGCGAAAACTTTGGGAAGACATCTTGATGCCACCTTCTTTTTGTGTAGTGTCTACGTCATGCCCTTTCAGGCTCGTGCGTAGTTGTTTTCACTGAAAAGAGTCGGAAATATCAACCTCTTCCAGACCAATATGCGCGCGCGATGCTTGCATTCTTAATGAAACAGATGATACGCGCGCAGCATAGAAAACCTCATATTGAAGTTCTTGAGTCTATGGCGTGAGCATTCATGTCGAGGGTAGAAGCAAATCTCGAATTTCTATGC
>CAYGBA010000052.1:0-10680 GCA_964347995.1 uncultured Candidatus Bathyarchaeia archaeon | reverse complement strand
CAACACTACTAGCAGTTATACTCTACAGAAGAAAACATTCTATGTAACTACACTAGTTCAAAAGCCATGAACTCTTTGTCTTCTGGATATATTTCTCTAGCCATTCTACTACAATCTACTCTGCGCGCATGTGGGCAAGCGGACTTCACGCTTCAGCTTCCGGGTGGCGCTTCTTCTCGTGTTTTTGGATTGCCTTCAGTAGCTTCTTGTATATTCGCATATCTGAGGCGTTTACGATGGGAATTTCTGCTCCTTTCTTAACTTCATAGATTGGAGTGTACTTCGGATATTTTGTGTAGCAGACTTGGCTGACGGGGAACTCCTTATGCTTTATCTCGTGTTCGAACGACTTCTCGTACACCTCCACGCAGAGCAGGTAGCCGTCTACCCAGAGCAAGCGATCAATCCTATAGGTCACAGCACACCAGGCCAGATTGTCGAGTGATCGCTCGTCTAGGCCTAGAACCAGCAGCTTTTTGGTCGGTGCGATCTTGACTTCCATGTCGGTTCACCTTTTGTATGGTTTGTGGAGGACCTGTTTTACTTTTTTCGCTGTTTTCGGTCCAAGTCCGTGGACAGCCTTGGCCCAGTTCTCGAGGTTCAACAGGGCGTTTAGTGGGGTCTGATAGTTTTGAAGTAGGCTTGTAGCTCTTTCTCTGCCTACGTTCGGCAGGCTAGCTATGAAGAAGATTTGGGCATCTGCCAGGGTTTCGTGTTTTTTGACTGGATGTATGGCGGGCTTTCTTTTCTCTACGAGTTGTTCTTGTCTGGCCGCCGTGTAGAGGAAATCTGTGGTCTCTTTGTAGTTGGTTGTGTGGATTAGGAGGATCTGTTGTTTTGCGAGGGCGAAGAGGGCGCCCCAGATAGATGCCGGGTTGATCCTCGTGAACTTATAAATGATGGGCAGATAGCCCTCGATAAGGATGAAGGGTCTCTCATAGGCCTCTTTTAGAGTGAAGAGTTGGTCAAAGAGGTGGCGGCGGGTGAGCGTGTAGACGAGGTCTTTGACTGTCTTGCGTTCGAAGGCGCACTCCTCTGAAATTATATAATCGCCTTTAGGAAGCGGTTTTATCTGGATTTTCGCTCCCTGCTCCTTGAGGCGTTTGACTATTTTCGGAGCGGTCGTGGCTTCACGGCTGTCGATTATAATCGTCGGCTGTTCTGTCTCGCTTGGCTCTTTTATGTATGGCACTAAGGTTTCAGTCCCAGACAAGGTCAGTCAGCTCTCTGTTGATGTAGTTGCAAGGATTAGCTTTTATTGTCTATCCTCCCCTGCAAGTTTGTCTGTAGAATGCTGCGTCGCATGGATATGAAAGCAGGCTCATCCAAATGGAAAAGTTGGAGATTAGAGATGTCACCTTGGACACAATAGACGACCTGATCAACCTTTGCATCCCACTAGACAAAAAGAATGATCCCTTCCTTCTTTACTATCCACTCAAGAAAGATTACATTTATCACCTTGAAGAAAAGAAGTTCATCCCGCAAGAAGAAGATACGGAAAGAGCCTTAATCTTCTATGATCCGTCATGTCCCTTTTGCATCTATTTCTCAGAGAGCATCAAGAAATCAATAAGAGAAGTCGCTCTGAATATTCCGATAAGAATGATAAACAAGTTTGAGGAGCCGGAAGAGGTGGAACGGAGGAGGCGCGTCCCCTCTTGTGTTGTTGACGGGAAACCGATTGAAACTTTCTTTATGGACAAGGAGAATTTTCAAGAGGAAGTTAAGAGCGCATTAGGGTACTCTGACTAACATCTTACTAGAATATGCGCAGAGTGTAGATTTGAGAAGACTAAAGATTTATGACATCAACCAGATACGAGACTATAAGACGTCATGGTGTGGCAAATGGTTGAAGAAGCTGAGGATATTAGAGAAGTGTTGAATCAGTTTGGGGATTTTCAGCATGTATTCTTGGCGACCATAGATGGGGATCAAGCCCGAGTCAGGCCTGTGACGCTGATCCGTTTTGACGGCAAATTTTGGATAACCACAGACACGTGGAGTGAAAAGGTGAAACAAATACAGAAGAACCCAAAAGTGGAATTCTCCTTTGTGTTCAAAAAGGGAAGTGAAGATTGTTGCATACGAGTTGCTGGACCGGCAAAAATGGTTAAAGCTCAGCAGGTCAAGGCAGAACTGGCGAGATATTGCGATTTCTTCAGTAAACACTGGAAAAGTGCAGATGACCCCAACTATACTCTTTTGCAGATATTCCCTTCCGAAGCTACATATGTGACGCCAAGCAGGACGACACGCATGAGACTTTAGTATGTACTCTCCGTCACTTTGAGCGGGCGCATTACCGCGGGATAACGGATAACCTAGGCGCTGGGCAAATGCCCTAGTTTTGCATATTTGTTATAAATCGCATCAATTGTATTCATAACTATATCAGACGACTCTTGGAGATTGTCGATGGTCGCCATTAAAGCCAGCCACTTCGCCCTTCTTCTGCTTGTTTCAGTTTTTCTTTTAGGAGTGAGCATCGCATTCTTCCTTGATACGGATTTTAAGGGCGTGGATGTTAGAAGAGTCCAAATTGCGAATGATAACACACAAATAAGCGGTCTGCTATACCAGCCTATCGACGCCACTGCTGCAAATCCTCTGCCTGCTGTTGTTTTGGTTCATGGAATAAGCGGTTCTAAGCAGATGATGAGTGGGATTGCACTCGAACTTGCGAGGCGGAATGTTGTTGCCCTTGCTCTAGACCTGATTGGACACGGTAATTCCGGAGGAATTTTCGGTGATGGCAGCGTTGATCCTACTCTCGGTACTCTAGCTGCTGTTCGATATTCGGAATCACAACTATTCGTCAAGGCGTCATTGATCGGCCTTGTCGGACACAGTCTAGGAGCCGGAGCGATCAGGGCAACGGCGGTTGCTCACGGAGGCATCATGGCTTCGGTCTATATCGGCGGGGGGTTCGGAGAGATGGTTAGTGATCCTGTTTATGGGGTCCTAAATTCTACATTTCCGAAGAATCTTCTGGTAGCGGTGGGGAAACACGACATTCTGTTCGATCTAGCTCAGTTGAAGGATGAATTGTTGCCAGTTTTCGCAGAGGCTCAGCAGATCGAGACTGACCGTCTTTATGGCAATTTCTCAACGCAAACAGCGAGGAAACTTGTCACGCCTACGACAACTCATATCTTTGAACCTATGGATCCCACAATAGCATCTGAAAGTGTCCATTGGATGATCACTGCGTTAAGATCAGATCCCCCTCTTGAACAAGACTCGCCTTCAGAAATAGGCTTGAACTATCTCTATCGCGAAGCGGCATTATCCATCAGCCTCATCGCCTTTGTAGGTCTTATCTTTCCGATTTCCTCAATTGTCCTTGACGCCTTCCCATCCTTCGCTCAAGAAAGAAGATCCGAAGCAAAATATGGAATCCTTGAAGACTGGAAAGTGCTGATCATCTGGGGATCACTGGGCTTATCCTTGTTCCTACCGATGTTCCTTCTAGGCTTCCTAATTCACATTCCGCCCCTGATCTTCGGATCATCCTTTGCCTGGTGGCTCCTTGCGGTTGCTCTGACAGGCCTACTTTTGATTCGGTTTCTTCTGCCTAGATTCTCCACGGTGAGGCTGAACCTGAAACGAGCGATCTCCGAATTTTGCAGCCGCTACGACGCGACGATGGCAATCGGCATCTTCCTCCTACTTTTTTCAATAGTCCACGTTGTGGAAGCCATCGCGCTCGTTGATCTGAGGCTCTTCGTCATTCCGATGTTCAACGATCTGAAGCCTCTAGCAAGGATTCCCATGCTCCTGATGTTTCTTCCCTTCTTCCTAGCATTCTTCTTCGTCGAAGGCCTTTACCTCCACGAGTTCAGGAACCGACCAGTCCGAAATCACGGACTCAGATCGAAAGTTCTTGCAGCAGGCAGAACGATCGGCATAAAGATCTGCCCTTACCTCTTCATTCTAAGCCTCCAATACCTGCCAATGTTTCTACTAGACATCCGACCTCTACCCTCTTTTCTAGGATTCTTTCTCGAATTCCTCTGGGGTTTCATACCGCTCTTCGGCATCTCGACAGCTTGCTCATGGTGGTTCTATCGAAAAACCTCAACTATGGGTGCGGGAGCCATTCTAAACTCGCTTCTCTTCGCCTGGTCTGCGGCAGCCCTCTTTCCTCTCGGAGCACTCGCCTGAATCAACACCTTGCGCGTCTGCAATTGGCGCAAAGATTGGCTTTCATCGTTTAATGTTTCGTGCCTTCTCTTCTGTTGGGCACCGCTTCATTCCTAACCAAGGTGAGTAAGGAGCCTTGATGAGAACGATCTGTGAAACTTCCGTTTCACCTTCTCTACGGGCGCTCCTAGAATGGTTATCTCTTCTAGATTGCATGTTCCAAGTCCTTTCTTCTCTGCCAAGACGAGGTGCTTAACACTGGTTGGCGGTATGCCCATCACCGCAGCACCAACGGCATCAACTGCCACGGGATCTGTGCCTGCAATAACCAGATTCATTTCTACAGGGTTTCCGCTGGTTTCGTGTCCTTCCTCTGCGATTATTCCGTCGATGACCGATATGCTAGGTCTTAGAACAGATGCCAAATCAGCAATATTTTTGCTAAGGCTTCCCCTGTGCATGGAGCCCTTGGAGGCCAAGGCACCCATCATATTCTTCAGACTCAATGTGACGGTGGCTATTCTGTGAAGCTTAAGCTTCGGAACGCTGATTATTGTGCTTTCCAAAGCGGTCTTCGCAATCTTGACCTTCTTGAGCGCCAAGGGAGTAGGTGGCCCGACTTCGATAATTTCGTCTTTGTTTAGGTCAATGAGTTCTACGCTCCATCGTTCGGCGAGTGCGTCGACGCCTGCAACTTTGAATGCTTGAAAGGTGTCTGCCCAACCGCTTCCCTCACCTATGATAATCTCTTCTATGTTGCGCTCTCTCAAAAACTTGACAACGCCTTCGATGACTCTGCTGTCTGTTGTAATTCCGGTTGAAGGATGCTCCGAATTTATGTAGTTGGGCTTGATCAAGAATGGCTTCCTTTCAGAGAGGAGGCCATCAACATCAGACTCTATCATTTCAAGAGCCTTAATTGTCGTTTCGACAGGGCGCGTTCCCTTTACAATAGCAACTCTACTCATTTGGAGCACCTACGTGTCAAATATTATACGGAAATTTGAACCTTTCTTTTCCCCTATTTCGCGCGCGCATCCTGCCACGCAACCTTGGAAACAAGAACCCGATTTGCGGGTGTTCAGAGATCAGAACAAGGTGTTCCAAAACATGGGATTATTAGACTACCCCCATAATACCATAAGAGGAAAACAATGACAACCGAAGGAATAAGATCGGGATTCTTAAAGGTTGCAGGCTACTTAGTTCCTCTTGTGCAATCGGTGCCCGGGGCTTGGACGGGTTTGATGACTCTTCCCTTCGCTACTTATTTAATCACGATTTTTGCAAATCTTCCAGTTAACCTTCCCAGAGCGCTGTTCGAATTGTTTTCCCCATTTTCCATCGCGGAGAAAACGTTTGTCATCAGCGGTCTCTTGATTCTCGTTTTCTCTGTGGCTTATCTTTGGATGAAGAAGAAGGAAGGATTGGTCACTTCAGGACCTTATGGGCTGGTCAGACATCCTCAATATTTGGGAATGATACTCTCAACGCTTGGGTTCACGAGCTGGAGCGTCTGGATCCTGAACAACACCTTTGGCATCGGATTTCTAAGTCCATCACAGACAATAGGTGTCTGGTTCATTGAACTGTTCGCTTACATTCTGCTAGCTGTCATAGAAGAGCAGCATTTATCCAGAAAATATGCAGAATCCTTTCAGAACTACAAGAGCCAAGTACCCTTCTTGATTCCTTTCCTCAAGACCAGCAGAGTCGTTCTGGATATTCTAATTGCAGTATCAATTCCAGCTATTCTCCTGTTCGTACTGATAATCGGATTTCAGTAAATGTGCGCACATGTTGGATGAATGTTAAGTTTGTAAAAGGCGAGTGCGCATAGGATAGTTGTTGGCAACGTGGACATTCTGCGAAAACATATTGAGGAAAGTCTTAAAGAAGAGCGATTAAATCCTTCCTATTGCCTTTGATATCGTTCTATCGACGAGGTGGAGATGCTTGACTGAGAATGTTCCAAAAAGCTTGGAGTTGCTTTTCAATCGCAGAACCATTAGGCGATTCAAGTCTACACGTGTTGAAGGTGCTATCATACGAAAGATTGTGGAGGCTGGACAACGTGCACCCTCTGCGTGCAACCTCCAAACCTACACCATAGTCTGGATAAAAGACAAAGAAAGAAGAAGCAGAGTGCTTGACGCCTGTGGAGTTTCTTCTCTCACCGCTCCTGTAGTCCTTGTGGTCTGTGCGGACCTGAGAAGACTTGTCAAAACCCTAGATAGCCTAGACTTCGATCACTGCCTAGGACATGGCTATGGCAACTCGCTGAAACTCTTGAGTATGGTGGACGCCTCATTGGCAGCCGAAAACATGACCATAGCTGCCGAATGCTATGAGTTAGGGTCCCTATATGTCGGCTCAGCGCTTGCAAACCAGAAGCTAATCGAAATACTGAAGCTTCCGAAACGCGTGCTGCCTTTGACTCTTCTTTGCATGGGCCATCCAGACGAGCAACCTCCAACTAGACCCCGACTGCCGCTTTCTACCATCCTGCAAATCGACGAATACCAAGACGCATCCACAGAAGAAATCAGATCATATTTGCAGCACATGGATCGCATACTAGACAAGGAAGGCTACTACCGAAAATACGCCAACAGGAAACCCACTTATCACTATATAGATCACATCAAAAGAAAAACAGACCTAGAAGCCTTCAAACGAGAAGATAAAGAAATAAAGGCAGCTATGAAAAGGACAGGCTTCTTTCTAGGAGAAGCCATTGAAGGCTGAGTTTCTCTAAAAACGCAAGTGGACCTAATTGGAGCCCAACAGGCGAGGTATGCTAGATACCATAGGGAGTATTGGCATTCTACAGAGTAGCAGACTTCTTCGGCTCTTTGAAAATCTACGCTCTCGGTAGCGCTTACTAGGCAAAGTAGAAGGGTTAGATTAGAGAATGCGGCTGCTTATCCTTTCTTCGTGATCTCTTTTATAACTCCAGCTGCCACTGTGGTTCCCATGTCACGTATCGCGAAGCGCCCAAGCTCAGGAAAGTCCGCGAAAGTCTCAACAGCGATCGGATGCAAAGGCTCAAACCTGACAACAGCGCCGTCACCCGTCTTCAAGAAAGCAGGCTTCTCCTCAATAGTCTCGCCGGTCCGTGGATTCAGCTTCTTGATCAGCTCTGTGAAGCGACAGGCAACCTGTCCAGTGTGTGCATGCAGGACTGGGGAGTATCCTGCCGCAACTGCTGTTGGATGATATATCACGATTACCTGTCCGATGAACTCTCTTGCAACAGTTGGCGGATCGCTGGGGTGTCCGCCTACATCTCCTCGCCGAATGTCCCCTCTAGCTAGGCCTCGAACGTTGAATCCGATGTTGTCTCCAGGTTCCGCTTTGGGAATGCTAACATGATGCGTCTCGATGGACTTGACCTCTCCTTTGACATTTCCGGGCATGAAGACGATTTGGTCACCGACTTTTAGCACGCCGGTTTCAACTCTCCCAACCGGGACGGTTCCGACTCCTGTTATCGTGTAAACATCTTGCAAGGGCAGACGCAGTGGCTTCTCAATGGGTTTCGGAGGCATCTCGAAGGTATCCAAAGCCGCAAACAGGGTTGGACCCTTGTACCATGGCATCTTCTCACTTTGTTTCATCAGGTTGTCACCGGTCCACCCGGAGGTCGGCACAAACGGGACCTTCTCCACCTTAAACCCAACCATCTTCAGCATTCGCGAAATCTCATTCTTGATTTCTTCGTATCTCTCTTGGCTCCAGTTTACGGTCGCATCATCCATCTTGTTGATGGCCACGGTCATCTGGTTTACGCCGAGTGTATATGCCAGAAAAGCGTGCTCTCTGGTTTGCCCGCCTGGTCCGATTCCTGCCTCGAACTCTCCTCTCTTGGCAGAGACGAAGAGGATGGCGGCGTCGCCTTGGCTGGCTCCTGTAACCATGTTTTTGACAAAGTCTCTGTGTCCTGGTGCGTCGATGACGGTGAAGAAGTATTTGGGTGTCTCGAACTTCCAGAAAGCTAAGTCTATGGTTAGTCCTCTTTCTCGTTCTTCCTTCAGCTTGTCTAGAACCCAAGCGAATTTGAATGTTTCTTTGCCAAGCTTTTTGGCTTCTTCTTCATACTTTTTTGTTGTTCTTTCGTCGATCGTTCCTGTAAGATAGAATAAGTGTCCTACGGTTGTAGATTTTCCGTGATCTACGTGTCCGATTACGATTATGTTCATGTGGGGCTTTTCAGTTTTGCTCATTTCTTCTCCTCCACAGCTTTTTTACACTTTTTCTCCGACTTTTGTGAAATTCGTAGAACAAGACTGTCCGTTCCATTAGATAAAGTTTACTGGTGATATGCATGCATGAACGTCTAATATATTCTGTCACTGCAAACACTCGATTACTCAAGAATAAGAGATGATGAAAGATTATGGGAAATTTGGCTTTGAAGGTAAGGCTTTCGGTGCTATGGCTCTTTTGGCTATTGACCGATTTGCGCGGCGTGATCGAATCGATCGAACGAAACGTCTCCGATTATGTTAGTTGTTTTATGTAGGTATCGTTTGTCTGCTAACAGTCTTTCTGTAATAGGCGAAAAGTATTGCTGCAAGGCTCACGAAGAAGACAGTGGAGAATGCTGTTTCAAAGATTGCCCACACTACCCAAGGAGACAGTTGGAGGACAGAATCAACACTAAGACTGCTCCTCCTTAGATATAGAAGATAGAACCTAACAGCAAAATTGATCACTCCACCTATCCAGCAACCCACGAAGGTGGACACAATAACTGACTGCACAACTTCCGAGCCTATTCGAGTGCTGAGAATGTACATGACTGCAAAAGGTAGAATTACGCCTAAAGCAAGTTGGACGGGAGGCAGACCAATCGCAATCTGCGAATAAATGTCAATCGACAGTTTAGATTGAGTATAAAGAACCAACAACCAGCTGCTGAGATTCTGCAATATTCCAGCAAGAAGAGAGAGGCCGACTGCTACGAGGAAGAAATTAGGGTTGAACTTCATAGCAATCAGCAAAATGCTGTACCACTGATTCCATACATGATTTATGCATGCTATATTCTTTCAATTCACAGGTCTATTGTATGATTATTTGCTAGTGACTACAATATTCCTATTGCTTGGTCTCATGCTTCTTGCATTTGGAAAAAGAAAACTGAGCACAATCGAATAGCTAGCCAGCACAATTCGCGCGCATATACGTGCATTCATCAAGATCTCTCTTTCTCAATCATAGTTGCTCTACGTAGACACCCCAGGCGATGGTCTTATCATGCGTGGTTCCTCTTCTATAACCCTCCTCTTCCATGTGCCATTGGAAAGCCATGCGACCGAGAGGGCTGCAGCTCCAACGTTTCCAATAGTCATGCCAGCCCATATGCCTGCGGCGCCCATCCCAAGGAAGAAGTAGAATACGTATGCTAACAGGGTTCGTAATCCCCAAAGTCGAATCAGTGATAAGATCATGGAAGGCCGGGTGTTGCCTGCCCCCTCAAACACGCCGCTTACCATACGGAAGATGGTGAAGAATGGCACGGAGAAGACAAAGAAGGTGATGAATGTGGACCCCGCATCGAGGACCTCTAGATTGCTGATGAACAGCGTGTAAAGCGGAACTCGCAAGAAATAGATCACTGCACTTCCTGTCACGGATAGGATGGCGAAAGAAAGCAAGAGTTTCTTGACGATCTCAACCGCCCGTTCATCCTGACTTGCCCCTAAGTTTTGCCCAACCATCGTAGATATTGCGCTGACGCCACCCCAGAGAACAATGTTGATGAAGTTTATCAATCGACTGCCGATCCCATAGGCTGCCAGCAGTATGCCCTCTCCAGGCAATAGCCTGTCTTCTATGGAGACTAGGCTGATGAGTGCCACAAAGCCTAGAGCAGTTCCACTGAGACCGACGGCAGATGGAACGCCTATCGAAATAACCTTCTTCATCCAACTAAATTCCGGTTTCAAGTCTGATAGTTTAGGCTTTATCCCAACCCTCCCTGAGAACAGAAGGTACATCCCAATGATTGCTGCCAGCCCTCTCGTCATTAGCGTAGTCAACGCAGCGCCAACAACACCCATCTGAGGTATAGGTCCCCAACCGAACACAAAGAAGGGATCTAATGCGGTGTCGAGTACACTGGACGTAATCGTCAAGATCATCGGCGTCTTGGTGTCTCCGTAGCCTCTCAGGATTGCTCTGAATCCGAAATGAAAAAACATAAAGGGCATAGATAGGAACATCACCTGCAAGTACGGAGTGGTGGTAGATCGAACAATTTGCGATGTGCCCATCTGAGCCAGTATTTCACCTGCGAAAAGGAAGCCCAGAATCGCTGCAATGCAAGAGCTACTCAACAGAACAAAGAGTAGCTGGCCTGAGGATTTGTTGGCCTTCTCAGGCAACCCAGCGCCCGTGTACTGAGACACCAGAGAGATCCCAGATATTCCAAAGCCAGCGCTCAATGAGATGAAAAGAAACATTATCGGCCAAGAGATTGACGGCGCTGCAACTGCCGCCGGTCCTAGCTTTCCCAGCCAAAAG
>CAYGBA010000051.1:0-11147 GCA_964347995.1 uncultured Candidatus Bathyarchaeia archaeon | reverse complement strand
GGTAGCAACTCATCAAGACTTATGAAGACCATTACGCCCGCGACAAATGCCAATGCCATGTTCAGTACAAAGGGATTAATAAACGGATAAAGTATGGTAAAGCCTATCACGGCACCTATGGGTTCAGCGATGCCTGACAGAAAGGACCAGGTGAGCGCTTTCTTCCTGTTCTTTGTTGCATAATAAATTGGGAATGATACTGAGATTCCTTCTGGGATATTGTGTAAGGCGATAGCAACCAACAGAACAAGGCCGAGATTGGGATCCTTGATCGTTCCAAATAAGGTGACAAGCCCCTCTGGTAAGTTGTGGATAGCTATACCTAAAGAGACAAGTAGTCCCGTCCTCATTAGCCTTTGATGATTCCTTCCATCTTCCGAACCGTGTTCTTCCTTGTATTCATGTGGTATCAGAAAATCAATGAGAGCAATAGTCAGGACACCCAGAAAGAAGAAAATGTTTGCATAGAGAAAACCCGCGTCCATGACTGCTGAGAAAAGGAGTTCTACGAAGGAGACCTGTATCATAACACCTGCAGAGAAACCCATAAATGATGAGAGATATGTACGTTTCAAATCTTTTATGAAAAAGGCTACTAGGCCACCGACTCCTGTTGATATCCCTGCAATCACGGAAAAAAGAAAGGCGATAATGATTACACTGGGTTCCATCATGACACCAGCTTTTCAGATCCTTAACTCATTTATCAATCTCAGATTTAATAATTGACGCTTCCACAAGAGGTATGTAAAGAGAACTAAATAGAATCAAAGTAATTAGAGATGATTTGGCCTTGAATAGAGATTTTGAACCTAGAGATGCCGATTCGATTGTTGAAATCCTCAAGCTGAATAATCAGTATGGATTTCCAGCCGTGGATGGTCCAGAGGCTATGAGGAGGGTAAAAGCCTGCCCCGCTGCCATATTTCTCGTATGTGAAATAAACGGGAAGGTGGTGGGGACCATAAGGGGCAATTATGACGGTTCAAGGGCAATTATCCGTGAACTTTCTGTTCATCCCGCATACCAAAAGCAAGGTATAGGAACAGCGCTTGTCAAACAAATAGTTAGAAGGTTTGAGGAAAAGGGGGCTCCCACAGTATCAGCTACAGTCATAGAAGAAAGCCTCGGATTCTGGCAAAAAGTAGGATTCAGGAAAACAAAAGCCTTCATAGTGGGAAACTGGTAAAGGCGTGAAAACCAGCAGCTAGAGCGTTAGCAGATGTCCTTCTCGGTCTATCTCACCTTCTCGAATCCTTGTTGTGGAGATGGGAGCGTGATTCTCCGCTGGAACCATGTCAACCACCACAACGCTCAAAGGCGCTAGCCCTTTCGCCTCTCTCCTTTTATTAATCTCATAGGCGATCGGTTCCGTTTCTCTACTCACAACAATAGCCTCAACACAGCCCTTTGACAATGTGACCCCGTAAGAATCATGTAAAGTCACTATCTCAGCCCTATCTGAGCGCCCCCGCTTCATCAAGAATCTCTCTAAGTCGCTTAGTCGCTTCATGTAGCTCGCGACTGTATGGGGCTTCCTCAACTCTCTAGCAAACTCATCCGAGGACAGCCCTATCAAAACACGCTCTCCAACCTCAAAAGCCTTCATCAATAGAGCTTGGTGACCCTTGTGTAGCTCGTCAAAAGTTCCACCAACGGCGACAGCCTTAAACCGCTTCATAAATTGTTGCTCCCTATCGCGCCTTTATCTTTTCGGTAATCACCTCGAAAATTCGCCTCGCAACCTCTCTCTTAGTCGTAAGCGGAACATGAACAACTTTCTTCTCTTTGTCGACTATAAAAACCTCGTTTGTGTCAACCTCAAATCCAGCTCCATTCCTTCCGACGTCGTTGACCACAATCATGTCGGCATCAGCCTGCACAAGCCGCTTATGACCACGGTCAACCAACTCTTCATCAGATAAATCATACTCCGCTTTGAAAGGAACTAAGAAAGCATCCGTACTAATCTTCCTAACAGCATCAATAATCTTCTGTGTAGGCTTCAGCTTCACGGAAAGCTCAGAAACTTCACTCGTGGGAAGCTTGTAGTCAAAGGATTTCTCAGGTCTCCAATCAGCGGCTGCCGCGGCTGCAACAACTACTTCGTATTTCTTCGACTTCAACTCAGAAACTACTGCATCAAGCATCTCCTCAGTCGTCTCGACCGGAATCACCTTGGCATCGCTGGGAGGCAAGGCTGTTCCTGGACCATAGATCAGAGTGACATCAGCTCCTCGGTTCAAAGCCTCTCGGGCAACAGCAATACCCATCTTCCCAGAACTCTTGTTCGTCATTACTCTAACGGGATCAATGTGCTCCAAAGTTGGACCCGCGGTAATCAGAACCCTTGTCCCAGCCAGATCCTTTTTCATCGTTAGCTTTTTGACAACCGCCTCTAAAATGTCCGAATTCTCGGCTATCTTGGCCTTCTCCTCCTCGATTCTGGGTCCAACGAACTCAACACCCAACGTCTTCAGCTTCTCTATGTTCTCAGCCACGATCGGATGCCTATACATGGACTCATGCATGGCCGGAACAATCATTATCGGAACTCCAGACCCAAAAGCGGTGGAGACGACGGATGTTACAGGCGTATCATCGATTCCGCACGCGATCTTGCTGATGGTGTTAGCGGTGGCTGGAGCAACCAGAACTAAGTCAGCCTTACTTGTGCGTTTACCGACCAGTGTCACGTGCTCAACCTTACCAGTCAATTCGGTCACAACGGGGTTCCCAGTCGCCCACTCCATCAGATACGGATGGATAATCTTCTTGGCCATCTCCGACATGACCGCGAAAACTTCTGCCCGATATCTCATCAGGCCTCTAGCAATCTCAGAAGACCGAACGGCGGCTACGCTGCCAGTGATGCATAAGACGACCCTTTTTCCTTTCAGCGCCTCTCCTGCGGTTCCAGTAATATCCTTAGAAGGGTGACTATTCAAAACCATAACCCTCATTATCCGCTCTTAATGATATGTATGCTCTTCGTCCGGATACTTCCCATCCAAAACCTCCGTCCTGAACTTGGCGACAGCCTTTTCTATCTCCTTGCCCAGGTTGGCATACCTCTTAAGATATTTCGGACTGAAGGTCTTATCGAAACCAAGCATATCATTTACCACCAACACCTGGCCATCACAGTATTTTCCGGCTCCAATCCCGATTGTAGGAGCCTTCACGGTCTGGGTGATTCTTTTTGCTAGACCTTCTGGGATACACTCCAGAACTATTGTGAACACGCCCATCCTGTCCAATTCAACGGCGTCCCTGAAGATTTTCTCAGCCTCATCTTTGTCTTTCCCTTTGAGTCGGTATCTCTCAGCTATCTGAGGCAAAAGTCCAACATGCCCCATCACGGGAATGCCTTTGTTCAACAAAGCCTTAACAATTTCCGGTCTGTTTCCTTCGATCTTCACTCCGTGTGCCCCAGCTCCCAGGAATCTTTTGGCATTTCTTAACGCATCTTCTAACGTGTTGCAGCTGTTGATTGGCAGATCCCCAATTATCGGAGTCTTTTTCGCTCCTCTCGCCACAGCTCTGATGTGATGGATCATGTCTTCCATCGTGACGCTTCTCGTGTCCTCATGACCCAAAACAACCATCCCGAGGCTGTCCCCAACGAGGATTAGGTCAATTCCTGTTTCATTCAGTATCTTGGCCATTTGATAGTCATAGGCGGTAAGCATCACGATTTTTCTCTTCTTCCGCAAATAATTGAAATTCACTTTCTTTCCTCCAAGAATTTGACTAAGCTGGTCATTGCTCCGTTGATTGGTGTTGGGATTTTGTGTTTTCTTCCGAGTTCCACTATTTTTCCGTTGATGAAATCGATTTCCGTCTCTTTCCTTTTCATGATGTCTTGGCACATGGAAGAATAGTTTTCATATCTTGCGATGCATTTGTCGATAGATTCGTTCACGTTTGGCTGAAACTCTATCCCTTCACACTTTCCGACTTCGACGCATTCTTTCATAATTCTAGATCTCAATGGTTTGAGGCTATCTACTAGGATTACGTTATTCCTGACTTGGAGAATGGCGGTGAGGGGATTCACCACACAGTTGAGGATCAGTTTGGTCCATATTTCTCGGTCTATTTCATTCGAGATTCTCGCTTTCAATCCGCATTCGTTGAATAACGCAGCAATTGCTCTTCCAGTCCGCGTCTTCTCCAGAATCGTTTCCCCGTTCCAGAAAGTTACTTCGCCGGGTTTGAGGAATTCAGCGGCAATCTTTGGGACACCTCTAATAACTTCAACTTTATCGCCAACTATCGCTTTCACTACCTCTTTGTTTCCTAGACCGTTTTGCAAGATCAGAATGACTGTATCTTCTTTGAGCATGTCTTTTACTTCCTTGATCGCCCTCGCCGAGTCGTGTGCCTTTGTGGTTAGGAGTATCAGACTTTTTGTGGGGATTGCCTTAATCTCGGTTTCAGCTTTTATGAAGAATACTTCTTGAATGTCTCCTGAGAGCGTTAAGCCTTTGGACCCTATTGCGTTTAAGTGGGCTTTGTTCCCGATGAGAGTCACGTCATTCTTTCTGGAGAGGAGAGCTCCATAGGAGCTTCCTACGGCACCAGCGCCTAGAGCAAAGATTTTGTTGAAGCTCATATTTTGCTCATCTCCAGAAGTGAGATGTATGTTCCCTTTTCTGCGAGTTTTGTGAGCCGTTGTTTTATCAGGTCGATAGATTCGCTTAGGGTTCTTTTGTTGTCGAAATCGGATGCGATTCCCTTCAATTTCTCTTTGCCTTCCGTTCTCAGTCCCTTGGCAATTTTTGCCAGAGTTGGCATGGCTCTCACTATGTTGTCAACGATTGTGACGGTGGCAAGCTGGGCGGTTCTTGACAAGGGATTGAGGTCAATGGCTATCACGTTCTTCCCCATGCGCACAAGTGCCTCAGTTCTGTCTCCGTCTTCCAGTGGAACTAGAACCGCATCGGCTATGAGTATTCCTTTGGGGTCTACTCTCCTCCGTTCACTGCCTAATTCCGGTATTCTCGCGGAAGCATCTTCACCAATCCCCAAAACTTCCGTTGCCCCCGCGTCTCCAAGCACTGCTTCAATAGCTTTTTCTCTCTTACTGGAACGGTAAAACAGATTAACTTCAATTCTGGCTCCGGCAACCTCAGATAATTTCACGATATCACTGGCTACCAAGGCAGCAGCATTTCCATTCACCGAGATCACTGGGTGCTTTGCGGTCAGCAAAGTTGCTGCGGCGGCCTCGATAGCTTCAAGGGCTGATTTTGTTGTTTCTTCGCCGAGCAGGTAGTCGAAGGCTTCTCCCCTTCCATGGGCTATGAGACCTGCATGGGCTACAACTCCCAAATTGTAGTGCTCTAACAACCTCTCCCGAACCCTCAGAGACGCAGCTCTCGGATGCTCTTTCGGGATTTTCATTTCTTCAGTCAAGGAGCCTAGCCCCCTGAAAGTCTATCTCGCTAATGATTATGTTTTGTTCTGAGGGAGCGTGTCTGTGGAAAATTTTGAGGAGGTCCTCGAGACTATCTGTCTTTACCAAGGAGAACACTGTTTCTCCAAGCATCGCCATACTGCACGTTAACTCTCTACTGTCAGCTTCCGTGAAGATATTCTTGATTCTTGGAGATATCAATCCGACATGTTCTGCGAATTTGCGGGAGAGATCCATAAACAGATGTGGTTTTGGCTCTGCGATCAGCCGATCCAGAAGTTCTCCGCCGAACTCGTTTATCCGTTGACGAAATTTTTCGCTAGTCAAAACTTCTCCTGTTGAAATAGGGCCAAAACTCAAGCATGCCACAGCGTAATCATTCTTCACTGGTATGTTTCTTAATTCCCCAACGCCTGGGCCACCCGGTTTGGTTCTTATCTCCAAGCCTCCAGAAGCCTCCGCGATAACTGTTCCAAGCCCGGTCTTGCATTCCACTTCGGCTATGTGGGCGATTTGGACTGCCTCGATGTGGGAAAATTCACAGCTCAACGCTTCATTAACAGCTAGCGCCAAGCCTAGTGCGCCTGCTCCGCTGGAGCCGAAGCCTGATCCTATTGGAATCTTAACATCATGGTCGACAATAATTCTGCTTTTCTTTTTGGTGTGAGAGAGAAAATCGTTTATGACGCGCTCCGACACTTTGGCAGACTTCGTAGTTTTGCCATTTATCCTGATTTGGAAGGAGTTTCTTGAAGAATTTCTGGTGTTGACTGTGGTTGTGACGCCCTTGGCTAGTGAAACACCGGCTCCCCAAGAGCCTTTTTTTAGGGGGTCTTCCGGTTTGTCGTGTATCCGGAAGATGCCGGTTATGTGTCCTGGTGAGAACGCTGCAGACTCTCCCATCTCACAGTCACATGTCCTTTGAGGCGTCCAATATTTTGTTGTCAAATAAGAATTTTGCATGATTCGTTTAGACTTGTTATGATTTCTATGAACAAAAGATCACTAAGGGCTATTCTCTAACTGCTTGCATGCAGAAATTTCTCCCTTGAATCTTTGGCGAAGCCTAAGAGCTATAACTGCGTGAGTGCCGGTGATGCATGCTTCACGAAATCGTCCGATCTATTTCCCATCCATAAAGTATTCGATGTTTATTAACCTGTAATAGTACATATGAATGTTCTAGACGGGGGTTGTAGCTCTGCAGATTCGGACGATTGCAACCATCCTGATGTTCTTCGTGGTAGCCTTGCTGTTTCTAAATAGCTACTTTAGGTCAGGATGGATATGGCTGACATCAATTGCTATGGTGATCGTTGCGGTCATAGTCTATTTCATTCCTACCCTGCGAAAATGAAGAAAGTCACAGCTTGTTAGATCAGAGGATTTTCTCATATTTCACGGTAGCTATCTTCTCTCTTTCCACGATAGAACAGAATTTTTTCCATAGAATCTCTATCTCCGGGTCTGAGCCTACAGCTTTCTCGACTTTCTCATAGTGTTCTTTGTCATCGAATTTGTTGATTTCCAGCCAATAGCCGTCATCGCTTTTGAACACCTCATAGCCTATGCATCCATGTTGGCAATAGATTTCCTTAACTCTTCTCTGTATGTCAAGACATTGATTTACCTCATTCTCGAGTACCTTATAGGAATAGGTTACAATAAACAGTTCAACTACCTCCTTAGGGAATATACTTCCATCTGTTATCTTTTAATATTCACTTCCTCTAATCTTCTCGTTTAGGTGATAAATGTTGGATATACCATCTATTTCAGCAATGGTAGCGACACTACTGCGGTCATAGTCTTCAAAACAAAACATTCTGTGTAACTGCATAGATAACTGCAGCTTTGTTGAATCTTTTTGTGTGTTTATGTTTGGGTTTGGGGCTCAAATCTCTAGTAGAAGTTGCATACATGTAATATAAGTCAAAGGAAGGGAGGTGAGTATGATTTTATCGTCAAAAGATATCTGTCAGTGGCGAGAGACCCTTGACGCATCGTTGCTGAAACAATCTGAGGAAATCATCGACAATGTTGTCTCTAAATATCCAAAGGCACAAACAGCTTGGATTCAACTTCGTGATGATTCCTTTATGTCGGCTCAGTGGGATATGTCTGACTATATTGCGGTAACCAAGATGGGATATAACGCCCACGGCGACATTCATGCGAAGATCGTGACGGCCAACGCCTTGAGAATGCTCGACTTGCTACTTGAGGCTGGGGTGAAACCGGACATCCTCAAGGCATCACAAGAAACTTCGGAGTCGGGGAACCCTGTCGAGAGTGAGGATGTGGACGACGCCTACCTCATAATTCTGTTATCTGGGCTCTTACATGACATAGGGAACCAGGTTAACCGGCCGAACCATAATTTGCATAGCGAAATATTGGCAATACCAATACTGGACAAGGTGTTGACCCCGATATACCCCGATGAGCGGAAACGGGGCATGATTCGGGGCTTCATATTGCACTGTATTTACACCCATATGGAAGACACACAAAGCTATACCCTAGAGGCCAGCGTGCTAAAGGTCGCTGATGGCACAGACATGACAAAAGGAAGAGGACGCACGCCCTATGAGATGGGAAATGTGAACATCCACTGCGTCTCCGCCATGTCTATAGGAGAGGTTGAGATAACAAAGGGAAAGGAAAAACCCATAGGCATAAGGATCAAAATGACCAACTCCGCCGGAGTCTTCCAAGTGGAGGAGATCCTGTACAAAAAACTGGTTACTGGCGTTGCTGGCAAATACATCGAAATCACTGCCCAAACGTTCCCGGAGAAGCCATCTACGGACGAGAGAATAGTCTACAAGATTGTGGTTCAAAAGGACAAATTTGTACACACACGATAGCTTGGATCCCTATCGATCAACTATTCCTTCTTTTCAGCTATGCGAGATTATAGAATGAAGAAGTTACAGTTTGTTAAAATCAGATGTCAATGTGACATTTAATTCCAAAACAAATATTAACATGACATACGTCATACTTTTATGAGGGAAAATTTCAGCGATGTATGGAAAAAAATCTCTTTTCTTTGTAGTCTTGTTGCTTTGGATGGTTGTAGCAGTTGTTTTTGTTGGTAGTGCGGTTTGGAGGAATGAAACGACAAATGGAACAAGTACACTGGGATCCGTAGAAATTAGAGAATACGAAGGGCAAAGGCTCTCGTCAATAGATGATTTCAGAGAGAACTCGATCAAAGGGCCTCAGTTCATAGATAACGAAAGCTACAGGCTCGTTGTAACTGGTCGTGTGAATAATGAGATAGAATACACATATGGCGATGTCATTGGGAATCATCAGCTTTTCGAGAAGGTTGTCACACTGCATTGTGTAGAGGGTTGGGAGGTTACCATACTGTGGGAAGGTGTCTTGGTTAAGGATCTGATAGAAGCGGCTGGAGTTGACTCAGGGGATAAGGTAGTAATATTTTATGCCTATGATGGGTATTCCACCTCGTTGCCACTAGACTACATAATCAATAATGACATACTAATGGCCTACAAAATGAATGGTGTAGTTCTTCCACCTGAGAGAGGCTTTCCTTTCCAGCTTGTAGCGGAGAGCAAGTATGGCTACAAGTGGATAAAATGGATAACCGAAATTAGACTGTCTGACAATGTAGACTACCGAGGATATTGGGAAAGCCGGGGCTTTTCTAACGATGCGGATTTGCCCTGAGAGTTTTTCTTCAAAAACAGAATCGAAAAGTAACATAAAATGAATCAGAACTCGGTTAGAAGGGTAATTGATTGGACGTTATATGCGGTGACGATAGTTTACCTTCTCACAGGATTGGGTATTACGCAATCTCGAATTACCGAACGCTTAACATTTGGACTACTAAGCAAGAGTTTCGCTTTGAACATCCATGCAAACCTATTGGTGCCATTCTTAGCATTGTTGAGTATACATCTTCTTTTTAGGCCGATTATACAAATTTATTCAGCAGTAAGAAAGGATAGGGCGGGACTAGCACATAAGATTCTTTGATAATTAGAGTCAAAACATAGCAACCCAACTGGTGTCAGAGTCTACAGAAGAAAACGTTCCATGGAACTGCATATATGCATGGGTAGGAATACCGAAATCAGAGAAAAGGGACTAATATCGCTTCGCGTTTTTGTGACTTATGGAAGACTGGTTCCAGTCGCAGAAGTATTCTGTGTTTATGAACCTAGAAGATGTGAGAAACTTGGGAACTAGACATTTATCCATATTCGTGCTCTTTTCGGATGAGTATAGGGGATCGGATATTTCAGCTTCTCAATGTGGCTTAGTTCCCATATCCAGAGAACTTTTCTGTTAGCATAAGGACCATTTAGCAAGAATTGTATGGCTCTGTGTTTCTTTTCCCACTTAGGAGTAAGTAGTTGAGTTCTGGGGACTTGATAGCTGTCAACGATCTTGGCAAATCCATGGATGTGGCCGTTGTAACAGAGAGCGACATGATCTCTAATGTTTGTATTCCCAGTTCCTATCCGTACTGTCTTCAGACCATTCAAGATATTATCAAGATGGGGCTGTTCAATGAGTAAGCCTCTCATTCTATCACTCACACACATTGTTCATGCCAACGGCATGACTAGAATCTTGTGAATCTCAAAACAAGATAGAGACTAAAGGCCATTCTCTAAGTCCTGTTCATCACTACTAGCAACTATACTCGACCGAAGAAAACATAGTATCCCTAGAGAATGTTGAACATTCCAAAGTCATTGATTGTATACAGATTTCAAGAGGCAGGAAATGAGAATTAGAAGAGATGAGCTGAGGGACTACCGTGGAACTTTCATGCTGAATCATGAGCTGATGAAGGAGGAGGTAGATCTCTCTCCATGGGAGAGTGGGAGAGAGCATATTCGTAAGGCACTACTGGAGCCCAGGTATAACGGAACTCAGAGACAGACTGTTCAGGGCCCTAGAGCTGCTGGAGCCCAAACTGGCCTGAGGGAACCATCTAATCTCTTAACCCGGGAGAGCAAGTATCTGGAGAGCCATACCGACAATTAAGAATAAGGGGGAAGAAATCACCGAAATATTTCGCTTCACTTATGCCGGTTGCCTCACGAATGAGAATCTAGAAACCTTCTACAATACTAATTTGATTCCTCGTTCGAAGTTATCCTGACGATGTTTGACAATTGGCGGAAAAAAAGGTAGAAAATCGCCGATAAACAAATTTCCTCTCCTTTTTCGGCTCCTTTTTCCGAGCCACTTATATTGTAAGTCAGCATCTCAAATCTTGCGCTGAACCAAGAGGAAATGAAAAAATATGGAACCACAACCAGATAGAAAACAACAGAACTGCCAGCACTATTCCGTGCGTCGCGTGCTAGATCAGTGGTTCTGTACCGTCTGCGGAAGAGAATTTGTCCCCGCAAAAACTGAAAGGCGGTGAAAAAATGGGTAAAGAAAAAGGGAAATCGTTGTTAAGCTTGCTATTTCTCTTTGGCGATCATGACTTCTGTGGCTTTGATTACAGCTTCCACGCTGTCTCCGGCTCTTATGTCTAGCTGCTCAACCGCCTCTCGCGATATCAGCGCGGTTATTACCATAGGTGCGCTTATCTCAATCTTGACCTTTGAGGCAACTTCCCCCTTCTTCACCTCTCTCACGATTCCCTTTAGCCGATTTCTAGCACTGATTTTCAATCCAACCGCCTCCCAATGCTCTTCATCAACCAGAATCTCACCAACATAAC
>CAYGBA010000050.1:0-11576 GCA_964347995.1 uncultured Candidatus Bathyarchaeia archaeon | reverse complement strand
TTTAGTGTGTATCTCTTACATTTCTCACACTTTCTGAGGAGCCAGACCATCACTTCTCCCTCTTGAAAGTTCCCTGTCCTCCGAGTTTTGTCATAGTCTGCAGAACTGTATCCGCAGCCTTCTGGAGAAGTTTTTCGGCTTTTTTGTAATCCTCGGCTAGAACTTCTATGCGGTAGTTTGGCGGTGAAACTGTGTAGACGCGAACCTCTGTTCCCTTTGACTTCTTTATATTTTGAGCGCGCAACAACGCGTCCCGGATGAACACTGCTCCTTCAGCCTTCGTGCATTCAAGCTCTAATAATCCCGTTATCTTCACCACGGATATCCTGATTCTCTCTTTTGCAATTTCCTCAAGAGTTGCCGCAATGTCTTCAGGTATTCCTAGCTCCGTGAGAACAGTTGCCCCTTCTTTCGCAGTTCTTTCCAGTCCGTTATAGATTCCCCCAAACTTCTTTTGGATTAAAGCTCCAGCCTTTTCATCCATCTCTTCTATAGAAATGGCAAGTTTTTCAGAGGCGTCCCGCAGCAGACTTTCTGCCCTTCTATCCTTCTTCCAAGATCGAATCTTCTCGCGTCTCTCCCGCTTTCCGACCCTTCTAAGAGAGAGATCTACGTGGTCTTTTCTTGGATTAACACGTAAAACCTTCAAAACGACCTTCTGTTTCTCACGCACAAAGTCCCGGATGTTTTTGACCCATGTTGAAGAAATCTCAGATATGTGTAGAAGGCCTTCCCTACCGTACTCATCTAGGGTAACATACGCGCCATAGCCAGTTATTCTCCCAACAGTTGCGACAACAAGCTCGCCTATCTCGGGCCACTGCACTTTCTTAGATGTCATCCTATCCCATCATTCCTCGTCACTCAAGCGTGGCCACTACTTCGCCCTTTATTGTCACCTTGCCTCCAGACGGCTCGGCTAAGGTGGCACCGCAAATATTGCAGTGAACCGCCGTCGTAGCGTGACTGAATACTATCTGCTCGTTTCCGCAGTCAGGGCATTTTACTCGAAGGAACTTGCTTCTAGGTTTTGGTACCAGCGTCTCCCATTCACTCATCTTCGCTTTGAACTCCTACTCGATTGTTAGTTTTTTAAGGCGTATTCCCTTCTTGTGATGTGTGTAACCACAAATCTTACAGGCTAGCTTTAATGTCTGCTTTTTCGTTGTTTTGGCGAATCTCCGTTGAAGTGGGTATTTTTGCCCCCCATATCCTTTCTTTTCGCGGTTATGACGTCTTGCCCCTTCAGCCAAGGTTCTTTCTCTACCCTTTTTATACAAGGAAACCGTGTGAGACTGATGCTTCTTGCATCTTGGGCAGTAGGTGTTGATCTCTTTGGGTGCTCTCATCGCCATCACTGATTTGGGTTGCTATAGGATAGCCCGCTTAATTACTATATGGTTTTCTGTCTCAAATTTAAACGCTCCCTTGTCTTTCCGCCCCTCCCTAAGAGGGACGTTTCAAAGGCTTGTTGTCAGAACGAGGTTTAATAGTCAATCATCGTTACGTTCTCAACAGGTAGTTATGAGAAGTGCTCGTCACTTCGCTTTCACTTCTGCCACCACGCCTTGCTTCATGAGGGCTCTTGCGTTTTCAACTGGCAATGTTGCTATGTCCTCCGATTCGAATGGACCATACGTCTTCATGTCGGACCCGACTATGGCCGGAATCTCCTGAAGGAAGCGTACAAGCATCTGTTTCGATTTCTCCTTTCTCTTCATGCTTGACAAATGCCCTCTAAGAACGTCTTCCATGAATGCTTCGTAAGCCTCGGCGAGCGGGAGGAGTTCTCCGTGAAGTTTTGCCTCTTCCGTTGTTAGGATCTCTTTGGGCACTGTTTTTCCGGCCATGGCTTTCCTCACAGCTTTTCTGTAGCGAAACTGAATGAGCTCTTCAATCATTCTTTCTACGTTTTTGCGCTCAAGTTCCAGAAGCTTTCCCTTCACTGTCTTTTCATCCAGCATCCGGCTTTCTTCCCTCAATGTCTTCACATAATCTGCTAGCTCGGCGTAGAAGTCTTTCGGAAGCTTCTGAATCTCCGGGTTCTCCCTTTCCTTGCTCCATGCCTCGTGAAGATGGTTATACATGCTTTTCAAATCACCTTTGCGGCTTTCTTACATAAAAGCAGCAACGCTGCGGCTGTGGGCAGTTCGATTTTCTCTTCTTTGTAGGGACCGTATGTTTCGTCGTCTATTCTGAATTTGGGAGCGTCTGACACATGAATTTTCACCGTGCCTTCTTTGAAGACCACCGCGTCCTTGAACGGATCAAAATCCTCAAGCTCTTTGATGGCGACTCCAATCTTCTTCAGACCAGTCTTTCCGTGCAAAGTGTTGCCAAGCCTTATCAAACGATGGATGTCGGTAGTCACAACGGTGTCGATCTTTGATGATTGCTTTATTATCCCGTGTTCAGCTATCTTTCTCCAACTTTCCATGCCTATGCCCTTCACGATTCCCCATGGACCGGCTTCCTTCCAGCTTTTGAGAAGCTCTGTCTTATGCTTTTCAATGGTGTTGACTATGGGTTTCTTTAGTCCTATTTTTTCCAATTCTTCTGGAGTGGCTGTGAGGAGAAACTCGTATGTTCCTCTTGCGATTCTTCCGCTCCACCCTGAGTCTTCTAAACTGGGGCCAGCCAATACGCGTTCTCTGGTTCCAATTCCCCCCAGTCCATGAAAATCGGTTTCCAACCCTATCCCTAGAAGGTAGTCAACTATCTCCTTACGAGCCATCTGATCAAGACTTCTAATTTCCTCGCTTTCTACATGTACATGATAACCCCTGTGTCCAGAGAAGCCAACGCTGATCTCTTCTGGCGGAAAACCGAAATCATTCATTAACATGTCTATCAGTTTCATCGTCTCGGCTTTCGCAGATTCCAAACACACCTCGCATGGCCAGGTTCTCTCATCGAATCCTCGTTCTCCACAGGCATGGCACTCGTTAGGTGTTAAGCCTCGGCCAGTGGTTCCGCAACTGGCACAAACCCATTTATCGTGATCCTTAGCACAGGGAGTCGGAATGTGATCGGCATCTATGTCAAAGACCAAATCAGCACCTAACCAACCCTTCTCATCCATTTCTCTCTCAGGCCTTTCAAAATAAGCGCTTGAATAATAAACATCTGAGGGAGTAATCCTCGTCAAAAATGATCTCAGATCATCCGCGTTTCTGAAGGCCTTATGCCGAAGCATAATCCTCGTCTTAAACATGAGAAAGCCAAACTCACGTTTCTCAATGGAAGTGGGAGGATGAACAAAAAAGGAGTCACTTCCGTAATACTCAGCGAATTTGTCTCGAACAAAAGGTGAAGAAAATGAAGACATCTTTTGACCGCTCACTTGAGTCGTTTTATGACTGTTATTGGATAATATTATGTAATATTTAAGGAAAATATGGCTGTCGCCCTGAAGAGTTCTGTTGTAGTTTCTTCATCTGCATATGGAACTGCTAATGAAATTCTTTGTCTTTAAAGGAATCTTGAAGAAAAGTCACGCTCGATAACTTCATCCACAACTTGCGGCTGCCGAGAATGATAATAGGGTAGATAATGATCCAAGCTATGAAAAAGAGTTCTCCATAATAAGTGTGAAACAGCCTTCCAGCTTCTGGACCTTGGTCAACGGCAAGCTTGCAAATCGTAGCTACTCTGAGAGCGTTTACAAAGAACGTGCCAACGGCGCCTGCTATGAAATAGATCACCTTTCCTTTGAGGGAAATGGCGGTTCCTTTTAGAAAAAGCAGAATAACAAACGTATAAATGAAGAGGCTGTACACTCCGGCACAAGGCCAATAAACTTGAGCCCTGAAGAGATGAGAGCCTGGCTTGTCTACGGTAAGAAGATAGTTGGTAGAGTTATAGTCTATATGATAGCCCATTGGGCTTAAGGTCAAAGTTACAACACCCACTATCCACGGTACTATATTCTGGAGCACTGTGACTTTCCCATAGGGATAGAAGGTGTCCATTATGTAGAAGGCTCCAAATGACCAAATGAAAAATGTAGAGACGGAGAAGCGTCTCAGCCCTTCCCTTCTATAAAGAAGAAGCAACAAAAGGGTGAAGAATGTTGCAGAAACCAGATATTGCAGGGATATAGGCCACGAAGTTTCAAGGAACCATCCACTTAATCCCGCGAAGCTTCCCACATTTAAAACAAACTGGTCTAGATCAAATAGAAAAAACGCCAAGACGTAGATCGATGGGGCCGTTCCAAAGAAGGCGATTAATACTGCTTTGAACCCAGTCAGAGAGCTACCAGGCTCTTCCAAAAGTTTGTTCCAATTCAGAGTTATCTCCAATAACACAAGCCAAAGGAAAATTAGAAGGGGGAGATATCCTTTCCAGACTTCTTCAAACATTGTCGGATTGAACACGTAGAGTAGAGAAACAAGCAAAACAGAAGAAAAGACGATGATTAGAGGTCTGGTATGTTCAAGTAGCACATTCTTTAGCAAGGAACTCATATTTTTGATGGCAACGTGAACGCTTTCATAAGATTCGGCTGACTTTTCCCTGAAAAGCCTCAGTGAAGCAAAGAACATTGTTATTTTTCCTCTACACAAGCGACACTTTGTTTTCAACGATCCTATTTAAGGCAATACTTCAAGAATAAGGGTTCCCTTGTCTTCTTTTTCATTTCGAAAAACCTGTTCCAAGCGTTGTTTGTCGAACTCGCCCCACCATCCCTCACATCGATCAGCGTTCTTTAACATCCTTTTGTCCAACAGAATATAATCTATACCATATAATTCCATTAGTTCATATGCGTTAGAATACCTTACTGCAGTTGTTATAGGAGTTATCTTAGGCTCAACTGTCACCCGCATCTTTATGTAAAGATTCTTTTTGCTAGCGTTAAACGTGAAAATGGCAGCTGGCGCCGATCTTGTTGCCGTTAGATTTCGCCAAGGTGAAGCAAGGGAAATGTTCATGTTACCATTAGTCTCAAAAAGTGTGACTGTAACGCTAATAAGCTCTCCATAATTGTCTTTTAGAGTCCACACAACAGTGGTGGCCTCTTCTGTATACTCCAAGTACGGAGCATCAACGGCAAGCACTGTAAAGGATTTCCACACCCAGACTCTGAACTTATCTAGAGTAGAGTCAGCAAGAGTCACATTGTAAATCACGTCCACATATGGTTTGCCAGCATTCAATTCAACTGTTCGATGCAGCTTGGTAAGGTTTTTCATGTAGCTATAGGTTATAGTTGCTTTCTGGTTGGTGACATCTCTATGAATAGTCCCGTTTTCAATGTAGCGTGGAACATTCGCGGATGTGAAATTTGAGTCGGTGAAAAAGAGAACGTTCTGAAATTTGGTCCCTAGGTTTACCAATATCTCTGGATTTATGGTGACTGCTGGAAAAGCGTCGCAAACCCTTATGTAGCCATTATCAACCACGTGGTGTCCGCTGAATATCTTGTTTGCCGCATCAACTTGTTGTCGCTCGGATTCGTATATGAAGAATTTCAAGTCGCCCACCATGAACGCCTTCCTCTCTGCGTACCCTTCGATCCACCAACTCCACCTTGAAGATGGTCTCATAGGACTGTCGTACACAGCAAAAACAGCGTCTGGAGTAGTGTTCGTTCTTATCCAGTCAAGTGCTCTTATAGCTTCATCATGTAGTTCATGATAATAATCAATGGCTGAAGTGAGCCTCCAGTAGGAGGAAAGAACGAGAAACGACGAGATAAGAACAAGAAACGCTAGGAAGAGTAATCTAACGCGTGATGGCCTTTTCCCAATTTGTCCTAGTTGGTTTGAAAGGAACATGCTAAAGGCGAGGAGAATGGGAATATAGAGAAAGTAGAGTGGGCGAGTCGGATGCTCGGAGATCAGAAACATCAAGACGAAACAAACTATTGCGAAGCTCGAAACATAAATAGGTGAGAACTCAACGCTTCTAGGCTTTCTGCTCGATAACTCTAGGAAGCCCAACACTGCGACTATGGCCCATACAACCAAGGCGCCTTTAAACATGAACCCTATCGCTCCCAGGCCTTCAGCAAAGAGCACCCGTAGGCACTGGTACAAATTGAATCCTAAGACTGTCTGAGCCCTAGACATGTAGACGCTAGTATATATGGGCAAGTAAGGCAAGCTGAACAAGGCACCAATGAAGAAGACAAGAAATAGGAGTTTCAGGGTATGGAACGCCTTCCTTCTTCGCAAGGCCAATAGCAAGGCCGTGAACAGACCTATTACGATAAGATAGTAGAAGGAGGTGAGGTGATGGGTTCCTACAACAAGGCTCAGCGAAATACCTGCAAATGCAGCGAACTTTTTTGAATCTTTCTCCATTGCAACAATCGTGAAGTAGATCGACCATAGCATGAAGAATATGCCGAATAGGTTCGGGATTCCACCCCAGGCTATCATCTCTGAATAGCCTTCTGCGATAGTGAAGAGCAATGTCAGTAGGAGAGCAACATCATCTCTCTTTGTAAGCGTTCTTACTATGAAGAAAAAGGGTATCGCAATTATTGTTGAGGCAAAGCTGGCTGAGGCTTTCAGAGCTACAAAAACAGGAAGGAACGCCAGAAGAAGGTCCAAGAAGTAGAAGTAGAGTGGCGGGACTCTTAGGCCGAAGCCTGTGACATCCTTACCATGTAGTACATGGACAATACTGAGTTGATAACCGTAGTCATGGCTCGACGGTGCAGTGTATCTGTTCAAAGCCACAAATCTCACAACGAAGACCGCACAGAGTATCGCAATTAAGATTCCCCAAGGATGCAACTTTTTGAGTAGCTGAATGTATGAGCTAATCTGAGAAGACGGTTTGATTGTTGATTGATACATTTCAGCAGTCCTCTGCACGCGTCGTTAGTCACCAGGAGGTATACGTAAATCATCCGATAGTTCTAGAATTGGATATAAATAGTTTAAAGCTGAGGTTTCAAAGACGAGGCCAACCAAAAGACTGATAAGAGTTATATCTAGAGTTGCAGAAAACGGAAGGTTGCACGTGCGAAAACTGAAGAAAGCGCTTTGTGGGGAGCTGGGGGGAGAATCACACGGCTAATGAACTCATTAGCATAGTTATTCCTACATTGAATGAAGAACGAGGAATAGATAGAACGATCAATGAGATACCAGTCTCACAAATAGAGAAATTGGGCTATGGTTGTGAAATCATAATAGTCGACGGAAATTCTAGCGACATGACAAGACGGATAGGGAAAGAAGCAGGAGCCAAAGTCATCGTGGAGCAGACGCCTGGATACGGACGAGCATATATGACGGGTTTCGAACACGCGCAAGGTGGCGTGATTGTCACCTTAGATGGTGACTTCTCCTATCCGGCATATCTGATTCCTAATCTAGTCAAATTGCTCGAAGAGGAAAATCTAGATTTTGTTTCAACAAATAGGTTTGCCCACCTGAAGAAAGAAACAATGAACAGTCCACATATAATCGGCAATCGCCTACTAACTCACTTGACACGGGCACTTTTCTCAATAGATATGAGAGATTCTCAGTCAGGTATGTGGGTGTTCAGAAAAGCTATTTTGGACGAAATCAAGTTGCAAGCATATGGAATGGCCTTTTCTGAAGAAATCAAGTTGCATGCTTTCAGAAAGTTCAGGGCAACAGAGGTGCCAATAGCCTATAGAAAGAGAATAGGAAAACAGAAAGTCAAAACGTTCACAGACGGCTTTAAAAACCTATTATATCTATTCAAATTACGTAGGTCTAGTGGCACTTTGGATGACGAGAAAAAATCAATTGAAAGTTCATTAGGAGGCATCCGAATTCCGCATAGCCATCGCGACGGAACTCTTTCCTCCCCATATTGGAGGCCAAGAAAACCGCTATAGAGAGCTCTCCTCACATCTAGCCAAACTTGGACACGAAGTACATATCTATACTTTACAGTTCAGGAAAGATCTTCCTGAAGAAGAAAAGTCGAGCAGAGTGTTCATTCACCGGTATGCGTACGTAAAAGACTACGTAAAACCGGGATCACGCAACGTGATGGGAGTAGCAAGATACGCGATTGAAACTGCTGCTAAGTTGTCCTCCGCTTCATTTGATGTGGTTTTGTTCAATCAATGGCCCCTTTTTCACGTAGCCCTAGCGGAACCAGTTTGTCAATGCATTACCTTGATTGATTGGTGCGAAATTTGGCTCAAGGGCTTAGTAAGTGCAATCCAAAGGGGGATAGCGAGGCTACCGGACGCACATACGACCGTCTGCCCTTCAACGAGGTCATGGTTGACCGAAACCTGTAAGATTGACGGCACCAAGGTAGAGGAGATACCAAGCGGAGTAAACACCAAGCTATACACGAGCGAATTGGAGGAAAAAGAAAGCGGAAAGATATTATATGTAGGCAGATTGGTACCCCACAAGCACCTGAATATGCTCATAGATGCCGTAAGAATCACTCGTGAAATCTGTCCCACGGTAACTCTGGATATTGTCGGGGATGGTCCTTCCTATCAGCAGTTAAAAGAGAAAATAGAAGGTTGCGAGGATTTCATAACGCTGCATGGTTACTTACCCGAACGCGAGAAGATCAATCTTCTTAAACGCGCTTGGGTCTTGGCTTTACTCAGCGAAAGGGAGGGATTTCCAAGGGTTGTCGCAGAGGCCATGGCTTCAGGAACTCCGATTATTACTGCAGACTTCCAGGGAAATGGTGCTAGGGACATTGTACAAAAATATAATTCAGGTGAAATAACAAGCCCAGCTTCGCGTGTGGTCAGTAGATGTTTCATAAGAATGCTGAAAAATAAAGACGAGTGGAAATCATTTGCAGATAACGCTATCAGCGGTGCCCAATCGCTAGATTGGAACGTGATAGTAACAAGACTGGAAGACTTCCTTTTGAGTCTCTTGACAAAGTGATCATTGATGACAGTCTTGGTGACCGGCGGATCACGATTCGTTGGGACCCACCCGATCAAAGACTATCAGATCGTTTGAGGTGAATATGAGGAAAGCTATGTTTTGACAGCTCTGATTTTTCTTCTGTAGTAGGCTAGTGGGTGTCGTATTCCTTTGCAGATTTCGTCTTTGTTTTGGCAGACTCCGTGGGTTTGTAGTGTCTCGCATTTGGGTGGGACGTATTTTGTTCGTGATCCTCTTCTGCCTGCTATATGTTCTACTTGATATCGAGTTAGTCTTTCTCTGAAGTCTGGGAGTGCCCGGAAGAGGTTGGTGACGTTTTCTGTGGTCATGCCTACGTTTACGAGGAACGATGTTAGGGCGAATCTTCCTATGTGCGAGATGTTTCGGCCTGATGATATAGTGTCATGTAGTCTTGTTATGCATGGGGGAAAGGCTGGGATGACTACCTCTTTGGGCAGTTCTTCCATCTTTATCTTTGCCTTTCTTTCTGAGAAGAGTTTATCTAATTGTTCTACGCGTTTGGTGATTGGGTCTGGCAGTGATCCGACTTTTATGTCTAGTTTCTCTTCAATGTGTCTCCGTACTTCTTCTTCTAAGAGACGGCTTGCCTCTGTTTTTGTGAGGCAAACTTCTCCGTTTAGCATTTGTCTGTTGACGAGTTTCCATTTTTTGCTGTGAAGATTTGCTGCGTTCTTAAGGAAATCTGTGAAGTGGAGGGTGAGATCGTATGTTTGGCCGTCTTCTTGGATGGGCTTGATCTTCCAGTCGAAGTTTTCCGCGATTCCTACTATCATATCTGTGTCCTCGTCCTTGAGTAGTTCGGAGGCGCGCTTGGCTTCGGCTAGTGCGTATCTTCTCTTGAGTGGTTGGTCGTTTGTGGCGGCTATCATCAAAACTGCTATGGGAAAGGATGGGATTTCGATGTCGTCTTTTTGGGATTGTTCTTTTATTGATCCGAAAAGAATGGCTTCTTCTATTCGTTTTTGGGCTCTTTCCAAAATGGGTTTGTACTCTGGGCTTTCTAGGTCAGCGATTTCCATACCTAGAGTTTTCATGTAGTTTGTGGCTTGTGGTGTGAATGGGTATTTGGCTAGGTCAAGGGTTGTGAGTACTGGCTATGCCTCCGTTTTATTCTACTTCTATGCGGGGGGCTAGGTAGTAGGTTAGTTTTCCCTCCTTTGGTTGTTGGAAGTCTAGCCTGATGGGCATGTCTGTCGCGAATTCTATTGTTGCAAGGTCTGATGTGGATGATGCTGCTTTTACTATCTCTGTGAGGTAGCTTAGGCTGAACGTGGCTTTAGATGGTTCTTCGGCTTGAATGTCTAGAAGAGCGTCGCTTCCTTTTCTGAGCTCTATGTTTGCTCCCATGAGGTCTCCTGTAGCGTTTAGTGTCAGCTTTTCTTTGTCTGCTTCTATGCGGACGTGGTCGCTTACGAGGGAGGCGTCTTCTATGGCTTGGTGTAGCCCTTGGGTTGTTGTTTTTGCTTTTATTTTGAAGGTTACTTTTGGCGTTGGGACCTCTTCATCCATGGCTTCTAGGGTTGGCATGTTGAAAGTGCGGGTGTAGTTTCCTCTGATGATTAGTTTGAGTCTTGCGGTTTTCTCGTCTAGTGAAAGCTCGATGGTTTCGTCTCTTCCCGTTCTTCTTAGCAACTTTAGTAGTTCACTTATGTTTATGCACATTTTTGTAGATTCTGTGCATGTGTATTCGTCGAAGACTGTCTTTGGCCATTGGAAGTCTATCATGGCTACTCGTGAGGGATCCATGGCTCGAAGCGTTATGGCTTCGGGGCTTATGTTGAAGGTGGCTTCGTCTATGAGGATGGATATGGCTGTGACCATGTCTTTGAGGGATTTTGCGTCTGCCATCTTAATCTTGAACAAGTGGTGTGTTCTCTCCTTTGGCTGGTATTGTTTAATGGTTCAGCCATTTTAATCTTACTTGTCTCCGACTTTTGATCTTTGGGGAACTCTCAAACACACGCACAAACCTCTAGCTAGACCTGTTGTATGATCCAGATACAACGAAAGCAAAATTTACATTGTCTAATGATAATACCAAAGCCAGTAAGACATTTGCCAAAATGAGTGTGTATATGCCTTTTTCCATATTTCTCGCGGGTTTACTATGAAAGTGGAAACAGTTTGTGATCTTTATGAGGAAGAGCTCTAGTGTGGTCTATTGGCTTGGTGACAAGCTGTATCTGAACATTACTAACAGGTGTTCTAATGACTGTTATTTCTGTTTGAGAAGATTCAAGGATGGTGTCAGAGATTTTAACCTGAAGTTACGGAGTGAGCCCTCTTCGAGGGAGGTGATTAGGGAGTTGCAGAAGGTTATAAACAGGAAGAATTGGAGGGAGGTTGTTTTTTGTGGGTTTGGGGAGCCTTTGGAGAGGCTGGACTGCTTGTTGGAGGTTGCGAGGTGGGTGAAGAGGTTTCATGGGAAGGTTGTTAGGGTGGACACAAATGGTCATGGGTACTTGTTGAGTGAGGAGAGAGATGTGGCTGAGGAGTTAAAGGAGGCAGGAGTAGATATGGTGAGTGTAGGCTTGAACGCACAGGATGAGGCGACCTATAACGAAGTGTGTAGACCAAAGTTTGAGGGCGCCTTTGCTGGGGTTTTAGAGTTTGTTGATAAGGCCAGAGAGGCAGGTTTGGAGGTGGAGGTAACCGTTGTGACCATTCCAGAGGTGGATGTTTCGAGGG
>CAYGBA010000049.1:0-11602 GCA_964347995.1 uncultured Candidatus Bathyarchaeia archaeon | reverse complement strand
TTCGTCTTGGTTCTTCAACGAATGCAAGTAGGAGAAACAGCGAAAACAGTCCGATGGCGCTGCTGACGAAAAATGGAATTCCAGCTCCCCTTACAACTAAGTTACCAAGCCAAGGAACTTCGAAGGTCTGGAATCTGTAGGCATCGTAGAGCCATGTGGACAGAATGGGTCCCAGAATCGCACCGAGACTGAAAAAGGCTGCAAGTCTTCCAAAGAGTTTCCCGCGCACTTTCTCGGGTATCAGGTCAGCGTTCAAAGCTCGTGATGCGGGCATAGCCACGTTGTGACCGAAAGATCGGAAAACCGTTATTCCAGCCGCAGAGATAAGATTCGGGGCAAATGGCAATGCTATGGTGGCCAATCTGGAAGGGAGGCTGCCCAAAGCTATTATCGGTTTTCTACCAACTCTGTCAGAGAGTCTTCCAGCGTAAAGGTTGCATGTCAAGCCGACGAAGCCCGATATGGATAGTATGATGCCTATCTGGAGGGACGTAGCGTTAAAGATGTCACCAAAGTACAATACACTTATGGGAATGATGAAGCCAACGGCAAATCCTGTCGCTAGTGAAGTGACATAGAGAATTCTGAGCGAAAACATTGATTTCTTACTCAGTTCGGGGTCTTCTTGTTGTTGAACAGTTTCTTGCGATGTGCGTTTTCCCCTAGTCTCCTCGACACCCCACCAAACCAAAAGAAAAGCTATGAGGGCAAGGAGCGAGTCAACGAAAAAAGGAATTCTGTAGCTCCATTCAAGCCCAGTTCCAAGTATGTCGTTGCATAGAAACTGAATAGCACCTCCAAAGATTGGCCCCATGTTGAATCCGACCATGCTTAAAGTCAAGTAGAAACCCAAGGCCTCTCCCCTCCTATTTTTCGGAACTTGGTCGACCAAAGAGGCTTGGGAAGGAGAAGCCACAGCCGCGGTGGCCACTCCGTTCAGGACTCTGACTGCTAACAGAGGAGCCCAATCCCAGACGACACCCGTCAAGGTTCCCAAGAAAACATCGGCAAGCAAACCAGCCTCAATGAATCTCTTTCTGCCAACTCTGTCCGACAAGCCTCCAAACTTCTGGGAAAGAGTTGCATTGGCTGCAGTGAAAGCGGCGGTGAATAGGCCTATGAAAGCAACTGAGGCTCCTAGAAGCTGAACATAGTCTGGAAAGTACGACATGGGCAGAGCATAGGCTAGATTTTCCACAAGCGAAGCCGAGGAAAGTATTATCACACTGGACGTGTAGAGCTTCGAAACTTGCATCTTATCCTTCCCGAGGAAATTTAGATATACTCTAGGAAGATGGAGATATAGCTTCGCCTCGCGCCTACACTTTGTGAAGCCCAGCACCCTTCAGATTTCTTAGACGGACAAGAAGCTGAAACTCAGGAAAAACGGAGATTCAAAATGATGCTTCCCTTCCGCGAACATTACGACTGAACGTGTTCTATCGGGTTTCCACTGTTTCTTCTTTCATTTCTTCTACATACCTGATGTCAGTGAAGAACCATGCTAGTGTCAGTATCAGTATGCCGGATACAGCACAAGCCAGAAAGAGATTGGCAGTTCTTGTGAATTCTACTATCACTCCTGACAGAATCATCCCCAAGGGAGATGCAGCAGAAGCCAGTGCGCCAGTGACTGAAGACACTCTACCTAGTATTTTTTTGGGAACAACAGTCTGAGTTATGGTCTGAACTGACACGTTAGCTATAGGAATGCAAAAAGCCATGATTAGTCCAGCCATTGCCATAAACCAAAATAGCCCTGTTGGAGCAAGCGCCATCAGCGCATAGCCTGAAAAGATGACGTATACTGAAAGCACAACCGTCATCATTTTCCTCTTGAACCCTTTTATCACCAGCATCAGCAATCCTCCAGCAAGAACCCCTCCCTGGAAAGACGCCAGGACAAATGCCAGATCTGAGGCTCCTCCGAAATGATCAAACTTCACAAAATATGGAGCCAGAGTAGACACAGGAGTCAGCAAGAAATTCATTGCGGTTGCAACCATGATAAAAGTCAGAAAGCCTCTTGCCTTCTTAACAAACGCCAAGCCTTCTGAAAATTCTCTCTTGAAGGAAGGGTCATCTTGACTATCAGGGTCTTCCTTCCTTACAGAAGGAATTGAAACCAGCAAGAGAGGTATAACTGCTATCATAAAGGTGACAGCGTCAATCCAGAGAATTTGACCTATTTTCCAGATTTCCAATAGAAAGGCTGCAAGAACTGGGCCAGCCAGAGTTACCGCTCCAGAAAAGAGATAGGTTGCGCCGTTCATGCGGCTTAGTTTGTCGCGAGGAACCATTAGTGGAACAATAGCTGCTACTGCAGGATTATGAAAAGCTTGGAATACCCCCCTCAGAGCAAGTAGTGCCAAGACGTACCAGATTGATACAATACCTACTGAAAACAGAAGGATGAGGGCTATAGTAACCAAAGCTTGCAGGAAATCAACAACACCAATCAGCGCTTTCCGGCTCCACCGATCCACAAAGACACCAGCAAAAGGAGAGAGAATTATCATAGGCGCAAAGCCGAGGAGAGAAGCAAGCGACAGGTACAAAGCACTTCCTGTTTCAAGGGTTATCCACCAGATTATCACAAATTGTGCAACGGAAGATCCTAACAATGAAATCAGCTGTCCAGACCAAAAAGTCAGATAGCTTCTAAAGGTCGTTGGATCAGCTTGTCCTTCCATCTCGCTTCCTCTGCCTCTTGTCACTGCAGACCATTAATGATTGGGCACTCTAGTTTAGGGTTCTGGGAAAAAGTGGTCAGTTTATTGGTCACTAAAAAGTGTGCGTAGGCGCTATTTCTTGATTATCACCGATTTGCCTTTGCTGATGATGACTGATCTTCCCTTGCCCGAGCAGACTACTTCATCTGGACTTTTCAAAACCACTTTGTTCTTGTTGGAGACGAAGACTAGATCTTTTGCTGTGTAGACGATTTTGGGTCCGTTAGCGACTAAGATGTCTAGTTTGTTGGTTTGATTCTGGAAGGCGAAGATGAAGCCACGGTGCTTGCTGAGATGGTGACGACTGTGAGTGCTTCCATTTTTGAAAAAGCGATTGAACAGGTCTTGCGCTTCTCCCATGAATCCTTGTTTGTTTTCGTAGCCCATTTTTGAGAGGTCTCCTTCGCTGACTCTTGTAAGAGACTGCTGTGTCTTTTCTGTGTCTGCTAGCATTAAGAAGGGTTTATTCAGTTCCCTTTCAACTGGTTTGCCGATGGCGCCTTCCTCTGTTTCGACTATGGTGTCGAGAAGTAGTTTGCCTTGGCCATGGAATAGGTAGCCTTTCTCTTCATCGTCCAGCTCTATTGGAATGGCTAGTGCGTCTTTGTTAATTTCCACTATTCCTTTTTCTGATTCCCAGAGCCTTGTGTCTTCGGTTGTTTTCGAGACGGCGTCGCCTAGTTGGTACTCATGCCAGATCATTCTTTTTCCCTCTTTCGAGGAATTTGGTGATTCTTCTTGCCATTTTGTAGGCGGCTCTGCCGGGCATGGTGATTAGGTAGCGTCCTCTGACTTTCTCTTGGACTGCTAGGCCCGCTTCTTGAAGGACGTCGAGGTGGCTAGATAGGGTGCTTGTGGTGATCTCGGGCAGCTTTTCTTGCAGGTCGCTCATGTATTTTCCACCTATCATCAGTTCACCCAGTATTCTCAGTCTGTATTCTTGGCCCAGGGCGCTCATGACTTCTGCTACCTCGGGGAAGTTGACTTTTGGTTCCTTTTCTATTCTGCGTCGTTCTCTTTCTTTGAAAATTCTAACGCCTCTGGGGCCTATGAATATGGATTTTTCGAGTTCGCCGTGGATACCTTCAGCGACGCCTTCCATGACATCTTCGACGTAGTCTCGCACGCGGTTGCCAACGTCTATGTATATGCCACGTCCCTTTTTCCGTTTTGTTTCAGCCACTTCTCTGAGCTCTTCCTTCATGCTTGCAAGCTCTTCTTTGAGTCGCTTCATCTCCTCTTTCAGATCTTCTGACAATTCGATCTTCGTCCCCCTTTATTCGTTATTTGTCGTTTTTAATTCGAGATATATCAAATAGAAAACGACAAATATAAACTTTACGCGTAAATGCGGTTTTTTGTCTTCGAGCGATCAATAGGAGCCCAAACACGAGCGCAGTTTATATTAATTTGCGGTCGACTCTCGTTTGAGGACGCCTGTAAGGCATCCGATTCCGCCGGCAGCTTTATGAATTTCGTCCACCTCAACTGCCTCACATTTGATGCCCATGTCTTCGTAGAATGATTGGGTCTTCGGATTGCAGGCGGGCATTAGAATCCTGCTTGGACCTAGGGTTACGAAGTTAAGAGCCATTCCATGGATGGCTTCCTCCTCGTCGGGAAGGAAGGAGACGGCGTATCCATGATCACGGAGAGCCTTAACAGCTGCGTGAGGCGTTCTGGTCCTCCAGCAGATGGCATGGTCACCGTCAACAAAACGCAGGGTTCCCATTAGATGCATTGCTCCATGAGGTAGATTGACTCTTATGACTTCTACATCCATCTCTTGCAGAAGATTTGATACTTGAGTCGCGCCCTCGGTGTTGGTGCGGAGCCCCGTGGCAATGATTGCTGTTTTGCAATCGATCCAAGAGGCGTCTGCTCCCTCAAAGACTCCCTTTCCTCGTATGCAGCGGAGGATCGGAATTCCCAATTCGGTAAGCCTCTGCGCCACGAATCGCTCCTCACCAGCGCGGACGGTGGATGCTGGCCGTGCCAAGATCGCCCCTTCGGGAGTCATGAAGAAGAGGTCGGCCACGAACATCAGGTTAGGCGGAGGGACATCCCGTGGTTCAACGTAGAAGACAGTGACCCCGGCATTCTGGTAGGCTTCAACCAGACCGTCATGCTGCTGTCGCGCCAAAGCAGCGTTCGGTATTTCAAACATCAGCGCCTTGTTGGCGTTAGTGATTGCTTCGATCTCTCGGCCTGGTCGATGCACAAGAACTGCATTGAGACGGGCCCATTCAGAGTCCACTCCACATACTCCCCAAATCGTTCCAATTTCCTGGCGCAGTGACTCTGTTCGTGGAGACCAGCCAGCACCGCCGTGAGCAGCGTCTTCTGCGATTTCGGACATGTACAACCCCTTGTCTACATACCTTATCCATAAACTAGGCGTATTAGCTTATCCTGCAGGTTGACTAAAATATGTAATTACGCGCGCGAAGGAACTTTGCTATGCTTTGGCAAAATTTCTTCACTCTCCACGCTACAGCATAAACGCCCCTGTGTACTGCCAAGGTTGTGAATGCGAGCCATCCGGCCAAGCCAAAGAATACTGTTATCGCCTCGAATGTGAAAGTGGCAGAGGCTATGCTGGGATGGAGTTTTGAGGCGAGGTCGAAGGCGGTGAAGTAGTAGTTGAAGAACCAGTGTAGAAGTATCGGAGCCTGAAAGCCGTAGATCAGATATGTTATGCCTAGGGCCAAACCAATCATCGAAGCTGAGGTGACCTTTCCGATTTCCCATCCGCCCCCATAGAGATAATGGCTAAGTCCAAAGGCAATCGACGTCCAGATTACCATGATCCATTCGCCTAGGCTTATGCCCTGTCTGAGCCCGAAGTCGCTGATGGTCTTCGCGCCGAGCCGTCTCTTGGCTTTCTCAGGAAACAGCGGAGTCAGAATCAGAATTTTTAGGCGCTCAGTCCGTGAGAGCGTGGCTTCGTTTCTTCTTCCAATGAGGAACAAATATACAATGAGGAAGGCGCCTATTGGGCTGATTCGGAAACCTACTTCCTCAACTAGCGGAGCGTAAGTCAACAAGAAAAAGGCCTGGAAGGGATCTTCCGGCAGTGGAGGCTCACCAGTAGGGACCCCCTGAGCTTCCTGTAGGCCTTGGATGACCACGGCTGCGGTGAGTAGCATGCTCGTGATCAGGGGTATAGCAAACAGGCAGCTTTTGAACAGTTTTTTGACGGAATTTGAGAGATCGCTTTTGATCACCCTATGGAGGGTCTCATTGACTCTCCAGGCTGCAATGAAACAGACGGTGTATGCTGCTAGAAGAAGAAGGAAAAGTGTTCCAACGTTAAGCCAGATGGGTACATTGAGGGTGACCACGGTAAACAGTATGATGGGGAGCTGCTGTGCATAGAGTCCGCTGACAGACAGACCTTCTTCTGTGAAGAAGAATGAGATCGGTCCAAGGAGCATCGCCAAGAAATATGAGGATACTAGAAAGAGAACTACGACGATAAGGGACCACCTTAAGAGAAGCTTAAGAGTGCCAAGTAAGTCTCCAGACCTCATTTAGGGCCCTCTGCGTGTCTATCCTCATCAAAGGAATTGGCTTAATTATATAAGCGTACACAGGCTTCTGAGATGATACGCGCGTTAGTTTCTGAGAACACGTGCTAGACATCTGTGTCAACATATTTGGATAAGGGATTTGAAGTGGCCGCTGGAGATGGTATGAGGGGAGTGTTGTGTCCGTCTCTCCTTCTTGTGTTAATATGTTCGCTGTGGTTTGCGAGGTATCCGATGTGGCATTTGTCTGAGTTTGTGGAGCCGTTGTTTCTGATGCTGATTCTATCCTATTTGGTGGTCTTGTTTTTTTCGATGTTATTTTTGAAGAAGGATGCCAAGAGATCGCTTTCAGAGGTTTTCAAGGTGCGTAGTTACGGTGTGATAGCGATTGCCGTTGTTTTTGCGGTGATATTTCAGGCTGTGTGGTTTACAATGATTCTGACGATCGGGGGTGACATGGATTTCTTGTCATTTCCAACTCTTGAGGAGTATGGAAGTTATGCTGTCTATTCGCTCCCCTTCGCCTTTGTCCTTTATGTCGTGTTTGCAGTTTTTGGAGCCTTTGTTGAGGAGGTTACTTTCAGGGGGTATATGCAATCGAGAGTCGCATCAAGACATGGTCAAGTTGCTGGTGTCTTCATCGCGTCACTACTCTTCTCTTTACAGCATATCCACATCTTTCAGTTAAGCTGGATCGTAAAATTTTTTGAGACACAGTTCCTTTATGTCATCTGTTTCGGTGTCTTCGTTGGATACTTCTTCTTCAAGAGCCAGGAGACCATATGGGGCGTTTTTGCTTTTCATTCAGTCGTCAATTTGTTCAATGTTTCTTTGCCAATCACGGTCACATATTCATTTCCATTTGCCGCTCATGTCGTGACGATTGCGAGTTTCGCTTTCATGATTCTGCTTCTCCGCCTTGTAGCTATCGAGGAGCTGATACCTACAACAAATAGCTTGGGCCTCACAACGTGAGAAATCTTGTACTCCTCTCGCATTTTCTGAATTCATAGGTGCGCACGAGGCGGCATCCGTATAAACCGATGCAGATAGACACAGGGAGAGGGGAACCCCCTACCCGGTTTTAACATTATCTCGTTATTTGGATCCAAATAGGCTCATAGAGAGAATGAGTTTATTCTTATCAAGTGGCTAGAAAGGAACATCCTTAAGGTATGTTAGAGACAGTCTTTTGTACTCTTCCTCTCCAAGGCTGACAATGAAACTTCGAATGTCCTCAGAGAAATCTTTCCAGTCAACTCTTAGTAGATTCAATCTGTGATGGTATTCTGTGTAGTTCTTGTGAAAGGATACAATCACACCGGTCATGCCAAGGCCTTCTCCGCTGGAGATCAAGATCACGTTGGGCCACTTTTCGCCGTATTTTTTGGCTTCTTCCATGATCTCTGGTGTGAGAAGATCAGGGCGCATTTTGACGAGGGTTATAGCTAGTATTTCGAAACCCATCTTCCGAAAGTCTGGAATTATCGTATACTCTTGAATTATTCCTTCCTGTTCGAGTTTGCGACGGGTTCTGGTGATCGTCGGCTGAGAAACCCCGAGCACCTTGGCGAGTTGTCTGTCGCTTCGTTTCGAATTCTTAAGAAGTTCCCTCAACAATTGCCCAGGTAGATTTTTTCGCATGAGCAAATACTGCAAAACAATTGGTTAAAAGTGTATCGTACACATGCACACGCAGTCCATAGAATCTTTAAATCTCGCGCCTAATTGCGCGTGCACATACTATGTGCTAGCCAGGTTTCATTCTCAGAACAACATCGAACAGAGTTTGAAGATGACTACGCCAAAAATGACAAGGGCTATAGCTAGAATGTAGTAGTCGTTTCGTGAGGACCCTTTTTCAGTTTTCCTAGTCTCTGGAACTTCGCTTTCAGCGTCTTGGAACTTGGTGCGCATCATTTTGATCTCATCATGCGTTTCCTTGGGTTCTCGATGTGGCGTCTCTGCTGGTTTCTCATCTTTTATCAGATTTGTTAGGTGCTTGTTTTTTTCAGTATTTGGTATTTTCTTGTTAACGCGGTTTGTCATTTCTTGAGGATTCTTCCAATGATTCTCCAATTCTTTCATCCCTTCCAATACTGTTGATAATCTCTCGACAGCGCTCTCAATGTTCTCCAATGAGCTGACGAAGTCTGATGGCTGAGCCTTGTTTTTCTGGATTTCGTTCAACTCTTAACCATCTCTTTTCAACGTTTCCATTGAGTCCATGTGGTTTGTTGCAGAGGACCCAAGCAGGTGTTTCATGATGAGGGAGGTTAAGCCTTGTGAACTGAAAATTCATATCACGAATCTGTTTTGTTCCAATTGCGCATAGTTTTCCTCATTCGCGCAACTCCTGTTTGTTACGCAACAAGTAGCCTTTCTTCTAAAAACTCAATTCTTGCTATCTACTCGATCTCGATGAGTTGCCCTCTTTACTCATGCCAAATAGCTGTAAACAACGGACAAGATTCAACCACTCATCCACGGATGCTTACGCGATTGTTACTCATACTTTCCATGTTCGTATTTCAAGTATGCTCTGGCATCGATTAGATCCTTCATAGTGTTGATGGTGAGCCACATTCCATGATAGGTGTATCCCTGAAGAAGTCCGCTATCGGCAAGTCTCTGCATCGTGGAGAATTCAAAATCGCCTTTTTCTGGAAAGAACCTCTGAACTATCTATTTCTTAAACACATGATGTCCGGCGCTAACGTAGAAGTCGAGATAGGATCGATGCTCAAACCGAACAACCCGTGTACCGTTCCTAAGCGTCACTCTACCAAAAGGCAGTCTCGGTTTAGCAAGGAGAACACCAGCACCGTTAGGGGCATATTCAAAGAGTTCAGAGGGATTGTAGAAGACTATGTCGTCTACATTCATCACATAGGCTACGTCGCCTTTGATCTTTTTGAAGGCCTTGTTTGTCGCTCCGCCTGTTCCAAGCTTCGTCTTTTCAAGAGAATATTCAACGGGCAGCGAGGTTAGATCGTCCCTGTTTGAGGCGACGATTATGTTCTTGAACCCGTTTGTTCGCAGCCAAGATATTTGCAGGTCTATAAGTGTCTGTTCGTTTATTTTCAGTAACGGTTTCGGCATCCACTCATACGGCTTGAGTCTCCAACCTTCTCCCCCAGACAGAATGATGGCTTCCTTCAGCTTATCCACCAAAATAGTGTACTACACTAGATTGGATTGCCAAACTAATCGCTATTATATTTTGTTGAAAGAATTGTTTTCTAGGCCCCTTCACTTTGTAATCGCATGAAAATAGAACGTGTGTGCAGCTGATAGAAAAATAGAATAAAGAAGTCATTGTATATTCGGTGTGGTGTTTGTATTGGAAGCGTACATACTCATTAATTCCGAGCCCATGAGGGTTTGGGAGATTGCCGAAGAGGCGCGTAAGATTGAAGGAGTAAAGATGGCCCACGCTGTCACTGGTCAGTTTGACGTTGTTGCCTATGCTGAATTCGCCAATATAGATGTGCTCAGAGGGATTATAGACAAGCTTGGGTCCTTAAAGGGGGTTCGGCGAACCCAGACAGCAGTCGCGATACCGCCTAGACTAGAATAACAATGGCCGCCATCAGGGTGGCGTGCGTAATTTATTGACTTAGGCTTCCTCGTGAAAAATAATGCGCAAATTTCTATATGGTTTAGGAGCAAGACAGAAATGAGTTCAGTTGAACGTAAAACCGTTTATTTTGAGTTGGCTGGGAAGCACAACACTGATACTGTTCTGAGGCTTGCGAAAGAGTATGCTGAGGCTCAGGGAATAAGGACTATTGTTGTGGCCTCCACTACTGGTGAAACCGGAGCCAAAGCCGCGCAGATGTTCAAGGACATCGATGTGGTTGTGGTTACACATCATGTGGGATTTCGGGAGCCAGGAATGCACGAGTTAAGAGAGGACTTTCGCAATCAGATTTTGAAACACGGCGCCAAGATTCTGACCTCCACTCATGCTTTGAGCAGTGCAGAGCGTGCCGTAAGAAAGAAGTTTGGAACTCTCCAACCTCTGGAGCTTATGGCCAATACGCTCAGATTACTCGGTGAAGGCACAAAGGTTTGTGTTGAAATTGCTGTTATGGCGACGGATGCAGGCCTAATTCCAGTAGATAAAGATGTAATAGCCATAGCAGGAACCGGCGGAGGAGCAGACACAGCATTGGTTATGAAGCCAGCAAACGCCCCAACATTTTTCGAACTGAAAATAAGAGAAACGATAGCGAAACCAAGAGACTTCAAATAACATTTAGGGGCTTCAGAAGCTTGAATCCGCTTCGTTGGTTCCCATTTCGTGTATGAATATCAGGTGGTTTCTCCTCGGAACTCCAAATCTTCTCATATGGTCGTCTTTCATTCTTCTACAGAGAGATTAAGCCGATGTTTCTATGAAATGTAGGTGATTCGCTCCTCTTCGGTTCTTCGCGCCTTCTCTGCATAGGTTTCTCTCTGTTTCTCAATTTCACGCATTCTCTCAACAATTCTCTGTGACTCCGCTATCTCCTCGTCCAGTCTGCTTAGATCAACTTCAAAACCTAACATCTTTTGTAAGACATGAAGAACGCTTTTTGCCGCCTTTGGGTCTGGCATGTAGCCTCGGGTCTCTCCTAAGAGGCATAAGGCATCTATGTTTCTGAGTTTTGCCAAGCCTAGAAGCAAGCCAGCTGTCCCGACGATCGGGTTTCCTGTGGTGCTTGATATGGCGTTTGCCTTGAGTGCCCTGTTCAGAAGCTGGGAGTTGGTGGATACTGCCACTACTTTTGGTGTCTCTTCTGGTTCTTTTCGGTATCCCCCAATTGTTACGATCAGCTTCACATTGTATTTTTCAGCGAAATCCAGTATGGTGCCGGCTATATCGTATTGTCCCTCTATTGTTTGCGCTTGTCTGTCTCCGGTCAAGAAGATGATATCGCCCTCTCCGTTTTTATCTTTCGAGAAGAAGAAGTCTCCGTGGAGAAGTCTGACGCCACCCTTCTTGTTTACTAGAACGTAGTAGGGAAAGTGAGGCGAGTATAATTCGGCCAGTTTTCTCGCTTTCAATTGTTTGGCCAAGTATCGGGTGGCTATTCTTCCAACCATTCCTAGACCGGGGAGGCCCTCTATCAGGATCGGGTTCTTTAACTCAACTTTCATTTTCTCCATAATGTGCGTCTTATTCATTCATACTCAACTCTTTCATTGCACGCCTGTACTTTGCATATCTGTCTTCGGGTGAGAACTTCGCGGGGTGGGGGATGTGCACGTCTCCTCCACAATAAGGACATTTCTCTTGGTTTAGTGTGTATCTCTTACATTTCTCACACTTTCTGAGGAGCCAGACCATCACTT
>CAYGBA010000048.1:0-12027 GCA_964347995.1 uncultured Candidatus Bathyarchaeia archaeon | reverse complement strand
TTAGGAATTTCGCTGACCCCTTCCTTGTTTTCTTCTCGTAAAGGCTGATCTCTCCATCGAATAGACCTATGATTGCATGGACTTCTTGGGGAGAATGCATATCGCGATCCATTACTGCCAGAGTTGTGAACCCTTTTGCCTTCAACTCAGGGATGAGTGCAGTCAACCATTTCCGCGTCTGAATAGCATGATGCTGCAGCAAAATGTCTGAGACAACTTCAATGCAGGCTCGTTTTGGTGCTTTTGGCGACCTATCCAATCCGCGAAACGCTGAGGTCAAAGCAATGTTAATGTTGGTCAGGTTTTCCACTCCTTTCAGCTTGAATACGTTGGGCATATCCCTGATGATTTGGTCCGCTTGGGGATTGCAGATTAGGAGGAAGAAGCTTGCTGGAAACTCCTTCGCAAGGCTCTTCGCTTTCCCAGGGTCAGTGGTGACACAAAATGTGACCTCATCATTTTTCACTCCGGTTTCAAGGAATTCCTCCATCAGCAGGTTCCTCTCGTCACAAGAAGGTGCGGTCAATACCACTGCATAATTCTTAGGAATCCCACCAAGCAACAAATTGTCAAGCTTTTCATATCCTGTTGAGATACGACCTGGAAGAACTTCAGAAACCTCAAGTGTTACAGGTTCGGTAATCTTGCGCTCTTCCTTCCTCCCTTCCTGAGAGCGAAATGTGATTCCCCAACAACTGAAGTTGTGATGATAAGGCTCCTCAAGGAGATGAGAGGCCCATAACTCACCGTATGCCAGAAAGCCTAGCAACTGGGTTGATGACAGTGCATCTTTCAGAATTTCAGCTTCAGTCTTCGATTCGCATCCAGCCATCAACTCTGCCAGTCTCCGACTGATACAGGAAACGATGAGAGTGACGTCTCTCTTACTGAATTCCCGATTTTCTCTAAGCATCTTGTACAGTTTCCGTGCCCCCTTTTGGACCTTTGCATAGTCAATTTCAGCGACATAGCCCTTCATTGTGGCCTCGTAGCTTCTGATGGGATGAGCCAAATCCATAATTCTTTCTTCACGATCAGCGCACCGCTTCTTGGTCACTCTTATGGGACAAACCGGAGTGTAATTCCCAAAGGGAAACGCGAAAGCGTATTTGCCTATAGCTGGATGTACAGGTATTCCCTGAAATTCACTGAGGAAACTGAACAATTCCTTTTTAGCAATCCATGGCTTCCCTTCTTCGTTCAATCTGCTTGCTTCGTTTTCGGATATTACGTCGGCGAACAGCTCAGCAGGGTCCTTGTTGTCAATGCTTTTGATGTCAATGAACTTTGGCATCGCTTCTTGATCGAAGTTGAATGTATGGGATTTCCCAATTCTCTTAATTGGGGTCACATCGCTACCAATAGACGGCTCAAGTAGATTGGGAATTAGGACACATACAGCCTCATTATTGAGGACTTTGGATTCGGATTGCCTTCCGAGCTTCCCGTAGAATTGACGGAAGGTCTTTGCCAAAAGTCCATCACCAGAGCTCCCACCAATCATCCTGGTTATCTTTGCCTCACGTGAATGACCAACGAAACCTGCAATTCCTTCTGCCAGGAAGTGCTCAAATCCCTTTTTTCCAGGAACCTGTAAACTCCCTATAGTAGGTCCTTGGGTTAACACAAAAAGCGTCTTGCTTTTCTGAGTGTGTTCCCTGCTTTCCACGCTCTCAGTGAAGTCAACCCACGCATCATGAACCATCTCCCTCCCTTGTTCAAGGGCTTCTTCCGGTGTTTCCAGACCGAAAGTTCGACCCACACCTACAGGAAGGTTGGTGACCAGAGCCAAAAGAGATAGCCCATTATATCCGATTCCTGAAACTTTCGACAACTTGAGATCTTCATTCTCTATTTCCCCCGCAGTAGTATGGCCAATCAAGCGAAGCTGGTTTGATGTGTTTCTGAATCTGTTCTCAATGGTCCTTAGGATGCTTTCACATATGCGTCTATCCTTCTCTTCGTTGTCGCCCCTATAGCTCAGATAGAGAATCAAGAGCTTGACGTCTTCCAGAGCGTATCCTGCGGTTGAGATATCTCTTTCGATCTTGTCAAGGACACCTTCTACCAGTTTCTGAGCTTCATCTGGGTTGTTTCTCCGCCTTAACGCCATCTCTTTACTCGGGTCTGTTTCAATTTCATTTCTGGTGTGTGCATGAGCTGCAAAACCTGAGAAGAAATCGCTGACCATACTTCTCCCCTATTCAAAAGAATCGATAGCAACATTATCTACTTCACTGTACAATCATAAAAGAATATGCGTTCGCGCGTGCACGTCGAGGTTCAGCGATAGTAATCGCCGCGGTGCCAGTTATTCGCCAGTAACTCACATTTATATGACGGCCAAAACCAAAGATAGATGAGACAATGACATGCGTCATGCTGGGCCAAAACTTAGGACCACTTATGTTCAGGGATGCTTAACAGAAGGTTCAGATCAACTTTGCGCGCGCAAATCAAGGTCAGCGGTATTGTTCAAGGCGTAGGCTTCAGACCCTTCGTATATCGAATCGCTGTGAACAACGGACTAGTCGGATATGTCAGAAACAGAGGAGATGCAACCGTCGAGATGGTTGTTGAGGGCCCAGAGAAAAGCGTGAAACGTTTCCTCGAGGAGCTGAATGAAAAGCTGCCGCCCCTCGCCCAGCTATATCACTTGACTACGAACTATGAAAAAGACGTAAGAGAGCCTGAAGACTTCAGGATTCTCGAAAGCGCTAGACAAGCCGAACTTTCGGGCTCAGTCATACCACCCGACGTTTCAATCTGTGACGAATGCCTGAAGGAATTGCGGGACTCCAGCAACCAACGGTTCAACTATTTCTTCATTACCTGCACGAATTGCGGTCCCAGATACTCCATAATCAAGGAGCTCCCTTATGATAGACCAAACACCACTATGCACAGCTTCCCGATGTGTGAGTTCTGCTACACAGAGTACAAAGATCCCTCAAACCGAAGGTTCCATGCTCAAACAGTGGCGTGCAAAGCCTGTGGCCCTCAAGTCTACTTAACGGATAACGATGGACAAAACGTGCAGAGTACGAACCCCATCAGGGAGGCCGGAAGACTCCTAGAGACAGGATATATCGTCGCGATCAAAGGAAACGGAGGCTTCCACGTGACAACTGCAACAACGAACTCCAAGCCCATTGCCAGACTGCGCAAGGTCAAGTATAGAGCCCAAAAACCCTTTGCCATAATGGCTCCTAACCTCGAGACAATACGCTCGTTTGCACACGTGAGCAAAGAAGAGGCGACGTTGCTTGCGTCCTATATTAAGCCTATCGTCTTGCTACGAAAGCGGCGTGACTACTATCTCTCGGAACTAGTTTCGCCAGGTCTCCACAACATCGGCGTGATGCTGCCCTCCACTGGGCTACACTACATGCTTTTCGACAGAGCGAGCGAGCCTGCTTTCGTAATGACGAGTGCAAACCCGCCGAATAGGCCGATAGTGACTGAGAATCAGGAGGCTATAGAGAGGCTGGGCGAAACCGTCGACTTCTTCCTCTTCCACAACAGAAACATAGCGCAGAGATGTGACGATTCGGTTGTCCGTGTCCACGCACAGAACCAGAGCCTAATCCGCCGTTCAAGAGGCTACGCTCCCACGCCGATCCGGTTGGAGTCGTTGACGGACAAGTGCATCTTGGGCGTCGGGGCCGAGGAGAACGTAGCGGCCTGTCTGCTTTCAAAGCGAAAGGCCTTCATCTCACAGCACGTCGGGGACGTCGAGAACCTAGAGACCCTCAACTTCCTGAAAGACGTCATTGATCATCTCGCCCGGTTAACAAACAGCAAGGCTGAGGTTGTGGCTTGCGATTTACATCCCCAATTCGCATCCACGAGGCTAGCTCACCGTCTGGGTAACGCACTCGAGTGTCCGATTGTTCCGATCCAGCATCACCACGCCCACATCGCGTCCTTGATGGGCGAACATAATCTCAGCGAGATCGTGGGAATCGCATGCGATGGATTCGGCTACGGCTCAGACCAGACCGCGTGGGGCGGGGAGATACTACACTGCAATTATGAGGGATTCCAGCGTCTCGCTCACCTCCAAGAACAGCCTATGGTTGGAGGCGACTTGGCGACGCTCTATCCCTTGAGAATGGCTGCTGGCATACTTCACGACGTGGTCGATATTGAACGATGGCTGATCTCGAGAAGTAGCCACTTTCCCCACAGGGAGAAGGAAGTCGAAATCATCACTAGCCAGCTGCAGAGAGCATCCGTGCCGAAGACCACGAGTTGCGGCCGGGTGCTGGATGCCATATCCGCTACGCTGGACCTGTGCTACGAACGCACCTATGAAGGGGAACCTGCAATGAAGTTGGAGTCCGTAGCGATCAGAGGCGAGGACGTTTTGGACTTGACCCCCAGAATCAGAGATGATGTGATTGATACGACCTTCATGGTCCAAGAGGTGTATACCCAGAAAGATGAGCACCCAGTCGAGGACTTAGCCTGTGCTGCGCAATCCTATATAGCTAAAGCTCTCGCTCAGCTGGCCCTTGAAAAAGCGAAACAGCTGGGTGTCGACGCGATTGGGTTTTCCGGAGGAGTCGCGTATAACAAGCATATCACGCTGAAAATCAGAGAAACCGTCGAGAGAAATGGTCTCAAATTCGTCGTTCACAACCAAATCCCACCAGGGGATGGTGGCGTATCTTTCGGTCAGGTTATAGCAGCCAACTTCGGTTTTGTCTGATAGGAATCCATTATGCGCAAGCAGGTCGAAGACCTCGAAACATCTCTAAGAGATAGGTCACTATACCCAATAGTCAGTGAACATGCGCTAACACTTTACACGGTCGGAATTGAGGAAAGAGAAAAGGGCGATATAGGTGCCACAGAAAAAAGGGAGATGGTGGGTTGCCTTTTGGGCTGCGTTGGCTAGGCTAGGAACAACAGGATTTCTTGTGCATCTTTTCCTTGTGTGCTTCCATGTCTTCCTTGGTGTCGAAAGTCTTACCGCAGCACTCGTATTTTCCTTTTTTTGACTCACAAGGCATTTTGCAGGCTCTCCAGCTTTCTCGTATGGGAATTTCAAATCTGAGATATAAGTCTATTTGCTATCTATTTACCTGTGGAAACACAAATCACAAGATACGTAGCCCGCACGCTTTCTCTAAGCGGTTAGCTCATCCATTGGCTATTATTCAATCAATAAATACATCAATCACGTTACTGTCTGCGATGAGTATGGGCACGCTAGATGTTGTCTCAGACGTTCTTGTGATTGGCAGTGGAATCGCAGGTCTCTCGCTTGCGTTGGAGGTTGCTGATTCCGCAGAAGTGGTTATAGTTACCAAGAAGGAGAAAGCTGAGTCAAACACAAATTATGCGCAAAGCGGAATTGCCGCGGTTTTGTCACCCGTGGACTCGTTTGAGACACACGTGAAAGATACCCTAGATTGTGGTAGCGGTTTGAGCAAGAGGTGGGTGGTTGAAAAGATTGTGCGAGAAGGCCCCGCACGTATAAAGGAACTCATGAACCTTGGAGTCCGATTCTCTCGAACAGCCACAGGTGAACTTGATCTAGGAATGGAGGGAGGCCACTCAAAGCGACGGGTTGTTCATGCAAAGGATCTTACAGGTCAAGAAGTTGAAGCTGCTCTGCTAAATGTCATCGACAAGACTCCATCCATCAGGCTTTTTGAAAACCATATCGCGATCAATCTGGCAATCACACAAAATCGTTGTCTAGGTTGTTACGTTTTGGATACTGAACATTCTGTAGTTCGGAACTTTGTTGCGAAAACAACCGTGCTCGCAACTGGAGGAATCGGAAGGGTTTATCTTCATACAACAAATCCGGCTATCGCCACTGGAGATGGGATCGCCATGGCATATCGTGCTGGAGCCACCATCATGAACATGGAATTCACCCAATTCCACCCCACGTTCCTTTACCATCCTAATGAAGAATCTTTTCTGATCTCTGAAGCGCTCAGAGGCGAGGGAGCAGTTCTTCATGACAAACGAGGAAGACCGTTCATGGTCGATTATCACCCGATGAAAGAGCTTGCTCCTCGAGACGTAGTTGCCAGAGCCATCGACCAAGAACTAAAGAAAAGCGGAGACAACTGCGTATTTCTAGACATATCTTCTAAGGACGCTCGATTCGTGCGTGCTCGATTTCCTGGAATATACGAAAAATGTCTATCATTTGGGATTGATATCACCAAAGATCACATTCCAGTGGTTCCGGCGGCGCATTACTGTTGCGGGGGAGTAAGAGCCACAATAGCTGGCGAAACTGATGTGAGGAACCTCCTTGCGATTGGTGAGACTGCCTGTACAGGTCTTCATGGAGCTAATCGTCTGGCCAGTAATTCCTTGCTCGAGGCTCTAGTCTGTGCTCACTATACTGCCGAGAAATGCAGAGAGTCAATTGGGAAAAAACTGCAATCACAGCGTTTCGCACCATGGGAACCGGGAAAAGCTGTAGATATTGACGAAGCTGTGGTGATTACCCAAAATCGGGATGAGATTCGCCGTCTCATGTGGAACTACGTTGGAATCGTACGCTCCAACAAACGATTGACCCGTGCCAAGAAGCGGATAACTCTCTTGCAGGAAGAGATTAACCAATACTATTGGGATTTCATCATTACTGCAGACCTCGTCGAACTACGCAACATGGCACTAATTGCACAGCTGATTATAGACTCTGCGATCCTGCGAAAAGAAAGCCGAGGCATTCACTATTCTTTGGACTATCCTCAAAGATCGCTTGTTCCCCAAGATACTCTATTGAAGAGACACAATGTGCACACTTCGCAACGATGAATATGTCTGTTCATATATCGCGCACGCATTCATGCGCTTGCATGTTACGCATAACGCTTAATTGCACGACATCATTAAGGTCTGGGTGGTGCGCGCGCATTTTCATGTCAACTGCTCATATACTGGATGCCCCTTAAATCGTAACATCGTCTCTGATTTCTCAAAAGTCCCACTTGGCAGTCTGACGCAGATCGAGCTGACTATGGCTCCGTAAGGAGTAAAACGTACTCCATCTAGGAGCTCTCCCTTTGTGACGCCAGAGGCGGCAAAGACCAATTCATTGCCTCTAGCTAGTTCCTTCTCACAATAAGTCTTCGCTATGTCAACGCCCTCAACTCTCAGCCTTTCCAATCTCTCTAAACCGTCTCTTTCATCTTTCCAAACGTTGACTAGCATCGTCCCGCCAAGACATTTGACGGCGGTTGCTCCGATTGTGGCTTCTGGACCAGCCCCTGCGCCGATCAGGAGATCGATGCCTGAGTTGGGGATGCAGGTGACGACAGAGGCGGCTATGTCGCCATCTCGTATCAAGATTATTCTGACGCCCAGTTTTCGTAGATCCTCCAAGATCGCTCGATGCCTTTCCCGTTCAAGCATGATGACTGTGAAGTTTTCAAGCTGCATCCGCTTCTGTTCCGCCACTATCTCCACGATCTCTTGAACAGACATATCTAGGGAGATCTTGTCCTTCGAGTGATGGTCTGTGGCTACTTTGAAGTAGTAGCCATCGTCTGGGAGAACTTGCAGGCAACCTTGAGGAGCGCATGCTAAGGCGGAGATGGCATCCTTTCTTCCCTTGGACGTGGCAGTTGTACCATCCACAGGGTCCACAACGAACTCGATCTTTGGCCCTTGTCCCGTGCCCACTTTCTCTCGACGGCTGAAGGCGGGGGCATTATCCTTTGGGCCTTCGCAAGAAATCACCGCGCCATCAATATCCATTTGAGCTAGGAGCGCTCGTGAAAAGTCGACCGCCCTTTGGTCGACGATTTTGGGATTGCCTTGTCCTATATGGAGAGCAGCCCCTACGGCTGCTGCTACGGTAACGCGGGTTAGTGATGGAGCAAGTGATCGTAACGAAACCATGCTTTGTCCCTCGATCATGATGTTTCTGAGTTTCTTTAAGGCTTTTGTTCATCGCTAGCAGTGCGAGCAAGAGACAGAGAAACATTAATGTGGGCGCATATGAACAAACTACTTTCAACTGGTCGAAGTGCGGAAAAGATTATGTTGTGGCCATTTCAGTGTTCACAGTCGATGCTTTTTGGGCTACTCTCAGGTAGGTGATGGAAAATGTGTCTCGCAATCCCCGCTAAGGTCATCGAGGCCAAAGGGGATGTTGCTAAGGTTGATTTTGGTGAAGGCGTGCTTCGAGATGTAAATACTGCGCTGGTAAATGCTCGTGTGGGGGAATATGTTCTGGTCCATGCGGGATACGCCATTCAGGTAATTGATAGAAAGGCTGCAGAGGAAACCTTCCAGTTGTGGGAAGAACTCCTCAGCATGAGCGAATAAGGAGAAAACCCCTTTTGAAAACACGGTTAAAAGACGTGGTGGTAGCTGAGGAAGGCGAAATCTACGACATAGAACTCGAAGCAGATCTTCTAAGGGAAAATGAGAAACTCGCTGAAAAGAACAGGGCGCTTCTACAAAAACACAGAGTGCTTGCTATCGACGTTATGGGCGCCATCGGAGCCGGAAAAACCACCCTCATCGAAAAGCTGGTCAAGGCGTTGAAGAGAAAATATAGAATCGCAGCTTTGAAAGGTGATCTGACGACGACCATAGATGCTGAGCTCATTTCAAGACACGGCGTAGAAGTTGTCCCGATCAACACTGGAAAAGAGTGCCACCTAGACGCCAATCTTGTGAAAAAGGCCCTTGAAAAGTTAGCTTTAGAAGATATCGACCTGCTCTTCATTGAAAACGTTGGAAATCTCATCTGCCCCGCCGACTTTCCCCTCGGCTCAGAGAGACGCATCGTCGTAATTAGCGTTACGGAAGGGCCTTACATGATAGTCAAACACCCCTTCATCTTCATGGACGCTGACGTAGTTGTCATAAACAAGATAGATCTAGCTGACCCCATGAAAATTGACGTCAAGAAGCTGGAGAGAGATGTTCAGACGATAAATCCAGATGCACATGTTGTGATGACTAACTGTAGAAGCGGTGAAGGCGTCAAAGAAGTCGTCTCCGCATTGGAACTGTAGCTTCTTCTACCCTCGATAGGAAACCTACTCGAAATGCACGAATTCTCCATGACAACAAAGATCGTGGAAAGTGTTCTTGAGGAAGCTAGAAAGCACGACGCAAAAAAGGTCCTTGCGGTCCACCTCGTCATAGGGAAGCTTACATTCCTGGGCATTGAGCAGGTGCGGTTCTCCTACGACGTATTGGTAAAGGGAACGATTATGGAGGGATCAAAACTACACATTGAGGAGAAGGATGGCGTCGTCCGCTGTGCCCTCTGTGGTTATAAGGGAAGCCTAGAGTATGAAGACGACCCAGCATATCACGTTCCAACCCCCACACTTCTCTGCCCGAAATGTGGAAGCAAGGTTCAAATCGCTGCAGGAAAAGAGTGCACTATAAAGAGCGTAAAACTCGCCGTTCAATAGGGTCCTAAAAGATGGAGGAACATACTAGATTCCGAGACCCGAAGCTTGCAAAAAGGGTCGCCGACTACATCAAACGTCTAGCCCCACCACATGATGTCAAGCTATGCCACGTGTGTGGCACCCACGAGTGGACCATAAGCCATTATGGGCTCAGAACCCTCCTTCCCAGCACCGTACACGTCATAGCTGGACCAGGGTGCCCCGTCTGCATTCTCCCGGCTGCCGAAATCGACGAGGCCATAGCACTCGCTCTCACTGGGGCTACTGTCCTGACCTTTGGTGATGTGATTCGGGTTCCGGGCTCGGAAACCTCGCTTCATGAAGCCAGAGCGTCCGGCGGCGTCGTAAGAGTAGTATACAGCGTCAGTGATGCTGTGAGCATGGCAGAGAGACACTCAGATAGAGACTTCGTCTTCCTCGCCATAGGCTTTGAAACAACAGCCCCAGCCACTGCTGTAGAAGTATTAGATAAGCCACCTGAAAACCTCAGCTTTCTCGTTTCCCACAGGCTCATACCGCCAGCTATGGAGATGCTTCTAGGCGTTGGCGATTTGCACATTGATGGCTTCATCGCACCGGGGCATGTCTCCACCATAATCGGAATGGAGCCCTACCAGATATTTCCTGAAGCGTACAACATGCCAACTGTGGTTGCCGGATTCGAGCCTCTAGATGTTCTCTTCGCAATCTCTATGCTTCTAAAGCAGATCAAAGAGGGAGCGGCCAGGTTGGAGAACGAGTATAAGCGATCTGTCACGCAGGAGGGGAACCTCAAGGCTCAACGACTCATCAAAAGGGCCTTTGAGACGGTAGGAGGACGCTGGAGAGGACTGGGAAGAATCCCTTCATCAGCACTGGCGCTTAGAGAAGAGCTCAGGTTCTGTAACGCCCGAGAAAAATACAACGTCGAAGTGACGCACTCGAGGGACCTGTTACCAGGCTGTCTCTGTCATCTGGTCATGATTGGAAAGATAAGTCCCCCAGAGTGCCCTCTCTTCATGAAGACTTGCACGCCTTCTACTCCGAAAGGGGCCTGCATGGTCTCTAACGAAGGAACATGCAGAATTTGGGGCCAACACATGGTTAGCCCTTAGGTGTTTTCAACAGATCCTGGGAACAGGATCTCCTATCGGAGGTGCGAGGAGCCTCTTTCCCCCCACGACGGTTTCCAACGCAACCCCATCGAATTCAGTCGTTGCTTCTCCTATCACTTGGGCCTCTCTACCCTCCTTACGCGCTCTCAGCACGGCCAAGACCTCTTCAGCCTTATTGGGTATGACGCCTATCAACACCTTCCCTTCGTTTCCCACGTCCATTGGATCGATGCCGAGCATCCCGCAAGCAGCCGCAACGTCTCCACGAATAGGTATCTTCTCCTCCTCCACGAGGATTCCAACCTTTGATTTTTCACTGAACTCATTCAGTGCGTTGGAGAGGCCTCCCCGCGTTGGATCCTTCATGGCCACGATTCCTCCAACCTCGAGCATGTCCATAATCGAATTGTTCAGTGGAGCAACATCAGACTCTATCTGGCTTCCGAAGTCATAGCCTTCCTGAGCGGACAACACGGCTAACCCGTGGTCTCCCACAGTCCCTGAAATGATGATGGTGTCTCCATCCCTCAGGTTCGAGTCAAGAATCCACTCTGCGTCAAGAGAACGGTGCGCTTCCACTGTGGCGATATTTTTGTCTAATGCGTCAGTTCGTCTCCCTATCCCTGAGGTGTTGATAACACAGCCTCCCAGGGAGGCTTTTTCAACAACTTTCGTGTCACCTGTGATTATGTGCACTCCAGCTTCTTTGCAGGTCTCAGCCATGCTCTTGAGAATCCGGTCGAAGTCTGCTATCGGAAGCCCCTCCTCTAGTACAAAAGCAGATGTAAGCGCAACGGGTTCAGCGCCTATCACCGCTATGTCGTTGACGGTTCCTGCGATAGCTAGTCTCCCAATGTCGCCTCCCGGAAAGAAGAGCGGTTTCACTGCGTGCGAGTCGGACTTCAACACGATGCCGTTGATTACAGCTGAGTCATCGAGGGCTTCCAGAGGCACCTCGGCCCTGCTTCCTCCCAGATTGGCTAGCACGTGTTTTTCGATGAGCTCTTTCATCACGGTTCCACCAGCACCGTGAGTCATGGTGATTCTGTCCATGTGTAAACTCTTCCCAAATCAACATAAGAAAAAGTCTCTTAAGTCTTATCTCCGTGTTGATGGTTTCAGACAGCCATAGCGGTGGGGGCAAGTCTGCTACGCAAGAATGTTCGACAGCAGATCAACCAGGTGTTTCGCGGTCTCTTCAACCGCCCTCGTTAATCCTTCTCCAAAACTGGAGTCTCCTGGCTGTATAGCTAGTATAACAATCTTTGTGCCGATCGATTCTATAAGATAGCTGCAAAAAATCCGGAGAGATAAAGCGTGAGTTGATATGGCCGGTCTGTTGGTAATCTGTTCGGGATCTACGAGTCTCCAAGAGCCGGGGTTCAGACTCAGCGCGGCGGCATCAACAATCAGTATGTGAGTTGGGGCAAATTCGATTATGGGTTCCATGAAGCTCTCTGGAGAAGTCTCGCATTCCACCAAATATACGCTCTTCGAAACTCTTCCCTGCAAGG
>CAYGBA010000047.1:3707-12100 GCA_964347995.1 uncultured Candidatus Bathyarchaeia archaeon | reverse complement strand
GGCCTTACACATTCCACGACAAAATTCTACTCCGCCTACACGGCGGGTTCAGTGATCATAACCGCCATATCAGCTGGTTACACTCCTGGGGATGCACCTATATACACTTATGTGATAGATCCGCCCCTTACAGTTTCTGTCACTACGCATCCGAATTACACTGCTTCTGGTGAACAAACATCTATACGGGTCTACGTCACTGAGGACGCCCAAACTCCTCCCGCTCCCGTTCCTGGTGCAACCGTCGAACTTACGTCTAACATAGGCGGAAACTTTTCGAATATAATCGACGATGTGCTCGCGCGCGGATATTATACCGCAGTGTTTACAGCCCCAACGGTGGAGACACAAACTGTTGCTACAATTACGGCGACCGCTTCAAAATCCGGATACGCCGGCGGAGAAAGTGAAGTAGAAGTGATAGTTGATCCTCTCGGTGTCGGAGGAGACCTCCTTATCTCTGTCCAAGATTTGGAGGGAAATGTCATTAGCGACGCGACAGTCACTTCAATTTCTCAACCCAGTGGACAGCCGCCTCTAAGCGGTACAACCAACATTACGGGTCATGTAGTGTTCAGTAATGTCAAAGCTGGCACCTATGTTATCCAAATAAGCAAGACAGGGTATGATACAACGAGCCACCAGATCATCGTGAGCGATGGGCAAATTGCCTCAAATGCTATTAACCTTGCCCCCTCCGCTCCAGGCTTCTTTGAGTCGACACTCATATGGGTCTTACTAGCCGTAATTCTAGTAATAATAGTCATTGTTACGGTCCTGATCTTAAAGAGACGCTCAGGCGGTGAGGCCGGCTTCATTTCACGAAAGCAATATGAAGAATACTACAGCACCACGAATGATTCTGGTTCGCACTAAAGCTCAGGTAGACGTAGTATGCTTTCGTAAGACGCAAGATTTAATACTGAGTAACGCCTCTATTGCATAGGAGAACTACAATGCTACAGAAACTAAAAAACTCCTTCGGAGCTGCCGCCAAAGACTTCGGTACTTCTAGGAAGAAACGCAAGTCCGAAGTTCTCCGACCAGCGGCTCCTCCTCCTCAAATGCCAAGAGGTTTCAAAACTGTTGAGCGGTACCCCCTATACGAACCCTTTGTACACGTTGCAATAGTGCAAAATCCTTCTACAGGCCAGTTCAAGTACATTCTCGACGAACTTCAACTTGATATGCTTGAAAGGAATATCTATAACAGAATCCTAGATATCCTCATCGCTGAAATTGGGGCACCAAAGGAAGCAATTGAGAACCCACGAGAATTCTTTGCCAACGAAGCTGAGAAGATCGTCAACAAGTACCGAATAAGCCTAGGATGGCTACCCGACGTCTCTTGGTCCAAGATTCTCTACTATGCTGAACGAGATTTGATTGGTTTTGCCCGGATCGATCCGTTGATGCGGGATCCAAATATTGAAGACGTCTCTTGTGACGGGGTGGAAAAACCAGTCTATGTTTGGCACAGAAAGTACGAGAACTTGGAGTCAAACCTTCTCTTTCATAGTGACGAGGAACTCGATAACTCCGTGGTGAAGCTTGTTCACATGGCTGGAAAACACGTCAGCTCTGCTTTTCCAATAGTTGATGCCTCTCTGCCCGGTAAACATAGGTTAGCCGTTTGCTATAGACGTGAGGTAACACCCTTCGGAACCGCCTTCACGATCAGAAAGTTTCGAGAAGACCCCTACTCCATTATAGACTTAATCAACCTTGGAACGTTTTCTGAAGAGATGGCGGCATATTTTTGGATGTGCCTAGAAAGCAGAGCCTCTGTCATGGTTCTTGGTGGAACAGCTTCTGGAAAGACTACAGCCCTAAACGCTCTTGCCTGCCTAATTGAGCCTGGCAGCAAAATCATCACAATCGAAGAGACCGCTGAACTCAATTTATCTCATGAAAACTGGGTATCGCTCATTGCACGGAGAAGCTATGGTCTCGGAGAGAGTCTTGCTGGTGAAGTAACACTTTTCGATCTCGTTAAGAGCTCTATGCGGCATCGTCCCGACATGTTGATCGTTGGAGAGATCCGCGGTGCTGAAGCGTATGTTCTGTTTCAAGCGCTAGCAACAGGTCACGGTGGCATGTGTACCATGCACGCAGATAGTGTTGATTCTGCCGTTAAGCGGTTAACTCAAAAGCCTATGGATATTGCGCCAGCCTACATGCCTTTAATGAATGTTGTGGCATCAATCAAAAGGGTTCATCTCCCTAAAGCTGGAGAATTGAAAGCACATAGACGAGTGGTGTCAGTGAATGAAATCGCCGACTACGAGAAATATAGAAACACGTTCAAGTGGAGGCCGGTTGTGGATGATTTCAGCAGTTCGGTGTTTGATGGTGTTATGCTTAAGAAGATAGGTGATAGCCGAGGGTTCAGCCAGGACAAGATGAAGGAGGAGCTGGAGCGTCGAAAAAATGTGTTGCACTGGATGCGAGAACGCAAAATTCGGAGCTACAAAGATGTCGCCGCCATTCTGACCGAATATTACACACGACCGAAAGAGTTCTATGCGAGGGAAGTAGAAACTTATGCCTCTGCTCGACACGCTTGAAGGCTTGTCCTTCCGCCTCTTCGGAGGCATCGCACCTAAATTCCTCAGAAACGTCTACGAATTCAGGGACCAGCTAGAAAAGGCCAGAATCACCATTTATCCAGAAACATATGTTTCTCTAATGTTCTTCTCGGCCTTGCTCACGCTGCCAGTGACTGTGGCAGCAATTGTGCTGGTATACGTCTTTCAATTTATGCCGTTGATCTTCTTGGTGCCGATGCCTGCTTACGTTATGATAGGATTCATCGTAGTACCGATGTCTATGGCGAGCGAAAGAGCCAGTGCATTAGAACGGGAGATGCCGTTTGCAGCAACCTACGTCACCGTTATGGCATCTGGGGGCATACCACCCTTCTTGAGCTTTAAGCGACTGTCGGAAGCTGAATTGATGCCTGCTGTGGCCAAGGAGGCCAGAGACCTAGCGAAGGATGTGGAAATCTTTGGAGCGGATCCGCTGAGCGCCCTGGAAAAGGCTGCAAACAAGAATCCCCTTGATATATTTAGAGATTTTGTCTCAGGATACGCGTCGACAGTCATCATCGGCGGTGATGTCCTACATTTCCTTGAAACGAAAGCAGGGGACATCTTCAAAGAAAGATCTACAAGAGTGAAGGCTGCGGCTGAGCGTCTGGGAACACTTCTGGAATCCTTCATAATAATTATGGTTCTCATGTCCCTCTGCTTCTACATTCTGTTCAGCGTTGAGTCGATATACAGCACGGGACTCGCCAACTATTCCACGATGTTAATGTACACCTACGTTCTTACTCCAATGCTTTCGTTTGTCTTCATATACCTGGCCCATACCATGCAACCTAAGACACCCGTCAGTGAGATGCGACCATATAAGGTCTATGCGATCAGTTCTGCCGTGGGCGTTTTGGTTGCCTTCTTGCTTACGGGGTTCTTCGGGATAGTTCAAACGCCATTCATTGATCTGCCCGTAGCGGTGGCTATTGCACTGGTTATTTCAGCCGCACCTCCAGCCATAGTGCATCACAGAATCTATTCGAAAAAATCCAGCCTTGAAAAAGGCGTGGCTGTATTTCTCAGAGACTTGACCGAAACTAGGAAAAGCGGTCTAGCCCCCGAAAAGTGTATTGAGAACCTTTCAGAACGTGACTATGGCGCATTCAGCAAAGAGCTGAAGAACATTTCAGCTGAGATTTCCTGGGGCATTCCACTCCGAAAGGTATTCTTGGATTTTGTGGGGCGAACTAGAAGCTGGCTGACTCAAATCGTCATGTTCCTCCTAGTAGAAGCCATTGACGTTGGTGGTGGAACAATCGCGATGATTGAATCGCTCACGAGATTCAACACCATGACCGAACAAGTGAACAAAGAGAAGAAAATGGCCGTTCGACCCTACATTCTGGTGCCCTATTTCGCCGCAGTTCTATTGGTGGCAACGACCCTCATGACCCTCATCTTCACCTCCCAGACACTAGGTGTGGCCGAAACGCGAGGCGCTGCCTTGAATATAGAGTTTATGACGATGATCTTCTCAGTCTCAGTGATAATGCACTGCTATCTCATAGGTTTGGTAGCAGGCAAAATCAGCGAAGAAGCCTTGTCCGCTGGATTCAAGCACTCCGCCCTACTTGTGATCATAGCCATCGTAGCGTCAAAGCTCGTTCCAGTGTTCTTTGGCGCACAGGGACCTCCGTCATAGTAATGGTGAGTGTATGAAAAAGTCACAATTTTCCTTTCTACCCAACAAGCTGGGCGTTTCATACGCGATCTCAGCTGTCATCATGACTGCCGTCACTATTACACTTGTCCTGGTGGCTTCTACTTATACTTACCAACTATTAGAGCAGCAGAGAGGAGCAACTGAATTTGATGTTGCAAAGACGTCGCTTTTGGCCTTTGACGACGCACTGGAAAACATTGCTTGGAAACCTCAGGCATCTCGTTCAACACGGTTCACCGTGAAATATGGACAATTAGAGTTAATGCCCAACGATGCCTTACGAGGAATGCCGCTGGTGGTAAATGTTATTGACTACCCAGACGCGAGTTATTCTGACCGTACTGGGTATATACGATACAGTACGAAAACGAAGTACGCTAACTTTGGAGAGAACTACACACGGTATTTGTTGGGAAATGACAGGACCCTCTCCAACGGGGCAGGAAGTTATGGCAGAGCGTTAATAGAGCAGAAATCAGATTGGGCTAACATAACCCTAACGTATGGAGTTCGAGCTATGAAGACTTCTACGATTGAGGTTAATAATACGTTAGTAAATAGTGTCGACATATGGATTACTAGGATAAATATAACTGATTGGTCAACCAACATTGGTGATTTTGATCTTAAGGCAAAATGCCTTAGTGTACGAACGGAACCGCGCGTCCCGAGCGATTTCGACGGCCTAGGCTATCGGGTTCAAGACGGTCAATGCAATATCACAGTTCAATTAGGAGACAATCTTCTTGACACAGCTTCTATTGAGCTGGATGGTGAAAGGGTTGTTTTCAACTTTGTTATTGCCACAGTGCAAGTGAGTGTGTAGGGGGAAACAAAGAATTGGTAGCACCAACGATGAGTCACCTCATATGCACTAGTGCGCTGATTATACTGATTCTTGTGATGCCGCTCTTCTATTTCTATACAATTGACAACATAAACGTTGAGATGATGGAGAGGGAATTGAAGGAAGTTGCTGACTACGTATCCAACTCATTAGGGAACCTCTACGTTCTAGCAAACTCCACCAATTGTGACGTTCAGTTAAATAAAACGCTTGATTTGCCCTCAAGCATCCGGGACTCAACATACTATGTTGAGATCATGTATAATCAGACGGACGGTTCCGCTAAGTACGTACAGGCTCGTTCAAAAGATAGTTCAGGGATTTGGGCAGATTCATGGATTCTCCCAGGTCCAAAGGCAGACAAAGAAAAGGGCTACGTGATAGAGAGCGGCGAAAAGACTGTCGTCGCGGGCTGTAGTCGCAATAGCACCGGCATATATGTGTGGATAGGAAGGGGGCAGTCCACTCTATCGTAAGACAAAAGATTTAATATATTGATTGACGCTCTACTATGTGGGAGGGTTGCATTTGGTAGGAGAACTATATGATTACATGATTGGAATCATAGTAGTAGGCGTAATCTTCACATCCGCAGTGTTCGCCATACCTGCCATCAGTTATGTTAATCTCCTTCAAGTGGACCAACAACAACTCAGAAACACAGCACTGAACGTGTTTAACGCCATGCTTCTGGGGACAGGCAGTCCACCGGATTGGGGATCCACATTTCCCTTTGACCAGAACAATGTTGAAGCCTTTGGACTAGATCTTTCAGAGGAATCTTCACTGTATACGTTGGATACGGATAAAGTGCAGAGATTAGACAAAGAAAGCCCGGGGTACATAGAATACTCATATGTACGGGACTTGCTTAGGCTCGAGGAATATGGCTTCAGCCTCAGCATTTTTCGACCCTTCGAGGTTGACTGGGATCTTCAGATTGACTCTGCACGTAATTCCGTCAGTTTCGCAATTAACGTGACCCGTAGCGAAGATGGGAGATCTATTCCAAATGCCCAAGTAAGCGTCACAATTCTTTGTACGGCAAAGAAGCTCGATAAGGTAGATGAACCTTTAGTCAATGTCACTCGACCAAACACTTTGTTCACGGACGCTTTGGGGAGATGTGGAGGGACCCAACTTCTGGAAATTCCGCCCGATTACATTCTCGAAACAGCTGTCGCAATTATGAGGGTAACGGTCGCAGGCATATCGACAATGGTAGTGGCGCAACAAGATCAAAAAGTACAAAACGTGATGAAGATTAACACTTTTGGAGACACCATTATCCTGTCATTTCGAGGTGAACTTACCAATACGAGTTCTGCGCGATGGGTTCATAATATAATGTCATACAACTATGATGAGACACTGACGGAGATATACCCAGGCGGCGATGGGAACGAAGATAAGATTACTGAGGGTTATGGCTATGTCTATTGGAACAATACTTTTCCCGGACTCCAAGCTATGGACCCTGCATTACTACTCTTTACAGTGAGCACTACACTGGGACGAGGAGAAGGAGGCCGTAAAACGGTAATAGTGGCTGGTCCGTTTTCACTTTGGGAATCGTCTGAGATCTTAAGTTTTGGTCCTGATTCAGAACAATTCAGTAATGTTGCGCTGAAACTTCGACGTTACGTTGTTATTTCCGGTATGACATACATTGCAGAGTTAACGTTATGGAAAGAGTAGGCATGAGAACGGTAAGGGACACCAGGGGACAGATGCGCGTCATCGAAACTATACTCGCTTCTTTCATTATTTTCTCCGTTTTCGCCTTTGTCAACATATTTGCTGTACTTCCTTCAAGCCCAAAATATGAAGCTAGCGATCTCGAAAAAATGGGACATAATGTTCTCCACGACTTAGATGAGCAAGGACTCTTAAGCCGCTTCATTTATAACGAAACGGAGTGGGGAGAACTTACTCTTGCGCTGACGATTTTTTTACCTTTGGATACATATTTCGACTTGACCATATACGATGCGTCAGATACCATGATCAACCAGCATTTTCCTATACGCTATGGTGCTCCGGAGGTGTTCACCGCTTCAGATTCGACAGCTTCAGTGTCGTATATCATCCCTGGACAGCAAGGAGAATACAGCCCAAGAATCTTAGTCTTGCAACTCGTGAGGGGATAACGCCGTGAGGATCGTCAGAAACAGGAAAGGCCAATTCATCGTTATTGCGGTCATGATGATAGCCCTCATGATGATTTCCATAGGGGCAATAATGTATAGTGCGGGAACGTACTACAGATACGAACAATGGGAAGAGTATATAACATTGGTAGAGCACGCAAAGTTCAGCACAATTCGCCTAGTAGAGATAAGCCTAGCCAGCTACACAGCATCCCCCCTCGATAATAACTTTGCCTTGGAAGATAGTTTGAACCAATGGCAAAACGACCTAAGCAAAGCGTATCCTGGTTATGGAGTCATCTTAGCATATGATCTAGCTGATGGCACAAACATCAATTATTCCCAGGGATTAGCTTTTCACTGGAATGATACTGTTTCTTACTCAGCAGCAAGCGCCACATTTGCGCTCAACATAACCTCCATAGGATTGGAGGGATACAAATTCATCGCAACAGCGTTCCTAAGCTTGAAAGTCATCGACACCATTGATAACAAGATCAAAGTAGCCGTAGCAGGAGAAGACGGAATGCCCATAACCAACCTGAAAAAAGACAACTTTCAAGTAGAGGGGCTCAATATAGTGAGTGTTACTCCAAGCTACGACCAAGAATATATGCTTGTTTACACAATAGAATGTGATGGAGTCATTCCAACAACACCAGTTACAGTAGTAGTCTGGGATCAACGAGGCATAGAAGTAATCGCCAGATCATGATAACAACTCATCCACATAATCTTAAAGGCCATTTAGAAGCATTTTGCGAGGTAAATTGGAGAATAAGGATGAGAAATCCTTAGTCCAGATTCCTAAATGATTTATATACAGACCAGAGAAGAGAAGCAAAGAGGTTCATCACTGTGCGAAAGTCAAAGCTGGAAAAGTATTTGGACATCCTTAAAGTTCTGGCCCATCGAGGTTCGTTAGAGCTAAAGCAGATAGCAGGCGAGGCTGATATAACCTTCAGCGTTCGAAAAGGGCACCTCGACTTCTTAATCCAGCAGAATCTCGTCAAAGAGCAGCCTGCGAGCAAAGGTAAGGTTTCGTACGCTCTTACGGAAAGGGGTGTAAGAGTGTTAAACGTCGCCCTCCCAATAGTTGAAGAAGCCCACAAGATCTCAGCCTTGCTCAGTTAAAC
>CAYGBA010000047.1:0-3607 GCA_964347995.1 uncultured Candidatus Bathyarchaeia archaeon | reverse complement strand
ACAAAACGGACGCTGGCGATTTCGACATTTTCCTGCATTCGCTCCCAGTCCAGCTGATTCATTTCATAGTTCCACAGGAAAACGTCCGCTACGATGACTACGACAATCACTAGGCCCAGTACAACAACGATTACGTTGCTGACGCCACGCGTATCTTCTCCAATAGACCGCAATCCCCAAAGCTCCAACAAAGGTCATGGTCTTCTATGTCACCTCGTTCAAAAAACATTATGAACCAAGGATTAATATTCAACCTCAAACTGCCCGTGCCGGAACACGAAAGCTGCCGACTCAGCTGAAACCCAAGGCTGAACGAAGAAGAATCCATAAGAAGTCTCCGACGAAGAGGGCGACAATCAAGCCGACAGTTATAAAGATGAGCATGGGCAGCCCTGGCGTTATCCATATATCCTTCGGAAGTTTCCCTTCTTTGGCAGCCTTGGAGATTCGATTAACAATCGCCATCCTTTCTTCGTCCTTTGGAAATACGAGCAACCTTCTCTCGGTCTCTCCAGCTTCAGTTGTCTGGATGTCTTCAAGTGGATACGAGTGCTCAGTCTTTTCCAACTCGGTGACACCTATCTTGTAACCAGTAATGAACGTCAATATTTTTCGACCAAGCGACTCCTTCTCAAACCCGGCAAAGAGCCGCTTGCCAGTTCTGAGTTTCCAAAGGTAGTTACGAGCAATCGAATAGAACACGCTTAGTACCGCCAGAAGAACAGCGTTGGAGAACACCGTGACCGGAAAAAAATTCGGAGACACGGGACCGAATAACGGCTGGATGAGATAAGTGGGGTACGAAGGTAAGGCCAGAGCCAAACAAATCAGTGCCTTCGCATCGGCTCCTCCAAAGGCTCCGAAGTAGAAAAGCGCCACAGACAAAGCTGAAGTCAACATGAACGAGAAGACGAAGGTATTCAGCAACTGCGGAGCAAACACGTAAAACTGGACTGAAGTTAATGCGAAAGCTAAAGGTGCGAGAATTGCCCAAACGATGTTGCGTACTTCTCGCGTCTTGTAGTCACTCCAAGATGCATAAATGAAGAAAGTCAGGCAGAGAACGACGCGGAGACCATCAAACACTTCGTTCAATTAAGTTACACACCAGGCACTTTGCTAAACCATCTTGTTATAGAGAGAACAAGTAATAGAAAAATATGAACTTCTGAATCTGCGATTGTCGTTGAGCAACCTTAGCGTTGTTTGGACCACTATGGTGCTTTCTCTGCATATTCGTAGGTTTGCCCTGCTCCGGTGACGAACTTGTAGTAATATGTGGTTCCTGAAACCCACTCTGTGTCTGTGATGGTGCCTCCCGAAACGCCCCACTCTATGGTAATCTGAATGCTTGATTCTGCGCTGACGACGCCGGTACTCGGAACCATGGTGTATTCCACAGTGATTAGCCTACTAGTTGTAGCAAAGGAAGATTTCGACCAATATATAGACACAATCTTGGCATTAGATGTTCCCGTATTTCTGAAGGTGAATTCAGTCATGTTTTGGGTTGCGCCCACTGCATAATATCTCACGTTTTCCTTGACAAGAATTGCCCCAGCCTGTCCCGTCTGAGTCATCGTGAATGTCATGACCCAAGCATAGGTGACGATGACAGCCGCTACGGCGATGACTATCAAGAGAAGCGTCGCAAGGATCGGCGATATTCCCTTTCTTGATCTCAGTATTTTGGACAATTGTCATTACTCCTTTGGCTAAAAATCGCAGGCGACGATATTTAACTTGTATGAACGTAGAGTAAGTATTCTCTGTAAACCTATCAAGGGAATCAGAATAATTGCTGTAGAATCAGCCAACGATTTCGAAGACAAACGGTGATGTTGAAGTTTTTGCTTCCAAACGTAAACCAAATAAACCTTCCAGGAAGCCACTCCAAACCTCACAATTGTTAATGAAGGGAGTCCTAACGATAACGTATTTGTCTCGCAGGTAAAAATCACCGAAGCCCTGAACACGTAATCGCTTCAAGACGTCAGGCCACTTTTCTCTTTTGGCAGCCTCCAGGTTCAGGGTGGCTTCCATCGAGATTCGGGCTGCTTCTCCTATCCTCTGACCGGCTTCTCTCCACTTCTCTTCTGGAATATACTGAAGCAGTGTGTCGATGAATTCTACGTTCATGAAGGCGACTCGGCTGATTCCGCAGTAATATTCTCCCGGATATTTCCAATCGTAAATCATCATGCTGCGGTAGACGTCGAGCATCTTTGATATTAGCGGTTTGATGCCGGGTTCTCTACCGTCTTTAATGAGCGAATCGATGTAGTTGCGTTCTTCTTCGTCTAGGATGATGGTCGTCCTTTTGACTGAACTGCGCTTGGAAGACATAACCATTTCTCCTGGGCGTCTTGTACACTTCAATATGTTTCTAAGCATATCTTATATGCTTTACTTTGTCTCACTCACTAAGAAACACAGACCTGAACAATCTGTTTATGAGTCAAAAATAGGGGGCGAAGCTGACTAGGGCTTCTCAAGTTCTTTCTCCTCCCTGGCTAAGTGAAAAATGAGAATAAGCCCCGCTGTAAAGGAGCTTAGAGCGGTGAGGAGGAGGAGGGCATGGGGAACCCCCATTCTTTGTAGGATATACAGCAGGTATGTCGGGCCTATAAACATGAGAAAGGCGGCAAGGAGTATCTGTGTAGCTTTAAGCAACTTTTCCTTGTCTTTCCAGATTCTTTTCATTGGATCGACCCCATAAGAGAGTGACTACGTATCGTTCAACTCTTAATGCTTTCCCTTTGGCTTCCTCCGCTTAGGATTTCTTGTCTGTTTCAAATGATCGTGTCAAAAAATTGAAGACTGAAAGTGCTGCCTCTCGGTCGGCTCTGAGGCCGGTTGTTGCACCGAGTAGGCATATGCCTTCCCATCCGCGGTTTTTGGCGAGGCCGAGGAGTAGGCCGGTGGCTCCCATGATTCTGCCTTTGCCGTAGATGATGGCGCCTTTTTCCATGTATTTCATGGCCAAGTTGTCGGAGGTGGCTGCTACGTAAATCTCTCTTTCTTGGCTGGGTGTTGGTACGCCCCCGATTGTGATGATGAATCTGCTTCCATGTTTTTCTGCCAAGTCGAGGATTTCGTCGCATAGTTGGTAGTGGGCGGTTACATCTTCTAGAGAGGGTTGGGCGTCTCCGGTTAAGATGATGAAATGAGGATTGCCTGTTGAGGCTGCATAAAACTCGTATCGGGGAGGACGGCAGATTCCACTTTTGCTTATGATTACGTAGTCTGGGAAGAAGGGGGAGTACAGTTCGGCGAAGCGCTTGGCGTGGGTATGGTTGACAAGCATCTGTGCCGCTATTTTGCCCACGTTTCCAAATCCCGGGAGGCCTTCTATGAAGATTGGTGCTTCTAGCTCGGGGCTGAATAGAGAACGGAAGAATGATTTGTCCATGAAGAGCACCTAACCTTAACTGAACGTAGGCAACTATAGATTTTTCGCAAGGGTGGTCCTTAAAATATTTAAGAGGCTCTTGTTTCTCTTTGATGGTGGCGGGGGTTAACCGTAGCGAGAGCAACACGATTGCTCCTACAGGGGTGGGGTAGCCAGGAGAACCCGCTGGGCTCATAACCCAGAGATAGCAGCTTA
>CAYGBA010000046.1:10639-12257 GCA_964347995.1 uncultured Candidatus Bathyarchaeia archaeon | reverse complement strand
ATTTGGCATGGTTTGCATATTTCTGCGACGGTTGGTTCACTGCAGATCTTACACTCCCGCAACTCTTCCTTTTTGCCCAGTGCCTCCAGGGCGGGCCTGAGCCTTTCCATAGACCTGAATATTGTGTATTTTGTTCCAGCATGTCTTCTATCCATCCTGTTGAGCATGTTGCGAACGTCATTTCTCAACGCGGCTCCTGCATAGGGACAGGGGACGCCATGAAATTCTATCTTCCTCAAATGCGCATAGAAGGCAACCTCCCTTTCCAGCACCTCGCAGAGAGGCTTTACTCGTTGTATCAATTTTGGGTGGATGATAGGAAGCACGGGTTTTACTCGTGCTATACGGAGGGGGTCGCCGTGGATGATGTTCAGGATCATGGTTTGAGTCTCATCGTCCAGATTGTGTGCTGTGGCTAGTTTATTCGCGCCTGCCTCTCGGGCTGTGGTGTTTAGGATTTTCCTCCTGAGCACTCCGCAGTAGGAGCAGGGTGTGAGTTGGTTGTCTTCTTTTTGCTGGGTTTTGTTCACGATCTCGTCGAGTTCGGCGCCGTACATCTCCTTGAAGGATACTACTACATGCTCTACATCGAGTTTTTGGCAGTTCTTTTCGGCGATTTTTAACGCTTCGTCTCTGTAGCCTCTTATTCCTTCGTCGACGGTCACAGCGGATAGTGACGCCTTTGGAAAGTCTCTTTCGATTTTGGTCAGTATGTGGAGGAGGGTGACGCTGTCCTTTCCGCCAGACACCCCGATGATTATCTTGTCGTCGTGCTTGAGCATCTCATACTTGGAGATCGTTGCGCGGACCTTCTCTTCAATAGACTTGCAGAAGCATCTTCCACAGAACTTCTCACCCGAGTAGGGGCGCATATAGATGGCTTCTTTTCTATCGCATTTGGTGCAGGTCGACATCTTGCTCTAAGCGAAAATAAATATCGCTAGGTATAGTCTTTGTGGAAGATCGTGGATAGAGATGGCTAAGAAACCGTTGAGACGCGCTGAACGCATAGAGGTTGTATATCGGAAAAAACGCTGGAACATATTGAGGGAACTGAGGACCAAAGCTGTCGAAGTAATGGAAGTCTTAAATCGGTCTCACCTCGACTCTATCGTCCACGGAAGTGTCGCCCGAGGAGACGTTTCAGAGAAAAGCGACATAGACATCTTCCTGCCGAAACTACCATCCTCCTTCATCATCGAAAGCACCCTCCAGCGTGAAGGGCTACCTATCAATCGTAGACTTGTTATGCAAGCCACGCCACTCTACGCTTTGAAAGGCTACATGGAAATCGATGAGCAGACGCGAGTCTCCTTCCCTCTGGTAAAGCTTCGTCCAGTTGAGAGAGATTTCTACAAATTCGGCGGCCAAGCATCGCTTCGGATGTTGAAAAAAGATGTGCGTTTGCATGGTGTCGATAAGCGACTGATGTTGATCGAGCCTTCTTCTAGAGGCCACATTGAAAGCAGCGTAGTTGATAGAGAAGAGGAGGTCGCTAGTCTACTAGGTATCTCCCTGAACACAGTTTATGATCGAGTCCATGCTCTGCTACGCCGTGACAAGGTTGGCAGAACAGGGGTCTTCATAAAGAGAGAACTCTCAGCCGATGAAACCTTCG
>CAYGBA010000046.1:0-10539 GCA_964347995.1 uncultured Candidatus Bathyarchaeia archaeon | reverse complement strand
CTCCAACGCTATCCTCTCCTCGTTGGACGCCTCCCTTATCACGACATCGGCCAAAAGGAGCCGCTCAACAGCACCAAAGGCGCTCGCCTTCTTTACCTCGCCTAGTCCGTATGTCACGTCCAGTCTAGACTTTCCCAGCCTTGTGAGAATCTCCTCCATGACTCTCGTTTCTTCCGCAATTCGCACATGTTTCATTGCCTTGGTGAAGACTCCGGAGCGCAGGGCTTCCTGTATTCCCGCCAAACCAGCGCTGTTGACACCTTTCACGTCGATGATTGCGTTTGCAACGTCTGATGCCGCGCTGTTTATGTATTTGACGAAATCGTTCTTGACGAATCCCGGTCCTATGATGACTATGGGGTTGTGAAGCCTCATCCACACCTCCTTCAGAGCTTTCAGAACATTCTTGAAGAACTCCCGAGCTGCCTTGTCCCTTTTTTCCGCCTCCAACTTTCCTGGGAGCCTAGTCTTCTCCTCAGCTCTGACGTCGATGCCATACTGTCTCAGGACAGCCACACAGTATTCCTCGTCGTCTATTGCTGTGACTATGAGAGGCGTAACTTTAGCCTCGCTCGCTCTTTTTAATCGATCGATCTGATGCTTCAGCCATCTGCTTTTCACGATAGTTATGGGCTTGTTTAGCGTAACGTTTATGCTGTGGTGAGAGCCTGTGACATCCAGCTTTTCAGGTGCCTTACAGACGATCCCATGTATTCTTAGGCGGTTTAGCGTCCTATCCCAGAGAACCTTCTGAACCCTTACGCCCAGAAAGATGGAGACTCGCCTACCCTTCTTAGGGCGGGCATAGTGCTCTTCGATCTTTTTCTCTCTGGTGGTTCTCGCATGTACCTCATCACCTTTTGCTATTATGTTGTATAGATGCCAGAGATCGTCCAGCCTCTCTGGTGCGACCTTTACGATGCCCTTTTTGAGCCGCCTTTTCAGAATCTTCATGGCGATGCTTCATCTTGGTTGGTACACGATATATAAATAGAATTGCTCCTGCACAGTCCCTTACTCTCCTATATGCATTCCCTAAAATGCGCACACTTTGACCTGAACTCATGCACATTAGTCCATAAGCATCTATGGAAGAGGAGGCATCTGTAGAGAGCCGAGTCAGCACTCAGACACGCTGAAGCGTTCGCGCACAAGCGCACAGCGACTCAAGGTTCTTCGAGCCTCCTCCCCATAGAAGACAGACCAGAAAAACATGAGTCACAATCTATACTGTAGTGAGAATATTACATAAATCTTGCTGCACAGCATGTTGTAACTTTTTCTCTTCTCCACAACGTACATATACACATCTGCAAGCGTTTGGGTTCAAATCCCTATGGTGAAGCCAATTGCTCACTTATCTAATGCGCTGGCTTCCTATCGGACACACCTTTAAGCATACACTACATGTTGGTCGAGTGTTTAGGTATTGACAACATGCGAACCTATTGATTTCATACGGAGTGTCGTGACTCGGCTTCTTTAAGGCTTTCACTGGACACAGGGATACGCAAGGGTTATCACAATCTTCACAAAAATTCTTGTCTAAGGCCGTATCAGGTTGCAATTTTGCGTCGGTTACTATGGCGGTCAATCGAGCTCTAGGACCGTATTGAGGGGTTATGAGCAAGCTGTTATGACCAAAAACTCCAAGACCAGCCTGAACAGCCAAGTGCTTTAGAGATAGCAGGCCTATAAGATAACGTTCATCCGTTCCTCCTGCAGAAGCCATCTGATGATACCTTTAAAACCCTTTTTCTCTAGAACCCTCGCTACAGCATATCCCACTCTGTCAAGCTCCTGTGAAATGAAGGTATTATGCTCCTTGAACATCTTCTGCCGTGGAGATGCTCCGAAATAATCTCCATCGGTTGGGAGGACATCCGTCTGAGCGTCAAGCATCTTCATCCCAAGAACGATAATCGACTTCGCATTTGGTAGGATGTCCGTAGGTCGATGCCCTAATGGAGCATCATTTAGGGAGTCAGCAGATGTAACTCCGAAAAGGTCGGCCCCAAGGCGCATTGACAACTCCCTTAAATCTTCCTTCAAACCCATCCTTCTCACTCTTCAACCAACTTGCGCGCGAATTCAACATCATGTATATAGATTTTGAAGCAAACTCGAACATCGATCGATCGGGATAGCCGAGGATGCATTATTGCTTTGTGAGAAGCCTAAGACCCTTGTCGATTTCATTAAGGACTAGGTTTTTACATCCTTGAATGTCAGGAGATGCATGCCATACGGCTGTTTTATCTTATCTGAGACGCGGGCCGCCACCAAGTACTTGATGCCCTTTCCGTTCGCAACATCTACGAGCCTCTGTGTTATCACGCCGTCAAAAACCACTGTGTCCACATCCTTGACATCCTTCAGTTTTTCAGCGAGTTCGCTGACCGCAAGCCGCTCAATCGGCGCCATTTCTTTGTTCAGTAATACCGCCTCTAAAGTTCCTCCTAGGTCCTTTGTTGTTTCTACGATTCGCTTCGGAAGAAGTATCTTCTTTCGCTTTTTCATTGCTCGGACTTGCTTGACGAGGATTCTATTTCGAAGGGCGGTTTCCACCTCTTTGGAGGTCAGATCCTCCACTTCTTTCCCTCTTGGAGCTCTGGCGATATACTTTATGTTGGCTACCTGCTTTAGCTCCTTGAGTATCAGGTCTCCGCCGCGGTCCCCGTCGAGAAGTGCGGTAGCATCTTTTTCTCGGCAAAGTTTTATGATGGCTTCTGGAATCTTGGCGCCTTCAACGGCGATGATGTTCTGCATTCCATATTTCAGCAGATTTATTACGTCGGCTCTTCCTTCGACTATTATTATTTCTTTCGCGCTTTCGATGTCTGGTCCAGCCGTCAGCTCTTCAGGTCCGTATTTTTGGACTCTGGCCATCCTTAAGGTCTCTGAAACTTCTTTGAATATTTGGTCGGTGTCGGGCACGGCTTCCATCGTCCATTCGTGGAGAACCTCTTTGGCTCTCCGAATTATGGCCCTCCGTCTCGCTTCCCGCACGTCCTCGATTTTGCCAAGAGACATCTTGGCCGCGCATGGTCCTACTCTGTCTATGCTCTCGATGCTTGCTGCCAAGATGGCTGCTGAGACCCTGTCTAGGCTTGTCGGAATCAGTATGACTCCAGTCGTCTCGTCCTTTTCCGATTTAAGCTCTATCTCGATTCTTCCCACTCTGCCCGATCTCTGGAGTTCTCTTAGATCAAGTTCTGGTCCAAAGAGCCCTTCTGTTTGGCCAAAAACCGCTCCGATGACGTCTGACTTTTCAACTACCCCTTCCACTTTGAATTCGGCGCGTATAACATACTTTACAGTAACTGTTTGCGATGATCCCATTAACCTTCACCTCGATCAAACTTTAACCTCACTAACAGGTAATGCGTTTCAGTCTAATTAGTTTGCACCTATTATACTTTGCTACTTTGATCTCCACATTTCTTCCTCAAGGTTTCCATATAAGTTGGCAGGCCTTCGATGTCCTTTAGATCGTGCCCAACAAGGTTCAGAAGCTCATTCCAAAAGAGTAAATTAGCCTTAATTCTCATTCTTTCGAGATTTTGTGCCAGACGCTTGGTCCATTCCTTTCCTCTTCTGTCGAAATCCATCAGAAGGACGACTTCTCGGATTCCTCGCTTTTGCACTTCTCTGAGAACATCGAGGAGAGACCTGCCAGAAGCCTTAGCGGCGATCACATCGCCTTTTATGGCTAACTTTCGTAAGGCTTCCACATCGTTTTGCCCTTCAACGATAATTGGGGTTCCCTTGTCTGACTCCGATGCGAGTCTTTCCAAGAGCTGCAAAATTTTTTCTTTTATATCCTTCAGCTTGCTTGACATTTTCTGCAACTTGGTATGCGTTTATCTTGTGATTTCGGTTTTTTTAATCGCTTCTAAGCGTTTTCTCGCTTCTGTGTTTCTGGCGAAATATCTTCTAACAGGCTCTAGTATTCTTATTATCTCGTCAGCAACCGCCTTTTTCAAATCTTGCGGGTGTAGGTCTCCTTTTCTGTACGCTTCTAGCAACTCTTCGAAACCATCAAACTCGATATTTCCGCCAAACTTTGCAGATCTCTCTATTTCGAACGTCCTCAATTCCCTAAATATGACGTATTTACAGATATCCAGTATTGGGTTGAACTCAACCACCTTCTCTGGGCAGAAGGCTTTCAGGAATTTTTCTCTTATGTCATCGGGAGAATCGTAAATGAAAACGCAGGTCTCAGGTTTGCTTTTCGACATCTTCGCAGATGCCACAGCTTCTTTCTCTTTCCCTTTGGGAATCGGCCAGATAGACGGTCTTGACAGTCCTTGAAGTAGGTGGTGGTGAACGCACACTGGTTTCCAGAAACCCAATCTCTCTCCGAGTTCCCTTGCTACAACGTTTGCCTTTCTTTGATCCATACCGAGTTGACAAACAGCCACATCAAGCTGGAATATGTCGGCAACCTGCATCGGAGTGTACATGAAATCTGAGACGTAGTTTGCCTCAATCTCTTTTCTGCCTGCTATCTCAAGTGTTCTTCTCGCTCGGGCTATCGTCAGATTCTTTGCGACATGGATTGTTTTTTCCCAGTAGTCAATGTTATCGTAGAGTTGATCTGAGTAGACGAATTCTATCTTGGTTTCTGGGACTCCCAGAGCTATCCAAGAGTGTCTAAAATGGTCGGCGGCCTTTCTTATCAGCTCAATATTTCCGCCTAGCTTGTTATTTATCCATGCATGCCAAGTTGATAGGTACGCCTTGAACCTTAATCCAGCCTCTATCAGATCCTTCATCTTGTACGCGCAAATCAAGCCTGTCCCCAGATGCACAAAACCTGAGGGTTCCCAGCCATTGTAGGCTATCGGCTGCTCATTGGTCTCTAACAGATGCCGCAGATCTACCGGAGTTAGTATCTCCTCAGTAGGCGGTCTGCTTATCAGGTCAATCTTTGTCTCTATGTCCAAAGCGCAAACTCCTCGACGTCTTATGAGGGTTTCATTGGATGCCTTAAAAGTTCTTGCCAGATGGCTTCCAATGCCAGCATCAGATTCTTATCTCGGCTACGTGATGGTTTGTATCACGAGGGCGCAGGGGGATTCGAACCCCACGGCGTTCTGGTGACATCTCTCGAAAAAAACCTTTTTTGGCTGCTTCTACTTTCTAAGTATTGCATCAGCCAGTGGGTGTGTATGCTGTTCTTGTTTCATCGCTTACTACCATGGTCAGTGTTGATCGAACGCCATCTATCTTGCGAATGTGCCAAGTCACGATCTCTGTAAGTTCACTCATTCTCTCTGCTTCGATCTTGGCTATAATGTCGTAGGTTCCATAAAGGTTGTAGGCTTCTTTTACGCCGTCGATCTTTTTGAGTGCTCTTAGAACCGCGTTCTCTGATTTCATATCGGTGTTCACCAACACGAATGCTGTTGGCAATTCATTTCCCTCCGATGGTTGGGTCCGCCCAGACTTGCGGATTCTTTTTTGACACAAATTGGCAAGGTGTGTTCCCCAGGTCTTTCTCAGAACTCAAGCAGTTCCCCTCATTTCGCTATGTAGGGTTATCTTGTACATAAAGTCTATGTGACACACATTGTATGCAGAGTAAATACGCGCGTCAAAAAAGAACAGAACCTATCTAACATTGTCAGCCGTTTGCATGCGCGCAAGTTATTTTAACCGATTTGATCTCACGTAGGACTATGATCTCGATAATAGGTGCAGGAAAGGTAGGGAGCGATTCAGCATTCAACATTTTGAGGTTTAGAATCAGCGATGTCGTTCTGATAGATATTGCTGAAGATTTGGCTAGAGGCGAGGCACTGGATATGATGCAAGCCGCGCCGGCAATTGAGTTTGATGGCAGAGTTAAAGGAACTAGCAGTTTCAGCGAAATGGAAGGCTCAGAGGTCGTGGTCGTTGTAGCCGGTGCCGGAAGAAGACCGGGAATGACACGTTTTGACCTTATGAGTGTGAATTCCAAGATAGTGAAGTCTGTAGTGAAGGAGGTTGTGAGATATGCTCCACAATGCAAGCTCATGGTTGTGACGAACCCTGTTGACATTATGACTTACATAGCTTACAAGGAATCAGGGTTTGAGAGAAACAGAGTTTTTGGGATGGGGAACATCCTCGACACTATGCGCTTCAGATCCTACATAGCAACTGAACTAGGTGTTTCTAGAGAAGACATCCGTGCTTTGGTCATTGGGGAGCATGGGGATTCCATGGTGCCTCTGGTCGATTATGCTACTGTCTCCGGAATACCGATAAAGGATTTGCTTGAAAAAGAGCAGATCGAGAAGATAGTGAACCTCACAAAAACTTCTGGTGCTGATGTTATAAAACTAAAAGGGACCACAAAATATGCACCAGCAGTCGTTATAGCTATCATCGTCGACGCTGTTTTGAGGGGGAGAAACAGGGTGATGAGCGTTTCCACTTTGCTGAAGGGTGAATATGGATTTTCGGATATTTCCATTGGTGTGCCCGTCATTCTTGGCAAAAACGGTGTTGAGAGAATTCTGGAACTCAAGTTGAGCTCTGAAGCTAAGAAGCAGTTCATGAGATCAGCTTCAATTATAAAATGTATGATAAATAGACTGAGGAATGCTTCGAAAAAACATCAGTAGTAAACCCTGCGCTTAGTGGGATGCTGGCTTTGAATATGTAACCTGAAGGAAGCGCCTAGGAGCTTTCAATCTCATGCGATACATGTTAGCGTTGCGACATATATACAGAAACAGTAGATGAACTTCGTAATCTATTTAGTTACATTCAAATAGCGTAAATTCGATTAGCCGTGAAAATCAAGAGATTGATGGTTAGAGACGTTGTGACTGTGCAAGCAGATGACTCAGCCCATGACGCCGTAAGACTCATGAATGAGAATAGAATAGGCTGCTTGGTGACCACATACGACGACCGGATTTATGGAATTTTGACTGAGAGAGACCTGCTTGAAAGAGTTTTAGAAAAATGCAAGAATCCGAAAGAAACGATGGTTTCAGAAATAATGACGAGTGGGGTCATAGTTGGAGACCCAGACATGGGCCTTGACGACGCCACTAGACTAATGTTTGAAAACAAAGTTAAGAAACTACCTATAGTAAAAGGAAGCCGATTGGTGGGTCTAGTTACCGTGACCGACATAGCTCGTGCTACAAGCGTTGACAAGAAAACCGTAGAACTATTTGAGAAATTGTCAAATATCCATACGATCTAGCAAGCCCATGCAGTCTGCTACGAGAGCGCTTCACTCACTTCTCTGAATTTTGATAGGTCTTCCAGCATATCGTCACATTTGCATCGAATTCTATATCAATTAGAACAAAATGACTAAGAGAAACTCTTAAAAGGAAGCAAGTATTAGAGTTTATCGTGCGAAAAGTTTATCTTCTCATCGTCGGATCAATCGTTGCTTTTTCAATTTTGAGCTTCGTTGCTTTGCAGGGCTTCTTTCTCAGAAATTGGCGAATAATAGCAACCTTTTCGGGTGATGAAGGAGTAGAGATTCGAACTAACCCATTCTTCGTTCCTTCAGGCACATGGCGAATCTATTATAACATGACACGGAAAGGATTCAGGGATTTCGCCCACATTGCAGTTGCTATCTATACTGGAGATGCGAATGAGAGCGATCCTCAAAGTTATTTCGGCGGTTTCAGCTACACTCCCCAGACTCTCCAGACTGGAGAATCTTGCGGAGACGTATATGAAATTGATCCGCGCTACACCCCCGTGGACAGCGGAGATTTCTATCTTGAAATTTCTGCCATAGATTGCAACTGGACGATTACGGCCGAAGCTTGGAGTTAAGTGCGAGCGCTCAGGACCTTTATCTTCTATTTGTATAGCTTGATTTGGAAAGAAGAACTTGGAGTTCTGGATCAGACCCAGACGAAGAATAATGCCGAGCTGTTTTTTCGATCTGAAATCGCTCTATTAGTTCTTGTTTTTTTCGTTTTCGGTACCTCTTCTGGTGCGCGGGTTAGGTTCACATACAGTCTGGTATTCTTCTTTTTCGTTCGAATAACTCTCAAAGCCCGGGACCATGCTGTTTGCAGAAAACGCAACAATAATGAGAGCTTTGTCAACAAAAAATAGAGATCGGAAGTTGACGGTTTCTTGTGCCACGCAGCTTCTATGTCTACGTTATTTTTTGATGATTTTCATTCCTATTGACGCTAAGAAGAAACCGCCTACAAGTTCTGCCAACACCGTAATAATCCACATCAGATTGTGGCTTAAAGCCTCGAATTCCGTCAAACCCTTTTCTCTCAGAGCTTCTCCGAAAAGTGCAAGTTCTTTCTCACAGAGAAATGCTTGGAATACACTAAATGTAATTGCTATGACGCCGATTATGACCAGTATGAAGGCAAGAGTTCTTTCAGATTGGGTTGTCAGCTTCATAGGGATTTGTCCCTTGGAGCTTTAGTCTTCGAGAAGGGTAGCCAGCCTATCCGTTTCTTGGGCTTGGCTCTTTCTCTTTCCACTTGAATGGAAGAGATCATTCCCTTCGCGATCTTAATCAGAGCTCTGGCCTGTTTCTCGGTCAACTGGTTTCCTCTTTGTTCCTCAAGTTCAGCTATGGCGTTGTAAAGAGCACTGATTGCCTTTTGACCACGTAATTCTGGAATCTCAGGAATCTCGATAGTCATTTCAGCAAGAACAGTTGTCAATTCTCCATAAATAACATCCTCTGGAAACCGGCATGCTTCGGTGTTCGCTATGTTCTGTGAATGGCACATACACAAGAAGATAAAAGAAGGCAAGACAAGAGAACAGGTAATAAAGGAACTTGAAAACATAGGAGATAGATAAGATCTTGTTCCGGGGAGCTTCCCTCCGTTCTGTAGGTGTTTTCCTCTTTGAAAGCAGCATCTCTAGAGCTGCTATCGCACAAGATATATTAACTGAACCTTTTGAATAGCGACTATGAGTGCCAAGAATGAAGTGTATGTTCAATCCAGAGATAGAGTGCAGTGTCTATGAAGTCTTGAAAGAAGCTGTTGAGCGTCCTGATCCATACAAGATTCTGGAACATGCTTGCCCCTTATGTCAGAATCGACCATTTCCATTGGGACCCTTTCCAGAACGCCCTCATCCAGAACGACCTAAGAGACCTAAGAAATAGAATCATGCGCGCGCTTAGAACTCACATGTGGGCTAAGTCCTTGAGTGTTGTGACGGCCCCAACTTCTAGTTCCGTAGTGTACCTAGAAAACTGTTCAGCAAAATCCATCGCTTTTCCCAGATCATCTGACTCAACTATTACTACCAGAAACTTAAGGCCCCAAACGTACTCCTCGATAATTTTTCTGCCTTCTGGATGTACTATCTTCCCTTGCCTACGAAGTTGCACAACTTCAGACAACTTGCCGGGTACGAGAGTCAATGGACTCCGAACATCAATCCAATCACACCCCGTTAGTGACACCGATTTCGGTCTTATATTTCTATAACCATAGTTCGCGCGAAAACCGCAAAACACACAGAGACACATACAGAGAATTCGAGCCAGCTACCTCAAACAAGATTTCTACAAGAACCAACGCAGAAGTATGACGGGCCATTGGAGACAGAACAGAATACACGCGTATAGGGGGTTTGCCAAAAAGTGCAGGGGGTTAGCTTCAGACCTTCGTTTAGATCCTGGCTTAAATTCTCGGCGAATTTTCAGCCAAAATTCGACAACTTCACTCTGATGTTAAAGAATATTCTCGGCAGCTAGTTTTGGGTTGTTTGGGGTAAAGCCAAAAACTAAAAGAGGCTTTATGCAATTTGGCGGTATGGATAGTGTGCATGTTATCAAAGAAGTGGGGAGAAACAAAGGGACCGTTTATTGTTTGGCTCTTCGTAACCTTGTGTTTTGCTATGCCAATGCTATTTAGAAGTTCATCGAGCGGACCATTGCCGCATGATATTACGATGGCGCTTATCGTGAGTTTATTGATCAATGCGGCATTACCCTGGGGGTTAGTTATCGTTTTTCTCGTCATTTTTTTGGCTTTTTGGGAGAAGAAGCGATCTCTGAAGGAAATCTTTGCCAGCCTAGGGTTAAAGAGAGAAGGTTCTGTTAAGAGCGTTATTTGGACCTTCGCTTTGATTCCATTTTTTCTCGTTATCTACCTGTTGCTAGTGGTGTTCAGTTATTTCCTCGGTCCCGTCTCGTTTCCGCAGGCTTCTGGTCCCAGCGATGCGCAGGTCCCACTTTGGTATCTTTATTATATGATAATATACTCTTTCTTCCCTGTGGCAGTTGTTGAAGAAGCATTTGCTAGAGGATACATGCTCGACAGGCTTATGCTCGAACATCCTTCAAACCTCGTTAGAGCCTTACCTGCGATAATCATTAGCTCACTGTTGTTCACTCTTTATCATCTTCCAGCCTATCTAACAGTATACTCGTTTTCACTTCCTTGGGCTGTTGCTCTCTTGGCGGGGAATGTTTTTCCTTGGTCGATCGCTTTAGGAGTAGCTTATGTTAGAGCTCAGACCAGAAACATTCTTGGTCCTGTGCTTATCCATTTTCTGGCAGACAGTATGCCAATA
>CAYGBA010000045.1:0-12659 GCA_964347995.1 uncultured Candidatus Bathyarchaeia archaeon | reverse complement strand
TTAACCCGCGCATGGGCTCTTCACACAGCGGACCGTTTTGAGAAGCCCACCTGAATCCCGCCATTATCATATCTCTCACTTCTCGGAGGTATTGTATTCCCTTCGTCAAGTTGATCAAGATATTTTTGTGCTCCTCAATTGTCCAGACATTCTTAGCTTCATCTGTGGACCATTTGGCCTCTTTGCGTAACACTGCACCCACCTCCTTTCGGCCCATGTACTCGTCTATATCCCCTGCCTCGATCATGTCTAGAACCTGTTGTCCAAGTGGTTCTACTTGTATCCAGAATCGGTTGTGCTTATTCGGACTCTTCGCCATCGCCACAACACCTTGCCCAGCAACGCTCTCCCGATAGACGACTATCGGACGAGACGTAAGAAGTTCAAGACCCCCCCCATACTGACCGAGGAACTTCACAGCTATCTCCAGATGGAGTTCCCCCATCCCACTGAGCAGATATTCACCTGTCTCCTTATTTATCGTGGTCACTAGGTTTGGATCCTCAATCGAGAGACGATGCATAAGGTCAACAAGACGAGGCAGCTCCTTCGGGTGTTTCGGCTCTATAGCTATAGTTACGACGGGTTCAGAAACATATTTGATGCGTTCAAAGGGAACCATCGCACCTTTATGTGATACGTCGACGAGCGTTTCACCCGCCCTTGCAAGGTCAAGCCCGAGTAACGCCGCTATATTGCCTGCCACGATGCGGTCCACGACCTCTCTAAACGCAGCCATGTACATGGAGACCTGTTGAACCCGATAGTCTTTCCTTGCGCCGACGAGGTAAACTTCATCGCCCTCCTGTATCGACCCCGAGAACATTCGTCCGGTGGCAACTAGCCCCGCATGCGGATCCATCTGCGCGGATGTCAGACATATGACGATGGGTCCGTTGTCATCGCATTTGAGCATCGCCTGCCCCATCTCAGAGTCCACATCACCTCTCCAGATTTTCGGAACTCTGTATTTCTGAGCGTATACAGGATTCGGTAGATTCTTTACGACCATACCTAGTATGGCGTTGTGTAGTGGTAGAGTTTTTGGGAGTTCCTGCCACCGTTCCTCCTTGTAAGCATCGACTATGTCGCTGAACATCATCCCCTTCTCTTGGGCGATGTCCACAGTGAAGCCCCATTTGTGGAGTGCGGAGCCGAAGGCGACTGTTCCTTTGGCCGCGTCTACTTTCCACTTCTTCTTGTGTTCTGGCTCCCCGTAAAGGTCAATTAGGTTGTTGAAGTCGCGAATTATCCTGTTGAGCTTGCTTTGAACCTCGTCTGGATTTAGCTTCAATTCCCTGATCAAACGGTCGACCTTGTTGATGAACAGAACTGGCTTAACTTGCTCTTCCAGTGCTTGTCTCGTCACGGTTTCTGTTTGGACCATAACCTCTTCGACTGCGTCCACAACTACGACAGCGCCGTCGATGGCCCTCAGTGCTCGTGTCACTTTGCCTGTGAAATCTACGTGCCCAGGAGTGTCGATAAGATTGACAACGCAAGGCTTGCCCTCGATTTCGTGCAGGAGAGAGATGTTGGCCGTTTTTATTGTGATACCACGCTTTTGCTCCTCCTCAAGATAATCAAGAGCTCTGGCCTCACCAGCTATCTTCGGTGACAGAAGCCCAGCCTCAGCCAATAAAGAGTCCGTCATGGTTGTTTTGCCATGATCAATATGGGCGATTATGCCGATGTCGCGAATATCCTCTTTCTTACTCATCAGTTTGAGTATTTCTTTAGTCTGTCTGAAACGTGGACACATCTGGGGCTTGTTCTCCGCCTCTATTTTCTTATACTATATCTAAACTACGTTTCTTCATGAACACGCATTAAGCATCTTAAAAGGCTTTCTGAACATAAAATTCACATAAGACAATGTATAGCTAAGGGTCAAAGCGATTTTTTTGATGGTCTCTCTAAAATAGCAAGATTATTTCGCTGAGAACCTGAAGAATATATTCACTGACTACTCAATTGTGGCGTGGAGCCTTCTCATTTCTTCTTCGGTTTTTCCAAGGCGATGCATAAGCTCCACCACTAGGCTGTCCAGAAAGATCATTGCATTGTTTTCGAATATGGATCCTAATGGACTGAGGGTTTCGCGCTCACCCAAAATCTGCCGAGCCAGGTAGTCTTTCTTCCGTGGCCAGCCTATTTTCGTTCGGCCTCCAACGAAAACGATGTGGTCAGCTGTTCTGCCGAGTTGAGATTCAGGATAGGATGTGATGGCGATGACGTTGGCTCCGATTTCTCTCGCAGTCGAACTGGCGGTTGTAGCTAGTTTGGTTGTGCCTGAGCCGGAGATGACGATGATCAAGTCCTCCTTGGTTGCGGCAGGGGTGATAGTCTCACCCAAGAAGTAGACATTGAATCCGAGGTTCATAAGGCGCACGGCGAAGGCTCTTCCGACGAAGCCGCTTCGACCAACACCAACGACAAAAATCCTCCTATGCCTAGCGTCCAGAACCATCTGGATCATCTTTTCCACCTGATCAAGGTCAAGTTGACTGATTGCTTGTTGAGCACCAGTTAGGATCTCTTCCGCGGCTGCCTTCAGCCATTCCAAGGATTCTCGCCTTTGAGAGGCAATTCTCTATGTCAGCTATTAAAAATCTTTCTTTCTATTGCAGATAATATTTTTACGAAGCCGCGAAGGGTTGCCAAAGAAGGGTGTCACGTAGTTATCAAAGGTATTAACGGTGGAATCTGCTCCCGCAGAAAAATCCAGATGTAGATGGCTAGGATTAGCATGCAAATGGAGATTATAGCTAGAACGTAGTCTCCTCTCTTTATTTTGAGCACGTAAAGGTTTGTGCGTTTGTCTGTTGCTCCCCAGGCTCGTGATTCCATGGCCTCAGCCAGCTCTAAGCTTCTACGAATAGCGCTTACTATAAGCGGGATGAGGATTGGAATGTAGTTCTTGATTCTTTTTATGAAGTTTCCACGCTCAAGCTCTAGACCTCTAGCCTTCTGGGCATCCATGATGGACTGTGCCTCCTCAGCCAAAACAGGCACAAAACGGACCGCGGTTGTGAAGGCGAAGCAAAATTCGTATGGCACATGACTCTGTTCTAAAGCCAACCCCAGACGGTCGGGAGATGTTGTGAGAAAGAAGATGGAGAAGGACTCAACCAGTACGAGGAAACGAAGTGTCATCGCGAGCGAATATTCTAATAATGATGAGGATGGGGGAAACGTGGGATACTCTGTGTAAAAATAAGTGAAGACAAAGTTGAAGAGAAAAATCATTATCGCCAAAAATGAAGCCCCCTTCATCGATCTGATCCACTCCCTTTCAACACCAGCCACGAGAACAAACGGCAACTGAATGAAAAATAACAGAATTAGGGGCAGCAACTGATTAAACATGACTGCTATCACAAACACAGCGCAGACATAGAAGAATTTAACTCTCGGATCCAACTCATGAACACGTGAATAGAATTTCCTAAATTTGAAGCCTTCAAAGACGCTCATGAGCTGTCCTCCAAGAAATCAAGTAAGATATCTCTCGCTTCATAAACGTCAATAACATCAGTCGGCAAGCCAAAACCTGTGAGTCCCATGAATATCTGAGATATTTGTGGAGGCACAATAGAAGCTTCCGCGACCAGTTTGCGGTTTGTTAGAATTTGCTTCCCAACTCCTTCGCCCACAATCTTTCCCTGAGCCATTAAGACGACACGCGGATTACACTCAGCAACGAACTCAACATCATGCGTAACGATAATCACAGTCTTTCCTTGAGCGTTCAGTTGAACGATAAATTGGCGTAGTTTCTCTTTCTGTTCATAGTCCTGTCCAATTGTGGGCTCATCGAGGATTACCACATCGGGATCCCAAGCGAGAACCGAGGCTAGGGCAACTCGTTTCCTCTCTCCACCGCTCAGCATGAATGGCGAAGATTGGCGATACCTTGTTAATCCAAGAAGATTAATGGCCCACTCCACTCTTTTTTGGATAGCCTTTTTCTCGAAGCCGAAGTTCCTGAGAGCGAAGGCAACCTCATCTTCAACGGTCTCACAGAAGAGTTGATTGTCGGGATTCTGGAAGACGAATCCGACTTTTCGAGAGAGTTTGGCTATGCTTTCTTCTCGCGTGTCAATTCCATCGACAATAACAGCCCCCTTGGTTGGCTTCAGCAATCCGTTGAAGTGCTTAACGAGCGTTGTTTTTCCCGCGCCGTTCTGACCCATAATCGCAACGAAGTCTCCGCTTCGAAATGTGAGAGAGACTCCTTTTAGGGCTTCTACGTTGCTTGGATAGGTGAAGTAGACGTCCTTAACCGCGATCACGAGCCAAAACCTCCTGTAGAAGTAGGGAAGCCTCTCGTGAATTGACTGGAACCCCGCTGAGATGCACTCCAGTTTCTTGGAGAACCTGATAGAGTCTTGTTGCTTTGGGGATGCCCACACCGATTAGGCGAGCTCTCTCAGAAGTGAAGACATTTAGGGGCTTTCCATCCAATACGACCTTTCCTTCATCCATGACGATGACATGGTTTGCGTATCTTGACGCCAGGTCTAACCTGTGTTCCACGAGGATGACTGTGAGACCAAGCTTCTTGTTCAAATCATCGATCACTTCAAAGATTTTTTGCGCGCCCAATGGATCAAGGAATGATGTGGGCTCGTCGAGCACCATAACTTCCGGTTGCATGCTGAGTACACATGCTATGGCGACTCGTTGTTGTTGTCCGCCAGACAGCTCATGCGGCGCCCGCTCACGGAGATCTTGTATACCAGTCATTTGAAGAGCCCAGTCGACTCGTTTTCTCATATCTCCTCTGGGCAGTCCCAGGTTTTCAAGCCCGAAGGCGACATCTTTTTCCACGGATAGTGCGAAGAGCTGGTTTTCTGGATTCTGGAATACGAGACCGACGTCTTTGGCAAGCTCATAAATCGAGTGTTCAGACACGTCATGACCTGCGACTTTAATGTCTCCTTCGAGTTTTCCGCTGTAGAAGTGTGGAATGAGTCCGTTGAAGCATCGGCAGAGGGTTGTTTTTCCACAGCCGCTTGGACCGGTGAGAATCACAAATTCTCCTTTTTCGATGGTTAAAGAGACCTCTTTGAGGGAAGGTTCTTTCCCACCGGGGTATGTGTATGTTAGATTGCTTGTTTCGATTATCGCCACTGTCTCGCCCACTGCTCTGGATTCGCAAATGATGTCATCCATTTAAGAGTAGCTACTAAAAAAGTAGTAGGTTTTTCTGTTGAAACTACCGTGAGAAGGACTAGTTTTTCTTTTTAAATCTTTGGTGCGAATAATTTAGTATGGCGTGCATGAATATGCGCGCGTAAAAATCAGCTGTGTGTGTATGGAGTTGCGGGGATTTGAGTCTCAGATGAATGGATATGTCCCCGCGAACTCCTCTTTTTTCCAAGAAAAATGGGAATTGTCAGGCGCCACCTGCGGGATTTAATGCGCTCTGACTTTGTTGATCTTTTTTATGTGCACCGCTGACACGGACCAGCGTGTTTTGTTTGGTTTCATTTCAATGTTTCTCTAAGGCGCAACATATTTTGTGCTTCAGCTTTCCTTCTTTCGGCTTCAAACATCGCCGTTCTTACATAAAAAGATATTAGTGTTGCTTCGCGATCTTGACTTATGCATGGGTGCATGCCAGCTAAGCCTGCGCTTTCGTTAGTTTGCTCCATATTGTCTTCATTAAGCTTTGCTGCCAACATTCGCAGGATATATGGATTGAGGAATTTCAGTACTATAGGTGGCCCTAAGGACTCGTTTTCATAGACAACTTGTGCGTACATAATGCATCACCTCTTTTGTTATTTAAACCTCCGTTTTAATAAATATAAACTCGCCTCTTATAAAGCTATCGTTTCAATAATAAAAAGTTTAATATATTTGTGATACGATAGTTTCATAGTGGTGGAAAGGTTGAAGCCGATCAAGGAAGTTGCCCCTAAAGCGTGGAAGTTACTCGGTGACGAAACGAGAAGGAACATGATCTTTCTTCTAAGAGTGAAAGAACTGACTGTGAGCCAGATCTCAGCTGAGCTTGACATGACGCCGCAGGCCATCTATCATCATATAAAGAAACTTGAGAAGGCGGGGCTGGTGGAGGTTTCGCGTGAGGAACGGTGTGGCCATCTTATTGAAAGCTACTATAGGGCAACCGCAGAGACTTTCATCTGTAGTATCGGATCGCTTTACAAAAAAAAGATAAAGATAGACATGTTGGCCGTCTTGGAGGGACTAGGTAAACTCGGCTTCAAGATAGAGAGTAGCGATGAGATTGCCTCCAGATTGGTTGATTTGGAGACGAAGGCCTTGAAGTATAAGGGTGCGAATAAACTCGAGGATGCCATCGTGAAACTTGAGAAAGAAATGGACTTTATGACTCTAGAGATGGTGAAACATTATGCAGATCTGATGTCAATGTCCGAAGAAGAGTTCGATAAAAGGCAAAAACTCGGCAGAGCTCTCAGGCGCTTTCTACTCTCAATTTGTAAGGAAAAACCAGAATTCTAAGCTCATGCGCAAGTACACCCATCAATCTTGACGTTTAGGCTTTCTCGATACTTGTGAAGAAAGTAATGTTGTAAAACATGCACATGCTCAGAACTTGATATTTATTCTTATGATTATATGATATAACAAAGCTTATATTCGGTATCAATAATCCCTCATCGTCACTGGCCCACTGAACGGACGCTACTTGTTTCGTTTAGAAGCCAGTTCCGCGATACGGGACGACGAAGTAGATGCCGAGAAAGCCTCCAGAGAAAGCGGGACGCACAGGAAGAAAGAGAGGATTCGGAAACAAAGGATTCTATTCAACATTTCCTTCCTCTGCTCCAGTCAAAGAAGGCCAAGAAATCGATGTCTTTATCAATGGAATAGGCAGCAACGGAGATGGCATAGCACGAATACAGAGTTTTCCAATTTTTGTGCCAAAAACCAAAGCTGGAGAACGCTTGAAAATTAAGATCCATGAAGGTCGGAGTAGGATTCGTCGTCGCGGAGAGACTCTAAGAGAAGAGGAGGACCAAGATGAAGATTAGAGAACTAGAAGATGGAATGAGAAGGGTGAATGTTGTGGCAAAGGTGATTGAGAAATCGGACCCGCGCGAGGTTCATTCGAGAACCAAGGACGCCACATACAACGTTGCCGACGCTGTCATCAGCGACGAAACTGGCACAACAAAACTGACACTATGGAACGAACAAATCGACCGAGTCAACGTCAATGACACAATCAAAATCGAAAACGGATACGTAACCTCCTTCAGAGGCGAGATTCAGCTGAACGTGGGAAGATACGGAACATTGACCATAACATAAGTGGACACCAAGCACGGATTATGGGAGGTGAAAAGATGAGATATGGAAGAAGTAGAAGGCCAAGCCGAGGATACGCTCCGAAGCCCGTTGAAATGGGAAATGAATACGATGTTGAGATCCAAGAGACCAGCCGCCGAGGAGAAGGCATAGCGAGAATCAAGGGACTCGTAATCTTCGTTCCAGAAACAAAACCTGGAGACAAGGTGCGGGTCAGGATAACGAGGATAAGCAGGCGTTTCGCCCAAGGAGAAGTCGTCGGAGAAGCAGAAGAGAGGGCGGAAGAGGCGGAAGAAGAGGAAGAAGCCGAAGAGGAAGAGGCAGCAGAAGAAGAGTAGTAGAGGATTCTTGTTCTTCAGCGGTGCTCTTAACCGATCAGAAGGCCCGTTGGATCATACAATAGACCTAGAGTGGAAGGTCTGCATGTGCATGCGCACACACAGAAACTAGGAAAAACTTCTAGCCCTTAACGCCAACCCGAATCTGCGGTTCGTATGGAGGCCTCTTAAGCAAAACATCCTCGACAAAAGCCCTCAGAGGCTCCGCCACACTCCACGCCTGCGTTATGCATCCACCAGATGAGTGGGGCGAATCACCGTCAAATATCTCGCTGATCGTTCCAAGCCCAGCTTGGTAAAGCTCGTGCTGAACGAGTGGCTGCAGAAAAGTCTTGAAGGCAAAGCTGCGCCACTGCTCCTCATAATTCTTTATCTTTAGGAAGGCTGTTGTGAAGGGACCTAGGAGCCAAGGCCAGGCGGTTCCGTTGTGATACGCTCTGTTTCTACTATTCCAGTCCCCGAGATACTTCCCGGCGTAACGTGGGTCATCCTTGGACAAGGTCCTTAGCCCGTAAGTGCCCCACAGCCGCCCCCAAACACTCTCAACAACACTTTTACTCTCAGCCTTCCCGACCATAGAAAAGTCCAACGCCACAGCAACTATCTGGTTAGGTCTCAGCGAGGAGTCTTTCTTCTCTCCGTGTATCACGTCAAACAGGCAGCCTTCTTGTGGATTCCAAAACTCCTTCACGAAGGATTCTCTAGCCCTTTCAGCCAATCCAAAATACTTCATCACATCTTCTTCAAGGCGAAAGCGTGTTGCAAGGAGTTCCATTATTTTAAGGGTGTTGTACCACAAAGCCTGAATCTCCACGGCTTTCCCTGCTCTAGGAGTCACGAATCTGCCATCTGTCGTAGCATCCATCCAAGTCAGTTGTGGACCGTGTGCAATCAGGCCGTCATCTTCCATGCGTATATCATACAAGGTTCCCTGCACATGATGATGAATAATCGACTTCAGCGTGTCCCACAATTCCTCTCGGACAAAATCGAAGTCTCCAGTGTATTTGAGGAACTGAAACACTGCATTGACGTACCATAACGTAGCGTCAACAGTGTTGTAGTCTGGCTTTTCTCCAGCTCGGTCTGGAAATCGATTCGGGATTACACCTTCACTGCAATAGTGCTTGAAGGTCAGAAGAATCTCTTTCGCGTCCTCGAATCTGCCCGTCACAAGCGTTAGTCCTGGCAGCGAGATCAGCGAATCTCTACCCCAATCTTCAAACCAGTGATAACCGGCGATCACCGACTTCTTTCTGGTTGACTCTCTGTTGACGATGAAGGAGTCCGTTGCCAGAAGAAGCCACTTCAACCAATCTTTTATTTCAACATCTCTGTAGCTCTCTTGGAACTTTCTCAACATGTCTTTTCGACGATTCAATTCTCGATTAAAAAGTGAATCGATGTCTTCCAGTCTTCTTGGAATCGACGAAAGAACAGTTTCGGCTCTCTTCTCATCTCTACCCGCTACTGCAAGGATAAAGAACCTCTTTCTATATTGAGAGGCAATCATAATCTCAAAACACCCAGGCCGAAAACTGTCGTCTAAGCATGCTTCTCCCCGCGAATCATCCACTCGAAAGTAGATCTCTTCAACCCAGTCGCCTTTCCCTGCAAAATACTGCCCATCACTTGAGGAGATGGTTAGGGTTGAGAGTCTGTTGGAAGGCTGAAGAGTCACTTTTTGTTGAGAGGTTTCTTGGTTGAAGTGCCAAGTCAACTCATCTCTGTCAGTCACGGAGTAGAAATGTCTTGAGTTGACTAGAGGTGAGATGCGGATTGCTGTTGGTTTTTCGTGGGGATTAAATATCTCATAGATTGCTATGGTGGCGTTTTTCCCTTGTGGCATGAATATCGTCTTCTGGAGTCTCACTCCATCGATTGAGTATCTGTAGGTCGGGAAAGGAGCCAACGAAAACTCCGAAGCAAATCTATATCCCTCGGGTTGGGTGCCGTGCTTAAACTCGTTGGATCCGAGTGGATAAGCCTTCTTTCCGATTTTCAGTTCTTCATCTAGCTTTGTGAGAAGCACTCTTCGGTCTGTCGGAGGTTTGAAAGCAGCTATTAGGAGACCGTGAAACTTGCGGGTGTTTACGCCCAGAGCAGTAGATGAGGCGTATCCACCAAGCCCATTTGTTACAATCCATTCTTTCCGAATCGCTCTGTCAAAATCTGAGAGAATCTGTAAACCTAGGTGGATTTCTGGCAGGTTGACTTCCATTTCTTATCCCACTTTACTTCCAAATTGTGGTTTATATGTAAACCTTAATAGTATAAGATGAATGGATAATAACTAGGCATCAGAACTATGTCAAGTCGTTTCTAAGTCAACTCGTTCTTATAGATAAAATTAAAAGACAGCATCTTATCACTAGACATCGAATAAGATTTGGCGGTCTACGATAAGGATTCTGAAGGAGTTTTCTCCCTTTGACAGAATCAGAGAAAATTGAGTATAGACCGGTCTCTGTTCGGGAAGTACTCACCGAGATGAAAGATCTGTCAGAGATAATGATCGATCTAGCGTATTCTGCAGCGCTCTTCAATAATCGTGAGCTCGCTGAAGAAGTCTTGGAACTGGAAAAGCGGGTGGATTACCTTGCTTACATACTGGACATGAACACGATGCTCGCAGCAAGAGATGCTGAAGACGCAGAATCACTCATCGGAGCAACGAGGGTGGCTGCTGCAACCGACAAGATTTCAGATGCAGCTGCCGACATCGCAACTATCGTGCTTCAAGAGATTGGTGTCCATCCGATAGTCCGCGAGGCCTTTCAAAAAGTTGAAGAACAGTTAGTTCGAGCTGAAGTCAGACCTGGCTCAATCTTTGCCGAGAAGAAGCTAGGAGAATTGGAACTCGCGGCTGAAATCGGAGTTGACGTAATTGCCATTCGCCGTGGAAAGGAGTGGACTATTGATCCCGATGAAGAAGAAGTGATTGACGGAGGCGATGTTCTCTTCGCCAGGGGAGCCCCTCACGGCATCGACGAGCTAAAGAAACTTGCTGAAGTACCGACTAGAAATGCCACAAAGGAGGGTTAGAGTCTGGCGCAGATCAAAAAACCTTTCAAGGAAATTGCGAGCAAGCTAGCCTCTCTAAAGGACACCTCTGAGCTTATGATAGACCTGTCATATTCCTCACTGCTTCTTGACAGCCGAGAACTTGCAGAAGAGGTGCAGGCCCTTGAAGAACACGTGGATAGACTACACACAGAATTTGAGTTGCTTGTTCTATCGAGCGGCTTCAAACCAGAGGAATCCAGAGATTTTCTCGGTTTGATACGGTTAGGAATGGTCACCGAGGAAATCGCCGACGCTGCTGCGGAGATCGCCGATGTCGTTCTGAGGGGTCTGGAACCACACCCTATTCTGAAACGGGTGATAAAAGAGGCTGAGGAGACTGTAGCTCGGGTGCGAGTTTCGCGGAACTCTCCGCTTCTAGGGAAAAAACTGCGAGATGCCCAAATTCCAGAAGAGACAGGTATGTGGGTGCTGGTGATTAGAAGAGGAAAGAGGTGGTTGAGACCGCGTCCCCACACAGTGATTAAAACAGGTGATGTCTTGATTGCATCGGGTTACGCTGAAGGCGTGGAAGACCTGAAACGGTTAGTTTCTGGTGGTAGTGAGCCCAAATAGCTAAGGTTATACAGATTGTGCGATTGCAGTCAGTACTGTAAGAAGAACAACTGTTGTTATGCTGTCTGCTAACGAACTTTCGATCGGAATTACAAAATTATCTGGGTCCCAGCCTTTTCTGTAGGTGACGATGGCCACAAGGTACGCGATGACTACAATTGTGGAGACGGCCAAAGCGTTCGTAATCAAGAGAGTTGCTGTCAGCTCCGATAGATTATTTAAAGTGGCTAACCCGCGGCTAGACAATGATATTGTCGAATATGACACATACATTAGTACTGATGCTATCCAGGCGCTACCTATCTCCGTTTTGTGTTGCTTGATTGAGGAAAGGAGAGGCTCAACGGCGCCTAAGGCGAGTTTAGTAGTTGCGGTTGAGCCCACAATGGAACCTACGGCTCCTGCGGTGTTAATCAATGCTGGATATACAATGTATATTTCTGACCTAACATTCGGAATCTGCCTTATTTGGTTTAGCAGAGAACCAGTAATGTTGACTATGAAAGTAACAAATACGAGTGTGAATAGAAACTCTCTAATCGTTTTGATGAATTCTTTCTCTACAGCGTTCTTAACTAAGATATAGAGTACAATAGATAAGAAGACGAAGTCTAGCACCCCAATTAGAAAATATCCCAACGGTGCTAACGAGAAGAACATGTTTAGACACAGAACATAGCAGGCTGTAACAACAATGTCAGCTATCGTTGCCGTCACCGGATATATGATGATATCAGGATCTAAGCCACGCCTGAAAGAAAAGACGGAAACGGCTATTGTTATTGGAGATACAAAGACTAGGGATAAGCCCATGGTCCCAATAATCACGGCCAAGATGCTTCCGAAGTCTATTATGGTTGCTCTCCAGAGAAATAGACCGAATATCCACGTTGTCAACCCTATGGCAGTGCCACTCACAAATGTGAGCGTGACAACAGCGTTTTGAAGCAAGTAGAAGTATCTCGTGTTTTTGCGGTAGCTGTACCCTACTGTGCCTAGATGTAGGCCCGTGCCCAGCCGGCCGCTAAAAAGGCCGCCTATTGCGCCTCTTACACTAAGTATCCCTGGAAACAGTACAAACGTCCAAGGAGCAAGAGAGAACACATCGAAAGATAGAGCGAGTAGTATTCCAGACAGCATCCCCCCCAGATTGAAGGACAGCGAGAATATAGACTGGCCTAGACTTGCCACAAATTTCGTTGCTGGAGCCTCTATCGGAACGGTCTCCTTCATCGCAATCATCTTCATCCATCCAGTATCGCCTCCAATCTTCGCACACTACACCCTCAATGCATCTTTGGAGCACATGAATGATCATGCCCGTTCTTTGATCCATTTCTGGACCAATGCACTCCGCTGAAGCTAACACAGCATTCT
>CAYGBA010000044.1:0-12783 GCA_964347995.1 uncultured Candidatus Bathyarchaeia archaeon | reverse complement strand
AGAGATACTCGCCCGTCAAACATCTTTCTAATCTTGAATTCGCTCTGTTTTCCATCATTCCATTGGCTGACTGGCCTCAGGTATCCGACAACTCTTGAATAGACTTCGCATTTCTTACCACACTGGGGACAAGTAGAATGCTCACCACAGAGGTAACCATGAACTGGACAAACGCTGAATGTAGGAGTGATCGTATAATAGGGCAATTCGGTTCTTTCAGCGACTCTCCTTATCAAGACGGAGATGCTCTCCCATGATGGATTAGATTCTCCAAGGTAAATATGAAAAACTGTTCCTCCCGTGTAACGAGTCTGAAGTCTATTTTGATGCATCAGCGCTTCAAAGAGGTTAAGTGAATTGTCGACTGGCAATTGTGACGAATTTGTGTAAAAAGGCTTAAACCCATCGTTTTTAAGATAATTTTCACTGGCAACAATTATGTCTGGATACTTTCTCTTATCTATCCTGGCGAGCCTGTAAGATGTGCCCTCTGCTGGAGTTGCTTCAAGATTGTAGATATTCCCCGTCTCCTCTTGATACTCTGAAAGTCTATTTCTCATAAACTCCAAAACTTTAACCGCGAACTTCAACCCCTCTTCCGAAACGATGCTACAATCAAAGAGGTTCAGAAGTGCCTCATTCATTCCAATCAGTCCAATTGTGGAGAAGTGGTTCTTCCAATAGTTACCAAAGCGCTCTTTTATGGAACGCAAGTAAAACTTCGAATACGGATACAATCCGTAATCTGTGAAGCTTTCAATGATTTTTCTCTTGATTTCCAAACTATCCCTAGCAATATCCATTAAGGTACCTAGCTCTTCAAAAAATTCGTCTTCATCCCTTTCTAGATACCCTATTCTGGGCAGGTTTATTGTGACAACTCCAATCGAGCCTGTCAGTGGGTTGGCACCGAAAAATCCTCCACCCCTCTTTCTTAACTCTCTGTTATCTATTCTCAGTCGACAACACATACTTCTTACGTCTTCGGGAGCCATATCGCTGTTTATGAAGTTGGAAAAATAGGGAGTACCATATTTTGCCACCAATTGAAAGAGCTCCTGAAACTCCCAGTTGAAGCCTTCAGTTACGTTATACGTGACTATCGGAAAAGTGAAGACTCTGCCTTTCCTGTCACCGTGACACATCACGTCAATGTAAGCTCTATGTAACATGTCCATTTCCGTGGCAAAATCACCATAAGTCTCATCTAACATAGACCCTCCAACGATGACGCCCTCTTCTTCCATGAATCTGGGTACAGACAGATCCATGGTAATGTTTGTGAAGGGTGTTTGAAAACCTACACGAGTGGGTATATTCATGTTAAACAAGAATTCTTGCATCGCTTGGACAACTTGCTTGTAGTCCAGTCTGTCGTAATGAATGAATGGCGCCAGATAGGTGTCAAAGCTGCTGAACGCCTGAGCACCAGCGGCTTCGCCTTGCAATGTGAAGAAGAAGTTCACGATATGCCCCAGTATCGTCCTAAAATGTTTTGCAGGTTTGCTCTCTATCTTTTGAGAAACTCCACCGAAGCCAGAAATTAGAAGATCTTTTAGATCCCATCCTACGCAGTATGGGCCCAAGACAGCAAGGTCGTGTATGTGAAAAGCCCCAGATAGATGTCTTTCCCTGATAAGGGGTGAGTACATTCTTGTTAACCAATAATGAGACACAAGTTGAGAGGAGATATGATTGTTTAGTCCTTGGAGGGAAAAATTCATGTTAGCGTTTTCGCGGATCCGCCAGTCTGTTCCATTTAGATAGGTATCCACCATGTCATCGGAGCTTAAGAGAAATGCTAGCTTTCTCATATCTGCATGTTGCTGTCTGTAGAGAATGTAAGCCTTGGAAACTTCTACAAATTTGGTTTTGATCAGGGTTTCTTCTACAATGTCCTGTATCTCTTCTACTGTCGGGACACCTTCTTCGCCAAATCTCTTTTCTATGACCTCAACAACCTGATCGCTCAATTCCGTGGATTTGTTCACATTGTTTCTATCAACCGCTTCAAACGCCTTTCTTATGGCATTGGTTATTCTACCCTGGTCGAACTCTGCTAATCTCCCATCTCTCTTCCTAACAGATGAAGCCATTTCAGATCACTCTGTGCCCTAAGTTTTGGCCTTTGCAAAACATCCCTCTGGGAGGGATGGATGCAGTAATAGAGGTTTCTTCTATTTGAGATTTTTAGAGCATTCTGTATAAAATTCTGTATGAAAGCTACTCCAAATTAAACATGTACGATATTCGGTTGTTTAGAGCTGAACGTTGTGGAGGATTCCAGAAGGATGACGGCCTATATTTAGCTGAGACACGGCTGAAGCAAACAAGCATATTAACAGATCCACAATCCGGACACTTCTGCAGTATCCCGTTGAAAACCCTCTTACAGCTGGCACAGTAGGCTAGGTTCCTGCTAAATGTATATAGTCCTACCTTGTACGTTCCCACGATTTCTCTTGTGGCTGACAGAAGCCTACCGGGTTCACGCTCTGAGTCCGCTAGCTGCACAAGGGCAAGGTGGCCCCCAGTAGTCAATTGATGAAACCTTTCCTCAATGCCTAGGCGGTCTTTCCACGGAATATCCATTGTTAGGGGCACGGCGACCATGTCTGTGTAGAATGGATGTTCCCGAGTGCCTTGGGCATGAACCTTGGCCCAACCACAATTTTCCACATCAAGCTCCGCAAGTCTCCCTGCCGCATCGGTGCTAGGCAGCATCGAAAGCGACGCGCGAGTTTCGGGCTTCTTGGTATATCCACGAACTCGCTTGAAGAGATGCTTTACAACTTCTTCAGCGAAGGCTGTAGCCTCACTGTTCCCATGAATGCTCTCATCGAGACAGGAATGAATCATCTCGTTCAATCCGAGAAAACTGACGAGACGGGAGGAGTTTTCGAGCCTGAAGTAGTGGTTACCATCAACTTTCTGTGAAAGGAACGGAAGCAGCCCCTCTCTTGAACGTTGCTTAATACTATGATACTTTGTTTCTAGAGCGTGCAAAGCCATCTCCAGTCTTTCATCCAAAATCTCAAACATCGCCGGTCTATTCGCTGCCGCGTCATAAGCGGCTCTAGGAAGATTTAGTATCACATTGTCGACGCTACCGGTTCTCAATGTGTCTAGTTCCCAATCCTTTTTCCAGTCTGCGTCAAATCTACACCCGGTCGCGATGTAAGAGGCTTCGTGCTCATCGGTTAGACATAGGTTTGCGAAGTAGGGAAGTCCTCGCTCAGCCGCGAGCCCATGAGACTGATAGAGAAGATCGTGGCATTCTTTTCTTCTAAGCACTTCAGGTCGAATCTTCATGATTAAACTCGGGTTGAAAATGGGCTTGTGCTCATCGTCTTCAGACATCAGTTCTAACAGAAGGGATACGATGAGACGACTTTCTTCCACAAAATCCTCGTAATGACCAGTTCTGCTTCCGCCAGGTCCAATAGCATCTTTTTCTGCGAGGAAGTATGGGACTATGAGTTCCAAGCCAAGTGAGGCTTCTGTAGGGAAACCTTCACTTGAGAAGGACTGGTTTAGATTCAAAACAAACATGCGCAGACCCTCTCGAACTCTTTCTTCGGAGAGCCCCTTGGCGAAAGGTGCCAAGAATACATTAAAGTAGTCAAATGCCTGTTGACCTGAGATTTCGGTGGAGGCGACTTTGAGAATAGTCGACACCATCAGAAGTGCGGAGGTCAGACTTTTCGGCGGTGGACACGATGGTGCCATAGAATCTATTCCTCCGTAGTGGATTCCGTGTTGGAGGAAGAAGCGGAGGTCATGCATGAATTCGCTCATTTTCAGAGGCCAGCAGCCTAGGTGACTGAGGTGGAGCTTTCCTGAGAGGTGGGCGTCTGCTATGTCTCTTGAGAGCACGTTCAGGAGGGTGTATTCTTCTATGACCGCGTCACCCGCTTCCTCGTGAACCGCCTCGACGCCAAGACCCTTCTCGCCTACTGAGCTTATCAGCTGTGTAACATCGTGAACTGGGAGTCCCAGCCGTGTAAGTTTGTGTCGGTATTCTTCCAGTCCCTTCTCCACGAGAACCGCGTTCACAAACTCCCGTATTAGCGGTCCTGTGACGTACTTTGTTTTGAATTCGGATAGGCGGCCTTCTGTTTCTCTTGCGATCTTTTGTGCTAGGTCTGTGGGCACATCTGCTTCCCTAACGAGAGAGTCAACTATCTTGCTTCTATCGAATTCCTCCATGGCGAGGCGTGACGTACGGACTACCATCCTCCTCCTCTTCAAGAACTGCTCCTCGATGTCTTCTGTGAAATCAACCATCGTACGACCGAGGTCTGTAAGAACATACTTTCTGGTATTGACGTCGGGGTCGATAAGCCCTGTTTTTAGGAGTAGCTTGAGGTGGTAGGCGAATCTTCCAGCGTCTCTTGTGGGGTTGAGGCGCAGGGCATTCATTACCTCAGTATAGGAGAGAGCTCCTCGCTCGAATAGGAGATTCAAGATTCCCAGTCTTATCGATGATGACGTTGCCTTCAGCACCTTCAGACCTGATCTGCGGCGACGGGGCAAAAATGACACCTCAGGTGGCAGTAGATAGTCTAAAAAATTAAATAACCTTTTCTAGTGTTTCTGTGTATGTTGTTTCTAGATAGGCCTGTCGCGTTGAGTGCGCATAATCGCTGTGTGCCATCAGCTTTCCAAAGATTTTTCAACAACCGCGACTATTTCGCTACAAATAGACTCGCTATAATAACCCTCAAAATTCAACAATGCTTATGTGGAGCTTGCTTTAAGAGAGATTTTGTGAGGGGCTGTCGGCTAGCATGGTCTAGGCTCTGAGCCTCGGGCGCTCGGGACCCCGGTTCAAATCCGGGCAGCCCCACCAAGCAGCAACCACTAGCGCCTGCGAACACAAGTGATATATTTATCGAGCAAATCTACTGGTCTACGGCGATAAATAAGATGAAAGTAACGGACAAACTGATTCTCAACTACAACAAACTGATAGAAAAAGCCAAAGCGATCACACTAATGCAATCGACAGAGGAAATCATGCGTTGGGATATGGAAACGAAGATGCCGCCTAAAGGAATCACGCTACGAAGCGAGCAGCTGGCTCTGCTCAGTGGCATTGAGCACAAATTGGTCACTGATTCAGAAATCGGAACCCTACTGGAGAAGATCGAGGAACATCCAGATTACGAAAACCTTGACGCTCTTCAGAGAAGAAATGTGTATCTGATTAGGAGAAGCTACGATGAGCAGACAAAACTACCTATGGAACTTGTGGTAGAAACAGAGAGACAACGGGCCCTCACTGTCGATGTGTGGAAGAAGGCGAAGGCTGTCAAGGATTTTTCCATGTTCAAGCCAGAACTCGAGAAGCTAGTTGACCTTAAGAAGCAAGCCGCTGAGATCCTGATGAAAGTGAAGCGCACTCCAACGCCCTACGACGCCCTCATCGACATCTACGAGCCAAAGACAACAGCAGAGATGATTGACAAGGTTTTCAACAAGCTGAAGGCGGGTTTAGTCTCGATAATAGAGAAGTGCCAAGCAGCTCCGAAGCAACCAGATGTTTCAATTCTCCGACGCAGAATTCCTATTGAGGTGCAACGTGAAATCTCCAACTCGCTGGTAGGGTTTATCGAGTATGACGTAGAGTCAAAGAAGGCTGGAGGTCGAATCGACGAAACTGAGCATCCCTTCACAACTGGCTATTATGACGATATACGAATAACGACACACTACTATGAGGACAAATTCGCATCGTCCGTATTCTCCGTGCTGCACGAGGGAGGCCATGCCATCTACGATCAGAATCTGAACCCAGAATGGATCTACCAACCAGTCGGATCCAGTTGCTCTCTGGGATTTCACGAATCTCAGTCAAGATTTGTAGAGAACATTTTAGGGCGATCCCGCGAATTTTGGATCTATTATCTTCCGAAACTGAAAGAGCTCACGGGTGATATCTTCTCTGATGTCGACTTAGACACGATTGTCTTCGCCATCAACGAAGTCAAACCCTCAAAGATTCGCATAGAGGCAGACGAGGTCACCTACTGCCTACACGTAATCATCCGGTTCGAAATCGAACGCGACTTAATGGCTGACAAGATCACAGTAGCGGACCTCCCCGAGATCTGGAATCAGAAGTACAAAGACTACCTTGGTATAGACATTGAACACGACTCTGAAGGCGTAATGCAGGACACACACTGGGCCAGCGGTCTACAAGGCTACTTCCCAACATACGCTTTAGGCAACATCTACAGTGGACAGATACTCGCCCGAATGAAGAAAGAGATTCCTGACTGGAAAGACCAGATTACAAAGGGCAACTTTCACAACGTCAGACAGTGGCTAACAAAGAACGTTCATAGTTATGGGAATCTCTATGACCCTGCCGATCTCATAAAGAAGATCACTGGTGAAGAGATCAACGTCAAGCACTTTCTGGACTATCTGAACAAGAAGTATTCGAAGTTGTATGGATTCTAGCGTGACTCCTGGCAGAATCAATAGGCTAAGTTAAATCATCAATCGCTCATGCCCAAAAGACGATTTAGTTGATTTGCTATTTCTTGTTCTCTCTTCTGATGATTTCTCTTGCCACAATCACTCCTGAAGCCGACGCTTGGACGAGTCCCCGTGTCACCCCAGCTCCATCGCCTATAGTGAATAGGTTATGAATCTTCGTTTCCAGGCGGTCACTCAGCTGCAGCCTTGAGGAGTAGAATTTCACTTCAACACCATACAGCAGCGTATGATTCGCGTTTATTCCGGGCGCAATCCGATCTATCGCCTCAAGCATCTCACGGATGTCAGCCAGGTAGCGATAGGGCAAGACAAAGCTGAGGTCTCCGGGTGTGGCATTCTTTAATGTGGGGGAAACTATGCTTCTGGCGATTCTCTCTTCAGTTGATCGCCTTCCAGCCTTGAGATCGCCAAGCCTCTGAATTATCACCCCTCCGCTGAGGAGGTTTGTGAGCCTCGCAAGATATTTTCCATATGCAATAGGCTCTCTGAAGGGCTCTGTGAAAGAGGTTGTGACGAGAATGGCGAAGTTTGTGTTCCCGGTCTTTCTCTCAGCGTAGCTCTGACCGTTCACAGTCAAAATGCCTTCATAAGACTCTGTGATGACCTCACCCTCAGGCGCCACACAGAAAGTCCTAACCTTATCGTCGAAGGACCTCGAGTAGTAGACCAGCTTGGGCTCATACAATGTCTTTGCAAGCTCTTCCATAACAGGAGCCTCAACCTCAACCCTGATCCCCACATCCACAGGGTTGTTCAACGTCTTCAACCCCAAAACCTGCGCCTCACACATCAACCACTCAGCCCCGCTTCTCCCCGGAGCCACAATAACGTACTTCCCGAAAATCTTCTCGCCACCAGTAGTCTCCACACCTTCGATTCTACCATTCTTCACTACGAGACCCTTAACTTCGGTTTTAGTTCGAATCTCAACCCGCTCCCCAAGACGGCTATGCATTTCTCGAAGCGTTTCGGCACATCTCTCTGTCCCCATGTGGCGGAGTTTTTGAGGGACAAGTTCTAGGCCAGCAAGGGATGCCCTCCGCGCGATCTCGTCTATTTCATCGGAGTCCACCCCATAGACGTGTTCTGGAGCTCCGAACTTCAGATAGATCCCATCTACATACTCTATGAGTTTGGTGAGTTTTTCCTTCGTGCGATACTCATTCAGCCAACCGCCGACCTCAGTTGACAACGTGAGCTTTCCGTCGCTGAACGCCCCGGCCCCACCCCAGCCACACAGAAGCGTACATGGATTACAGTTTATGCATCCGAGGCCTCTGCTTGCTGGACACCTGCGCTTGTCCAGATCAGGTCCCTTATCTAACATGAGAACACTCAATTCGGTGTTTTCAGTTAGCTCTAAAGCTGAGAATATTCCCGCTGGACCGGCTCCCACTATTATTACATCAGATTTCAATGGTTGTCCCCCTGAAGGCCCAAAACTAGATGTCACAGGTGCCATATATTTCTAGCGAATTCAGCTTTTTCTCTCGGAAAGAATTGTTTGCGAACAAAAGTGAAAAATCACGTGGTGCGTCTCCCTTAGAGGCTTATCACTACTATTAATTATTGAGGAAATCTAGGAGATGAGGTGAACAGCACTTCTGGAGAGTTTCAATCTTTGATTGCTTCCAGTAGGCTTATCACGTTCCACAGCTTCACCCTTGTGTAAGGCGGCATGTTGGGATCCTGTAGAATATCGTCCAGAATCGATATGGCGTTCGACGCTCTCACCGCTTGGCTATATTCAGTCAGCTGGAGAGCATCAATTGACTGTCTCGCCGCTCTCCTTATGTTGCGTGGGGTCGTCGTGTCCTCTGAAATCTGCCCCAGAACTATCGTCGCCTGCTTTACTCTTTCCTCATACTCCTTAAGCGTCTTCTTTCTCACCATAGAGAAAACCTCTTTAGAGCGTTAGCGATACTCAGATTACATACTACTCACTAAAATCCTTTGTGAGGACTGAGATTGTCTAAAGAACAAGAAGACATCCAGGGCATGGCCGACCTACTTCGACAAGGCGCAACCCTAACGGAGCTTCCTTGCCCTGCGTGCTCCTCACCGCTATTTAGAATGCCGAGCGGAGAACTCTGGTGTGGGCAATGCAAGAAGCGAGTTATAGTTGTCAAGGAGGGATCCCCACCGGTGGAGACGGCGAGTCCCATCTTCCTTACCAAACTAGAATCAACTCTGCTCACGAAGATAGAGGAGATAGACGGAAAAATCAAGGAAGAAAAAGATCCGGAGAAACTGCAGAGATTGGGGACGCTGTTGTCTACGCTTCTGGAAAACCTTGAAAGAGTAAAGAGAGCCAAAAGGAGATGACCTAGGTCTAGCGAGTGGTGAGCAGACTGCTTGGTCGTTACGAAGACTTTCCAGATGTCATCCACGGCGTAGCGCGTTTCACTTGTGAATCTTCGAAGAGCAAGGCGCAACACGCGATTTTGAGTGCTCTTCACAAGCTAAACGAACAAGTCTTTAGTTTGAAGGACATAGCGACAATTTCTTACTCGCAATGTGAGGTGAGTTTTGAGTTTGGAGTAGCTGATGGCGTCGAGTTTGGTTATTTAGATGCGGAAGAATTGGACAAGATGCAAAAAAGCACAGCTAGAGAGGTATTAAAAGCTATGGACTTCTTGTGGATCGTCCGTTATCATATCATTAAAAATGGAAAGCGTCTTCCGTTGAAGTTTGACTACCACATGTTACGATTCATCTTTTATAACAAAGAGAATCTGGAACTCATGGTGTCCCACCAACGCGGCATCCGACGCATTTCTGTAGAGAATCTTATCACATTCATAACGAAGCGCATCAATGAGGAGCTCTCTCAAAACCGATTGAGACAACTCGTGGTGAAGACCCTACGAGCACTCTAGCTCTGTAAGAAATCAAGGACAACTGCTAGAATATCTTTTGACACATCATCTTTCGGTCTATTCCCGTCAACCCGCACCAACAGACCCTCTTCCACCAGTTTCATGTAGATCTCCTGGACTTTTTGTTGAATCTGCAGCCTTTCCATCACCGACTTCTTCCACTTAATCCTTTTGACCACCACTTCCGGCGGAACGTCCAAGTAGATTGCCAAATCTGGAGTTATGGCGTTCTTGTTGATTTCCCTTATCCAGTTCAGATCGAGTCCAGCCGCCCCTTGATAAGCTAGGGAAGAGTACAGGTATCTGTCGCAGATAACGATTTTGTCCTTCTGCAATGCGGGTTTGATCTTTGTTTCTACATGATCTACCCTGTCGACGGCGAAGAGAAGAGCCTCCACCACAGTCGGCGCCCGCTTCTTCCTCTGCAGAGCATATGTTCTAACGAACTTGCCTATCTCACCTGTACTCGGTTCAGTGGTGTATACTGCGTCGAACCCTTTCTGCCACAGGTCCTCCACAAGCCGACGAGCATGTGTAGTCTTTCCGCTGGCGTCTAGGCCCTCGATACAGACAAACACGCCTCTACTACCCATATCTCAGACCGCCGTTAGGTCGCAGTTTCAGCATCAATCCCACTTGCTACAAATCGATCATTTCCACATATAATGGTGACGCCCCCGCAAACTCCCTCTTTTTATGTAGGGTGCCCCATTTTTCCATCGAGGAAAAGATGCTCGTGCAAACTTCTACCCAAGTCCCTTTTCTGCTATAGTAATCCAGTGGGCTCTTTTCTTATCGGCTTCCCTTACGATTTCCTTGATTGATAGAATACCTAGGTCAAGGTTGCGGAATAATCCCGTGACATCTTCTTTTTCAAAGAAGTGTGTTTTGAATCTAACCTTCTTGCCGTCTATTCTCTCAGTGGTTAAGAATGTACCGGGGCCAACTTGTTTTCCTAATCCAAACCTCCAATGTTTGGTGGAATGAAGGGTCACCAAAACTAATCCTCCGCTCACCAAGACCCGCTTCATTTCGTTCAAAGCCGTTCTTATCTTCTATAAAGATTGATTCTCAATACCATAGCAGCTGACGACGGCATTAAACTGAGAATTTGAAAACGGAAGCTTCAAAAAAGTGCCCCTGATAAACAGGCATTCTTTTAGAGTTGGCCCGTCAGCTTTTCGCAATGCCATTTTCAAGGCTGTTGATGAAATGTCCACACCCACAACATAATATCCTTACTTAGCCAGAAAGAGAGCATTTCTGCCCGCCCCGCAACCTACATCTAAAACTCTTCTGCATTCTCTCTCTGCAAGGACAGACTCCAAATCTATTATGTAATCGTCTGGTTCTCCAAGTTCAGCAGTCTTAACACGTTTTGCTTTGTAAAGATGTTCATAAGCATCCACAGTTGAACGCCTCTGAATATTCTGTCGGATTAAACCTAATTATCCTTCTCCATTAATCGAGACTCATTAATTGAAGCGCGGCCAAACAAGAAACTATACTAAAAAAGTGAAAAGCAGACTAAATCGATCACTTTAATAACAATATTCAAGACTGAGGACGTGGGAATCTTGGGCATGCGAAGATATTGGGGTGAAATCAAGGACCCCGTTCATGGTTATGTGTATATAACCGAGATGGAAAAGGAAATCATCGACTCCTTCCCGGTTCAGAGGCTTCATCGACTTCGACAGCTCGCAGGGGCTGAGTTCGTCTATCCAGGCGCCAACCATACCAGATTTGAGCATTCTGTTGGTGTCATGTATTTGGCAGGACGTCTCATTGAGAACTCAAACCTCTCAGAGCATCTATCTGAAGATGAAGCTCAGATTATCAGAATGGCGGCTCTACTCCACGATGTTGGGCATGGTCCATTCTCCCACGTATTTGAACACATTCTCACAAAATTCCTCAACAAGACACATGAAGACATGACGACATGGGTGATTCACGAATCCGAGCTCACAGACACAATCAACAGGCTCGGATATGATCCTGACGTGATCAGCAAACTTGCCGTGGGATCGTTGCATAAGTCTCGAAAGGCATTCATGGATCAGATCATCCGAAGCTCGGTGGATGTGGATAAGCTCGATTTCGTTGTGCGGGACACGTACCACACGGGCGCGGAATACGGATATGTGGATATCTTCCGCCTCATCCACATGCTGGATGTATTCGACGAGAACCTAGCAGTTGACCTGGGCGCGCTTTCCGCCCTCGAATCTTTTATCTTGGCACGCATGGAGTCCTTCAAGAGCATATACTTCCACAGGGTCAGCCGGGCAGCACAGTTAATGATCGCCATGGCAATGGAGCAAGCAAAGGACGAACTTGGCTTGACAGACTTCAAATCGCCGGAAGAATACCTAGCTCTCAACGATTACATTGTATGGGCTATGCTCAAAAAATGTGAAAAATCCAAAGAAATCATGGAAAAGCTGGAGAGGCGTAGGTTGCTTAAAATTGCTTATGATCGAACATTTCACGTGAGAGACAAGACGATCTCAGGCATATTTGGCAACGAAGTGATTCGAAACAAGATAAGAGACCAGATCGCCTCAAAGGCTGGAGTTGAGCCACGATCGGTTGTGATCGATGTGCCAACGCTTCCCTCTGTGCCCTATCGACACTCAGTTCTGCTAGAGCCCATGGAGATCCCTGTCTTTCAGAAAACACGAGATGGGCAGAGAGTTCCAAGACGGCTGAGCGACATCTCAGGCATATTCGATGTGCTCAAGGGCTTCATCAACATCCTTCGCGTCTATACCAATGAAACGCATCGTGAAAGGGTGGGTTCAGCCGCAGTGAAACTGCTCGGTGAGACGCCATACTCTCTGGAGATCTCCTACTGATGAAGAGAGGGTTTGAGAATGAAGACGCTAGAGGGACGATCGGTCGTTCCAGGACGTCAAGAAAGCCTCTCAGACTCAGCCTAAACACTCTCTTTTCCAACAATCTTTCTGACAAGTTTTAACAGGATGGGCCCGGCTTCACTTTCGCTGACTGTCTTAGTGAAAACCGATACGAGGGCGATTTTATTCGTTGTCTTTGCAGTACGTTCAGCGAGTACGCGAGCAGTCGTGATGTTTCGGTCGCCGAGCAGGATGGAGGAGAGCGGTGGACGAATCATCCTCTGCTCTTGTGGTAGAGCAACAGCCAGCGTGCCAAGCTGGTCCTCCCCCTCACTCAGGAGAATCAGACTTGCGTTCCTTGTTTCCACATAGAGAGCCAAGAAAAGCACATCCTTCTCCTCTAACTCTTCCTTAACAACCTTCGCGCGCGACAAACACAACCCTCATGTATCTGTTATAGCCTATGCTCTCTCTTATTTAGCGTTTAGTAGTATTTCGACAGCCTCAAAAACTATGAGCAAAACTTTTTAGGC
>CAYGBA010000043.1:0-13312 GCA_964347995.1 uncultured Candidatus Bathyarchaeia archaeon | reverse complement strand
ATCTTGACAGCGAGAGAGATCTCGGCTGTACAAAGGAGTCTTCTTTGCCCACTCGATCAGGCAAGCTGTAGGAAGAGTTTCAAGTAGTCTTTCAAGTGTCTTGTGACGAGAAAGCTGTTCTTCACATGTTCTTTCCCATTCTTGCCCATTTCTTCTGCTTCATTAGTATGTTTTAGTAGGTGTAGCGTCTTCTCAGCAGCCGCTTCCACGGTGTCTACTAGGAACCCGGTCTCACCGTCCATTATTTGGAGGGGGATTCCTCCGACATTTCCACCCACAACCGGCACCTCTTTCCATAGCGCTTCGGCTACGCTTAGCCCGAACCCTTCCCGAATAGATTTCAGCAGAGCCACATCGGATGCCCTCTGAAACGCGTTGACCTCCAAGCTGCCGACCCCAATCAGGTCTGTCAGGAGGTGGATGTCGTAGTCCTTTCCTGCGTGGCGTGCGGTCTTCTCGTAGTAGACCCAGCCTTCCGGATCATCATAGGCCATACTACTTATCAACAGCAGTTGAACTTCGGGCATCGTCTGCTTGACTATCCGATATGCATCAATGACGCCTAACGGGTCTTTCCACGGGTCGAATCTTGCCACTTGTGCCAGAATGGGGTTGTCCGGATCTATGTCATATCTCTCTAGAATCGAAAGAATGTCGTCTTCTGGCAGAGGTTTGTTCTTGTCGCTCATGGGATCGATTGAAGGAGGAATGATGGCGACATTTCTTTTCTCTAGCGGGCTCTTCACATACTTCTTCATACTGAAAATGAAAGCGTCATAATCATGGAAGAAGGGCTCTAGGAAACGCCAATACGCCGGGTTTGGTCCAGACACGTCGATGTGGCAGCGCCATATCCACTTTCCCGTCTTGTTGTCGCAGTAGTTGAGAATGGCCAAGGGTTGCGGATCATGCACCACAACGTAGTCGTAGTCCAGATCAAGTAGATTGGCGTTCAATTCGTTGTACTGAAGGTAGACCTTCTTCATGACCTCAGTTAACGCGGTCTCTTTTCCTTGGAGGGCGTTGTGGAAGGCTTTGGTGACATCAAAGAAGTCTTTACTGCCCTTGATCACTTTCCACTGGGCTTTCAGGCCTACATCGTTCATCAATGGAACAAGTCTGTGCAGAATTTCTGCCACGCCGCCTCCGAAGGAGGTAGAGTTCACATGAACTATCGATTTACCGACAAGTTTTTCAGCCAGGCGTCGTATTTCGTCGATCTCGCTGCTTCCAACTATTTTCCCGTAGTCACTCAACGACAGCTCATTAACCTGAACTGTACTCATCGCTCTTCCCTAGACTGTGTAATAGGGGCACAATAATAGCTTTGCACAAGAGGAGAGTTGCGACAAGTTTGAAAACTGAATTTTTCAATCTTCTTTTGACTCATGTTTTTACTGAATCTTCTTGACGTATTACTTCCAAAAGACTCTCATATGTTGAGGTAGGTCATCACAAAAAAGTATAAGTAGTTTAAGCAGGCATAGCACAAAAAAGGTAATCAAAATGGCAGACAGAATGGAAATGGTAATAGTAGTTCTAGTGCTCGTTTCGATAATAACTTCAGCAAGCAGTTTGTGGTACGGCTTCACCGTAGCCAGCGACATCGGCACTGTGACAAGTAGCGTAGCCAGTCTGGCAGACAGCGTGGGCGACCTGACGGATAGCGTCGCTGACGTAGCCACTAGTGTTGCTGCATTGGCAACTGCAACAGCCGACGATCTCGCCGACATAACCGGAAATCTCGTGGACATCACAGGAGATCTCGCTGATATAGCAGACCGCGTATCAGAAGTAGAAGCAACATTGTCACCGACAATAACACTTGTAGGTCCATGGTCCGGAGCCGAGATGGATGGCTTTCTACCAATTCTGGAGAGATTCGAGGCGTTGTCAGGCATTAATGTCAAGTATAGAGTTCTGAGAGCGGAAGACCTCATAACGCTTCTGCCAGCGCAGTTTGCCGCGGAGACAGCACCCGGCGACGTGATCTTCATGTGGGGCTGGTTCATTGCGGACCAGGCGGCGAACGGGCATATACACGAGGTTACGGACTTGATCGACGAAGGCGACTTCTTGGATGGCACGTTTGGACCGGTCACCGCTGATAACAAGATCTACGGAGGCGCCTACACGGGCAAGGTCAAACCAGGCTTCTGGTACAGGAAATCCTTCTTCGCGGCCAATGGTCTAACACCGACGAATGCAACATCAACGTGGGCGGAGTTTGCCACGCTACTCGCCGATATCGACGCGGTGACCCCAGAAGAGCCGATCGTCAGTGGCGACGGTGTCGGATGGCCCCTCTCGGATATCACGGAGCACTTCCTGATAACCTTCGGAGGCGCCCAACTGCAATACGACCTCATTGATGGCACAGAAGACTGGACCACCGACCCGGTAAGAGGGATATTCGAGGACTACTTGGTTCCTACGCTCGGTAACTTCAGTGACCCGTTGGCGTGGGACTCGACAGCGATCAATTCGTGGTGGCAGGGCGACTACGGCCTCTACTTCATGGGCAGCTGGATCACGGGCATGGTTGACAATGCGACGGACCTAGGCATCATTCCACTGCCAGGCTGCGACGCTCTCGTCCTACCTGCTGACTACTTCTTCATCCCAACTTACACAGAATATGCCGACGAGGCCGAAGAACTCTTCAGCTTTCTCATAGGCGCGGAAGCGCAAAGACTGCAGGTTGCACAAGGCGGTCACCTCGCCACAAACATAAATGTCCCGCTAGACGAATACCCAGCCGTCGATCAAATGGTGTACGAATACATCGCCGACTTCGCAATCGCCCCTGACTTGGACGACACCCTTGGTGGCGACTTCCAAAGCACTTTCTGGGACCAGTTGAAGCTGCTGTGGGTCGATCCGACAGAGCTAGACAACGTGCTCACCGCAATACAAGCAGAAGCCCCATAGCGGGGATGAGAAAAATCCCTGCACGAAAAATAATAATCCCCCTCTTTTTATTTCCAGCATTGGTTCTTCTAGTGATCTTCGTGATCTATCCAATACTCCAGACGCTACTTCTCAGCTTCTTTTCACCGTCTGGCGAATTCGTCGGTTTGCAGAACTATTCTGAAACCCTCAGCAAAAAGGCAATAGTGAATCTAGAAGGCTTCCCCAAATTCCCTCCACTGGGCGCGATCGTGCACAACACAATATGGATTCTTATCCATCTTCCATTGTCCATGTTTTCAGGTCTCGCCCTCGCAATCATCCTAAGGGATGTGAAAGGCTCCCCCATCATGAAGTCCATAATCTTCCTAGGCATGGTCACGCCGCTGATCGTGGGTGGAATAATCTTGCAGTACACCTTTACAGCGCGCTTTGGCATCGTGACTGCCTTCTTCGACCTCATTGGCATCGAAGCACTGAGTAGAACGTGGACCGCGCTGCCGGACACAGCACTCTTCAGTCTGATTTTTGGTTCAGTCTGGCTGTGGACCGGATTCAGCATGATCATCTATTCCGCAGGGTTAGCAACAATACCAGACGAATACTATGAAGCAGCTGAGATAGATGGCGCAGGACCCTTCAAGAAGTTTCGTCGAATCACTTTTCCTCTACTCAGGCCCCTGAACATAGTTGTAATAACCATGACTATTCTCTACGACTTAAAAATTTTTGACCTAGTCTTCATAGCCACGCGCGGTGGACCGGGAAAAGCTTCAACAGTTTTAGCCTTTGAGATGTGGTTGCAGGCGTTCGTTTCTTTCAACTTTAACGCTGCCGCTGTCATAGCGACCCTTCTTACTGTACTCACCTCGATTGTGATGATTCCAATGATAAGATATACTGTGAGGCGATGAATGTGAAGCTTACTCGACGGACGATTCTGAAAATCACCCTTCACATCATAGGATGGTCAATTGGAATTCTGTGGCTCGTCCCCTTTCTGGGCGTTTTCATGGCTTCAATACGACCTTTTGACGAGATTCTCCGAGGCTGGTGGAGCTTCGAGAGTTTCCATCCCTCAATAACCAGTTACATACAGGCTTTCAGCGATCCTACCTGGCCAATGAGCAGAGGCCTACTCAATTCTTTCATTGTTACCATTCCTTCGACTGCGATTCCGTTGTTCGTGGGTGCCCTTTCCAGTTACGTATTTGCAAGGTTCAGTTTCAAAATAAAGAGCTATCTCTTCCTGACCATTGTTCTCTTGATGGCGTTGCCCCAACAAAGCGTCGTCATCCCCCTATTTCAAATAATGGTACGCGCAGGGTTATTGGACAACTACCTGAGTCTGATACTCATTCACTCTGCCTGGGGGCTCCCATGGATAATCTTGTTTATGAGAAACTTCTTCGCAACCCTCCCAATTGAAGTGGAAGAAGCAGCCCGAGTCGACGGCGCCTCAGACTGGAAAATATTCTACAAAATCGTGCTCCCAATGTCCCTGCCCGCCCTAGCCTCTGTCGTGGTTCTACAATTTATGTGGGTGTGGAACGACTTCTTCCTAGCGAAGGCCTTCATCTACGATCAAGACCTGTTGCTGGCAACACAACGTATTGAATTTATTGGACGCGAGCAATACCGTGTAAACTGGGGGGTGCTGTCAGCAGCGTCCATAATAGTCATGATTGTTCCCATTGTGGTCTTCGTGCTTCTGCAAAGATATTATGTCAGAGGCATGATCGGATGGACAGTCAAGGGATAAACACCCCCTTAGTCAGTCCATATCATCTCAAGCAAAGCAGCAGTCGACCAAGCTTGCAGAGGGTTAGCATACACATGCTCTGCTTCGTGGAGATCGATGATTCTATCATCAACAACAGCATACAACTCAGGAATTCCACCAAGCTCTTTGAAAGCCTTCAGTAATGCTGCCTTTATACGATCGGCTTGGAATGTGAAACCTAGGTTCAACAGTCCTTTACAGATGATCCAGTTATCGTGTGGCCAGACTGACCCTTTGTGATAGCTATAAGGGTCATAGTCTGGTTCTCTATCGGAGTGAGTCCTTATGCCATAGGATGTCCAAAGATCCGCTTGGAAAAGACGGGAGACGAGCGGCTTGACTTTGTCTGAAGCGACGATTCCGGTGAAAAGGAGATGCCCAGGATTCGAGGTGACCACAGCCTTCTGTCGTTTATCACCATCCAAAGCTAGAGCAAAACAACTCTCCCGTCTCATCCAATAGTCTTCGTTGAACCTTGTCTTCAATGCTTCCGATCTGACGGCCAATTTGTCCGCAACATTATTCTCACCAAGCGCTTTTTCTAGAAAGATAAGGTTTTGGAACGCAGCATAAGTGTAGCCTTGAGCCTCTACCATGGCTACTGGGGGTTCAATCCCCAAGTGATCTTCAACGCTATCCTTCCAACCCTGGTGAAATAGCCCCCAAGGATTCATTCTCAGGTACTCTACATAGCCATCCCCATCTCCATCTCCGGAAACCGTGATCCACCTATAGGCGGCTAGTATGTTCGACCAGATCGACCGCAGAAATGAGTAGTCTTGAGTCGTCTGGTAGTATGCACGCGCAACCACTATGAACAGCGGAGTACTGTCGATACTGCCGTAATAAGGAAAGTCCCAGTGAGCCAATTCCACATCGCTCCTCTGGGGATCAAGGCTGAATTCATGGAGAATCTTTCCAGGTTCTTCCTCCGCCCTTGGGTTCACCTCAGTTCCTTGATGGTTAGCCAGCATCTGGAGAGTGGCTTTGGCGATGGCGGGATCAACTCTGAGCATTTGCCAGGCAGAGATGAGGGAATCACGGCCGAACAGCGTATGGTATCGAGGGTAGCCGGCATTAAGATAGCCCTGCGGACTTCTCAACTTTTCCAGATCCTCGAGAAGTCTTCGTTTGATCTCCGGGATTTCCAATTAGCCTTCCTCATGCAGTGGCTTTCTGCCTTACCATCTATAGATATCAACTGGAGACAATGCGAGAATCTGGTTGTTGATGACTACGTCGATTGCTGCACTAGGGATTTTCCGGTCTTCTTGTCGAAGAGGTAGACTTTGTCGATGGGGAATTCAATCCAGAACTTGTCGGTCTGTCCGATCTCGAAGTCGGGACTCAGGACGACTTTGTAGAGCCCTTCGCCAATCTGTAGGTCCAGTATCAGCATGTCGCCTAAAGGCTCAGTCGTATAGAGGTCGGCCTCGATTAATCCTTTCTTGGCTTGGGGATCTTTGTAGACTCGAACGTCTTGAGGACGTATTCCAAGCACTATTTCCTCCGAAGTGGCGTTTTTGGCCGCTTTCAATATTTCTTCCGGCAACGGATACTGAAACTCTTTGGTTTCGAGATTGCCGTCTTCCGTTAAGACGCAATTGAAGAAATTTGCGGGCGGACTGCCGACAAACCCTGCCACGAACTGGTTGGCGGGTTGAGAGTAGACTCTGCTCGGAGGATCAAACTGCTGGAGCTTGCCGCCCTTTAGTATCGCAATCTCGTCGCCCATGGTCATCGCTTCCACTTGGTCGTGAGTGACATAGATGGTGGTGACACCTATCTTTTCTTGCAGTTTTTTGAGTTCAGCACGCATGTAGACTCTCAACTTGGCATCGAGATTGCTGAGCGGTTCATCCATCAAGAAGACCTTTGGCTCTCTAACTATGGCTCTGCCCAGGGCAACTCTTTGCTGCTGGCCACCGCTGAGCTGCTTCGGTTTTCTACTGAGAAGCTTCTCTATTTCCAGAAGGCCAGCCACTTGTCGAACCTTCTTACTTATCTCATCCTTGGGAAACTTCATATTTTCCAAGGGAAACGCAAGGTTATTGAAGACCGTCATGTGAGGATAGAGCGCGTAGTTCTGAAAGACCATAGCCACATCCCTATCTTTCGGATCCAAGTCATTCACCAGTCGATCCCCGATGTAGATCTCCCCCTCTTCCGGCGTCTCCAAACCTGCTATACACCTGAGCGCAGTAGTCTTTCCACACCCTGACGGACCTAAGAGAACGACAAACTGCTTATCTTCCACTTTCAAACTGAGATTGTTCACTGCCACGACATTCTCAAACCGCTTCGTCACGTTTCTCAGAAGAATCTCAGCCAAATTATAGACCCCGAATAATACTCCATTTATTTCAAACCTAAGGGCGTTATTAATTTTCCTTACGCTCTAGAACCAGCTATGCGCGCGCATGCAGACTGCTGGAATAGTCTGATCGCTATCTGTCTACTTCTATCAAAATATTGATGTGTCCAGAGGAGGTGAAGTGCCTCTGCAATACACTTCTAGTCAGCACACAATATTAATCAGCACACAATAAAGAGGATGAGACACCCAGAGGAAGTGAAACAAGTGTCAAGTTTCAAGGTCAAAAATCCTAGCTTGGTTCCCAACGGAGCCCTACTTGTTGGATGGGCGCACGCGCACACATGTGGGAACGCTGCATCCCGTACGCGATCCACTGACAAGAAAAGCAAGCGTGGAGTGAACCCTACTGTTCAGAAGCAGGTCGTGGAAGCTCTGATGAGGCCTGAAGCTTATGATGAAGAACCAGGTCAAATCGAACTGATCCAGACCCACATATCCTTTGTCTTTCTGACCAGAAACTTCGTGTACAAGGTGAAAAAAGCCGTGAACCTCGGATTTCTAGACTTCACAACCTTAGAAAAGAGACGCTACTTCTGTGAAAAGGAGCTAGAGCTCAACAGACGGTTGTGCGGAGACATGTACCTCGAGGTTGTTCCCATCAACAGATCGAACGTTGTCAAGATAAAGGGAGAAGGAGAAACAGTTGAATATGCCGTGAAAATGAAGAAAATCCCTCAAGAAAAGATGATGAACAAGCTCTTGGAAGAGAAGAAGGTGAATAGAAAACTCATTGACAGAATGGCAAAGATCATCGCGGAATTCCATTCAAAGGCAGAGACAAATAGGAGGATAGGCAAGTTCGGCTCCTTGACGATCATAGAAGCCAACTGGAAGGAGAACTTCGAACAAACTCGAGAGTTTGTTAGCAAGACGATGTCCATGGAAAATTTCAAACTAGTCCTCAAAAAAATCAACAATTTCATGAAGAGAAACGTTTCCCTTTTTGAGAAGAGGGTAGGGGAGGGTCGAATCAGAGATTGTCACGGAGACATCCACTCGGCAAACATCTTTATCACAGATCGAATCTACATTTTCGACGCGATAGAGTTCAACGAAAGGTTTAGGTATTCTGACGTTGCCTCCGACATCGCCTTCTTGGCCATGGACCTAGACTTCAAAGAACGAACCGATCTTTCCAACTTCTTTGTAAGAAGATATGTCAGACATAGCGGGGATCAAGAGTTGACGGAAGTTCTCCCTTTCTATAAATGTTACCGAGCCTACGTGCGAGGCAAAGTTATCAGTTTCAAACTCAAAGATCCCAGCATAAGTACTAAGGAAAAGCGCGTAGCAACGAAGGAAGCAAAGGCATACTTCAGCCGAGCTTCGACCTATGCAAAGACACTATAACCAGCAGAATTACGCGCGTACCACACACCATGCGCTTGTTCTTGGCCTATCTCACTTCAATTTCACGCGCTAACATGTCACTTTCTTATGTGTTGACCAATATCGCGCCTGCAAAGTGTAGGTGCTTCGGATTTCTTTGGGATCGAATCTGTCAGAATCTCTGAAAGACTCTTAAATCGGGAAAATTCACTCAAAAGTGAATTGTTCGGCTACGAATTTGGGAACTTTCACCGTTCCCATGAGGATCGGCTTCTGATGGCAATCGCTTCCTCCAGTCATGATCAAGCCATGTTTTCTTGCAAACCTTACGTAGTGATCTGTTGTTAGGACGTCATTTCTGGAGTGCCAACACTCAACGCCATCAATGTATCCAAAAATTGACTCTTCAATTATGTCTGTCTGTTCCTGTAGCGATTTAGTCAGCGTCACCAGGGAGGTTCCATGAGGATCGTTTGGATGAGCTAGCACTACTATTCCTCCAGCATTCCTCACTAGCCTCGATGCGTCGTCGATGTAAAGAGGATACTTGGGAACATTGCATTTCACAAGATACTTATCAAAAGCCTCTTGCTTGGTCCCGACAACTCCCTTCCTCAACAAATAACTCGCTATGTGAGGTCTCCCAAGCGCGCCGTCAGCAGAAGCTCGAATCTCTCTCAAGTCGTTCTTTGCCAACTTCTCGATTCCTTCCTTTTCAAGTTCCACATTGATTTTGTCTATTATCTTCACGGCTCTTTTGTCTCGATATCGTGCAATTTGTTCAAGTTTGCTCGCTAGTTCCGTATTCTTCACATCGAATTGGTAACCCAAGAAATCCAGTGAAATTGATTTGCCCTTGTGATATCTGGGATGCCCGAAAGTTACATTCAGTTCAACTCCAGGAATGTAATGGATTCCGTTTTTCCTTGTCAAAGCCATGGCGGTCTCTTGACAGTCAATCGAGTCGTGATCCGTAATCGACATTAATCCGATATTTCTGATTCTAGCTTCCTCAACGATTTCTTCAACAGTCAAGTTTCCATCGGAACAACTTTTTGAATGGATGTGTAGATCTATTAACATGGTGAAGCGGGCCTAATTACCGTCTTTCCATCCCAACTACATACCAATCCTCTGGAGGATCATAATCCGTGTCGACTGTTAGGTGTACTATCTTGATTTGGGGGTGCCTCTTTTTCAAGTCATCCAAGTCCACAGGTTCAAACCTCTTCTTGTTGTTAAGGTAGGCTTGCCTGGTCAAAGCGTTTGACTCGTAATCCTCTTTAGTTCTTTTCAAAATCCTTGCAATGGACACCTCTTCAGAACAATGAGTTTGAAGTATAGCAAAAGTCATGTTGTGCCTTGTGGCAATCTCAGCCGCGCTTCTTCTCAGTTTCTGGGTGACGAAAGTAGCGTCCAAAATTACGCCTTCACCCTTTTGTACAAGATCCTGCGCCCGCCGAAACATCTCTGTATACACTAGTTCTCGCTTGCTCATGCTTGACGCAACTTTTTCATCAAAGATATCCTCATTCTTAAGAACCTCCAGTCGAATCAAATCGGTTCGGAGAATAGGATACCCCTTAATCTTCGAGATTTCCTCTGCAGTCTCGGTTTTCCAAGTTCCTGGAAGCCCACAAGTAATCAGCAGGGTACCCGGCTTCAACTCAGCCTTGACAAACTCGGCAAAAGGTTCTTTCAACAGGACACAACCTCATTTCTCTGCAACTAACTTGACCCAAAACAAAATTAAATCTTTGCGACAATAATCACTATCTGCCCCGAGCGTAGACACGGACATCAGACAAGATTTGATGCCCAATCGATATATCTTAAATAATTGTGCTATAAAAAGGATGAAACAACTAGGAAAAGTGATAACGATGTCAAGTTTCAAAGTCAAAGATTCGTCTTTAGCTCCCCAAGGAGCCCTCCAAGCTGAATGGGCATCAGCTCACATGCCCGTTCTCAACCAGATAAAACAGCAGTTCCAACGGAAAAGACCACTCAAGAACCTCACCATAGGCGCTTGCCTCCATGTAACCAAAGAGACCGCAGTACTGGTAGATACGCTGACAGCTGGAGGAGCCACTGTGGCTCTATGCGGATCCAACCCGCTCTCGACCCAGGATGAAGTAGCAGCAGCCCTCGCAGAGAGCGGGGTCGACGTCTTTGCTTGGCGTGGCGAAACAACCGAAGACTACTACTGGTGTGTTAACAAGGTGATTGATCACAAACCACTGATCACGATGGACGATGGCGCTGACCTAGTCAGTACAATACACACAAAGAGAAGAGAAGCTCTAGAGAATATGAAGGGAGGAACCGAAGAAACCACCACGGGAGTAATGCGCCTGAGGGCAATGGATGAAGCTGGAACCCTAGAATATCCGATCATAGCCGTGAACGATGCGCACACAAAGTATCTTTTTGACAACCGCTATGGAACCGGCCAGAGCACGATTGATGGAATCCTTAGAGCCACGAACGTCCTATTAGCTGGAAAAAACTTGGCCATCTGCGGCTACGGATGGTGCGGCAGAGGGATCGCCCTCCGAGCAAGGGGCCTAGGCGCAAATGTAATCGTCACAGAAGCGAATCCACTGAAGGCATTAGAAGCAATCATGGATGGCTTCCGTGTTATGCCAATTAAGGACGCTTCGGCAATCGGCGACATTTTCATTACGGCTACTGGAGACATTAGCGTTATTCGAAAGGAACATATGCTTGAGATGAAGGATGGCGTCATCCTTGCCAATAGTGGCCACTTCAATGTCGAAATAAGCCTACCTGACTTGGAGAACATCTCTTCATCGAAGAGGACACTCAGATCTGGTCTGGAAGAATTCAGGCTTGAGAATGGAAGGAGACTCTATCTGCTGGCTGAAGGAAGACTTGTGAATCTCGCCGCCGCCGAAGGGCACCCCTCTGAGGTCATGGATATGTCCTTCGCCAACCAAGCTTTGTGCGTTAAACATATAGTAGAAAACGACAAAATGATCCCGAAGGTCTATGGCGTACCCAAGGAAATCGACGAACGTGTGGCACATCTCAAGCTGAAGGCAATAGGCATAGAAATCGATGAACTGACACAAGAGCAACAGAAATACCTCTCCAGTTGGCAAGCCGGAACTATCTAGTTAGACGACAAACTTTATAATAGGGTTACAGACAAAGCATGGCTACATTGGTGATTAAGCGTGGCGAGTAAAGATCAAGCTATCGGTGGCCTGATATTCATAATCTGCGCAGTCATCGCGATCACGTATGTGATAACGCTGTTCTATCCTTGGTGGCTGGAAATGCTCGGCTGGACGGTCGCATGGCAATCGGGCGTCCAATTCTGGCTTGTCGCCATTCCAGTCTTCATCGCGTTCATTGTAGTCCTAGCCATCGGTGCTTGGATCGGTTGGACTATGGCTACAACTCCTCCTCCAAAGCCCATTGAAGAGATCGAAGCCGAACTGGAAACTGAAGCCGAAGAGGAAAAAGAGAAAGAAGAAAAGTAGGCTCAGCCAACCCATTCTTTCCTTCTGTTCCTTTACACACGTGGGACTTCTATGGATGGAGTTAAGGGCCTAATTCTCTGTGGGGGACTTGGTACAAGGCTTAGACCGCTTACGTACTACATCCAAAAAACTATGATCCCAATAGGACTGAAGCAAAAACCGATATTGGAATATATAGTCCGCCTGTTTAAATTTCACGACATCACAAACCTGATTTTTCTAGTGAACCACAAGGCAGAGCAGATAACAAGCTATTTTGAGGAAGGTTCTAGGTTCGACGTCAAGATAGATTACATGTACGATGACCCCAAGCTAGGAGGAACCGCAGGTTCAGTACTCAACTGCTACGAGCAAGGCGCAGTGGATTCAGATGACACTCTACTAATTTACTACGGAGATATCGTAACAAACATAGACCTCAGAGACCTGCTGAGCCATCATAAAAAGAGGAAGTCAGCTGGGACCGTGGCGCTGTCCTCAAAATTCCAAATCGCCGTAGGCTTGGCTGACCTTGATGAAAACGGAAGGATTCGAGAGTTCATAGAAAAACCCGAACTGGAAAAGCCCGTAAGCATCGGAATACTGGTTCTGGAGGGAGACACTCTCGAGAACATAGAACGGCTGAAGAAGGATAGACCTCGACTAGATTTAATGGGAGACGTGATTCCGAATCTCATAGAAATAGGTGAACCAGTGTACAGCTACCTCACAGACGCCTTCTGGTACGATGTTGGCAGCACAGAAGCCTACGAAAAACTAGATCGCCAAACTGTGGACGAGAAGTTGTCACACCTTTTTTGATGGATTATTTCCTACTTCTGGATAAGATAGCTCACCAACGATGTCATGACCCCGATGCTCAGACCAATCATCGCTCCAAATGGAGTGGCAGCAAAGACCACATACATCGCCGAAGATTGTTGCGAACTGAAAAATGCTTGGGCCAGCAATACAAAGGGTAGGAAGAGTACTTTGAACCACAACATATCATATGACGCCTGAAGGGACTCGTGAAGCCAGCGATATGGATGACCAGGACTGCCAAACATCCCGATAGTCACAAATACGACTGTCGATAAGAACCCCCATATCGCTCCAATCGTCAGCCCGAATTTCAAGTGCCTTGCTTTTAAATACCTTGGCAAGCCTATGCTTTTAAGGCGCTCTATTATCGAACCCAGTGCGTTGCCCCTCTCAGCAGTCTTCTGATCAATACTAGCCTTTCCTAGTTGATTTATGTAAGATTAAGGTTTCTTATTCTCTCGTGATGGCTCACAAGTTTTATATGATGTTGATTCGGATACTAAGGTCTAGTTGGCGATCGATGTTGGAGCCCAGCAGAAAACCACTGAACGTCTTGGTCAAGCAGCTGAATAGCTACGTTTCTATTGTTTTGAAGAACGG
>CAYGBA010000042.1:1348-13597 GCA_964347995.1 uncultured Candidatus Bathyarchaeia archaeon | reverse complement strand
TAAGGAGGATAGTTTGACATTGTCAACAGAATTAGCTGGAACCCCCGTTTTAATATTGCGAGAGGGATCATCCCGATCGAGGGGAAGGGAGGCTCAGCATGGCAACATAATGGCTGCTCGAATAGTGGCTGAGGCTGTGAAGAGTGCTCTTGGACCGAAAGGAATGGATAAGATGCTCGTGGACAGCTTCGGAGATGTAACGATCACAAGCGACGGCCGCACAGTTCTTGACGAAATGGACATCCAACATCCCGCTGCCAAGATGATGGTTGAGGTCGCCAAGACCCAAGATGACGAGGTTGGCGACGGAACAACCACTGCCGTGATAATAGCCGGCGAACTACTAGATAATGCCGAAGACCTCATCGAGAAGAATGTTCATCCAACCGTTATCATCGACGGTTATCGAAAAGCAGCAGACAAGGCCCTCAAAGTCCTCGAAAAGATAGCCATTTCAGTGAAGCCGAAAGACAAGAAATCCCTGAAGAAAGTCGCCATGACAGCCATGGCAAGCAAGCTTGTGGCTGAGAACCGAGAATACTTGGCCGAAATTGCTGCCTCAGCTGTGCTTCAGGTCTCCGAAAAGGCGGCTGAAGGATACAAAGTCGACATCGATGACATCAAGGTTGAGAAGAAGGCAGGCGAAGCGCTGACAGACACCAAACTCATCAACGGCATCGTACTGGACAAGGAGGTAGTCCACCCAGGCATGCCTAAACGCGTAGAAGAAGCAAGAATAGCGCTGCTTGATACTGCGCTCGAAATCGAGAAGACGGAGTTCGATGCGAAGATAAATATTGAGAGCCCAGAACAGATGGATGCCTTCCTAAAACAGGAAGAGAGCATGCTAAAAGAGATGGTCAAAAAACTGATTTCGAAAGGAGCCAGTGTTGTTCTCTGCCAGAAAGGTATAGACGATCTGGCCCAGCACTTCCTAGCAAGAAAGGACATTCTGGTTGTGCGTAGGATTAAGAAATCTGACATGGAGAAGCTGGCTAGGGCAACTGGAGGAAAGGTTGTAACAAACCTAGACGATCTGGCAAAAAGCGATCTGGGCTACGCCAAATTGGTAGAGGAGAGGAAAATCGCCGATGACAAGATGACCTTCGTCGAGGGCTGCAAAGACGCACGGTCGGTCACAATTCTCATCCGAGGTGGAACTGAAAGGATAGTTGATGAGGCTGAACGCTCCATCCACGACGCGCTGTGTGTTGTAAGAGATGTGGTTAGAGAACCCAAGATATTGGCTGGAGGCGGTGCACCAGAGCTAGAGGTTGCAAGATTGCTCAGGGAATATGGAGAAACGCTTCCGGGAAGAGAACAACTTGCGGTGGCTCAGTTCTCCGAGGCGTTTGAATCGGTGCCAACGACCTTGGCTGAGAACGCTGGGCTCGACCCAATTGACATCATATCTGAGCTCCGAGCTCGACATGACAAAGGCGAGATATGGGCTGGGGTGGAGGTGCACGACGGTAAAGTACGAGATATGAAAGAAGTTGGAGTTTTCGAACCACTTGCAGTTAAAAAGCAGATAATCAAATCCGCCACCGAAGCGGCCTCGATGATCCTGAAAATTGATGACATCATCGCATCTGGAAAGATGAAGGCCCCACCCACACCGCCAGGAGGACCTGGGATGCCGCCGGGCGGTGGGATGCCAGGCATGGGTCCCTACGGGTGACGGGGAGTTCTAGCAAAACGTCAGCTAAAGAAAGAGATGTTTTGATAGGGCCTCCCAAGCTCACCCGCTTTGAGAAGGCCCGGATAGTTGGGGCTAGGGCTCTCCAGATTGCTATGGGTGCACCCACCCTCATGGAGCCCTCAGAGCTTCTTTCTAATCCCATCGATATTGCCCTTAGAGAGCTTGAGAGCGGGATACTGCCGATCACAATCCGCAGAACATTGCCCGATGGAACTTATCAGGACATCCCGTTGAAGTGGCTTCTTCACAACTGATGCTTCATATTCATGTTTTTTGAATGCCCTTTTCTTTCTTTGCTCGCTTCCAGTTTTTGTGAGTTTTCGAACTTCGAATACTCTTCAGCTTCTGCATGGCCGTTTTCTGAGAAGAATCCTAAAATACAGTGATGGTAGCGGGGGGTTGATTTGAACAACCGATCTCTGGGTTATGAGCCCAGCGGGTTCACCTGGCTACCCCACCCTTATAGGAGTTTCCTCTCGCTACGGTGTCTCCCCGCCACCTTCAACTCTGTGCAGAGAGTTCCTTAAATGTTTTATCAGAACGTAGAGTCCATGCTTTGTGAAGTAGATGTACCTTTGAAACCCAACAGAAGAAAACATGCGAAAACTCTATAGACTCCCAAGATCATCTAAATTCGAAAGCATAATGAACAAGCCCTACTTTCGTCACCTGTTCGCTCCAGAACTCAAGTCTCCAGTGTTCGTAGAAGGTCTCCCTGGATTTGGAAACGTGGGGAAGATCGCTGCAGGTCTGTTGATCGACTTTGCTCAGGCCAAGTTATTCGCAGAGCTATATTCACCGTATTTTCCGGACTATGTGATTGTGGATAAGGAGGGTATCTGCCGCCCTCCGCGCTACGAATTCTACGCCTCCTCAACAGGGAAAAACCATTTCATCATATTAACCGGAGATACTCAGCCCTCCCTAGAGGACCTGGTCGCACACTACGAGACATGCGGCGAAATCCTAGACTTTGTAGGAAAATATGGATGTAGACTGCTAGTGACCATAGGAGGCGTGCCAACGCCAGAGCCAAAAGGGGAGATATACGTCGCCGCAACCTCCAAAAAACTTGCTTCGAATATTGCGGAGAAGGGAGCAGCAACCTATGGGATGGGAAGAATCATTGGAGCCACAGGTCTTCTGCTTGGACTCGCAAAGATCCGTGGACTGAAGGGCTTATGTCTGCTGGGCGCTACGACTGGTCTCAAAGCTGACCGAGAAGCCGCATTTTCAGTCTTCCAGTTCTTTATGAAAACTCTTGGAACAGACGTGAAGACATAGGACTGAAGAAAGCTCAGAGAAAATGTTAAGAGCGAGGCGCATGACCTAGTAATTCTGCCGGTGCAGCTGCTATGGAGAAGTTAAGAAAAAGCTTGAGACTTTCTGAGAGAACCGCCAAGGCGCTTTTGACTTTCTTAGCAGCTCTACTCACATTCGGAGGACCTACGTATTTGATGTATGTCCTCGAGAGTTTGGGTGTTCCTCATCTTCTTTACCTCCTTCTTGGCATAGCCTTTTTCACAGCTGGTGTGGGTCTCTTTATACACCTATTTGGGAAGAAGGGTAAATCCTAGGTTTCCACGTGAGACGCGTGGATTTGCTGGGCAAAAGCATATAAAGTATGTTTAAAAACATATTAATACCACACCGTCATATACTGTAACTAGTGGAGACAAGAGTGAACGTTGATGTCTGAAGAACATCCAGTTAAGAGGACGACAATCATTCTGGATGAGGAGGAGCGTAGATACATTGATAAGCTCATTGAGGAGGGAAGAGAGCCGGGAATAAAACCGTTGATATCAAAGATGCTTGACGTGTACCGAAGCATGAGTGTCTACGACTGGAAGTATCCTGGGGAATACTACTCTGGAGTGAGCCGAGTGGCATTCATAAATGTCGAGTTCATAAACATAATGCTTCAATTCATCTCAGAGGAGAAGTGGCAAGACGTAGGCCAGAAGATTGGTGAGGTCGCTAGAATCTCCTTGGAGGCCAGCTTAGGTCTGCAAACTTCAGACCGCGAGAAATGGCCTGACGTCTTTAAGCGCTTGCGTGTTCAGGGCTTCGGCGATTTTTATGTGCGGGACAAATATGTTGTGGTGAAGACTCCTTTTATAAGTAATCACAAGTTTCTGAATGGTTTCTTGCTGGGACTGCTGGGGGTTCCATTGGAGACAAAGACCTTAACTCCCCCGCTCATTTTTGTGATCGGTGAGTCAAGCAAGACATAGATTACCGTCATTTTTTTTCTTTCTGTGAATACTAGTTCAGATTCTGGACTCCATAGCTGACTAAATGGTTGCCAATGGTTTTGCTAATTCAGAATAAAGATTATTCATTCTTAACACATAAAATGCACAACAAAGAGATGTTTTCAACGATCTGTATGGCAGTAAAAGTCGACGTGGTACCATCAAGAGTCGAAGACGTGATGGTTCAGGATGTCATAACGATTGTGGCAGATGCAACGGTGGCGCAAGCGGCAGAACTGATGAGCAAACATGAGATAGGGTGTCTGGTTGTTGTGGAGAAGGAGAGACCCGTTGGAATCGTGACTGAGCGAGATATGTTGAATAGGGTCTTGCGAGCACGTGCGCACCCTGATGATACCGAGGTCGATGAAATAATGTCGTCGCCCCTTGTCGTTGGGAAGCCCAGAATGTATATTGAGGATGCTGTTGAACTCATGTTCAGACATGGAATCAAAAAGCTTCCCGTTGTTGAACATGGGCGTCTCCGAGGGTTGGTAACATTAACAGACCTTGTCCGCTCTCTGGAAACCGCTGAAATGTTGAAGAAGTGTGCTACGCGTGGAACTCCGCGGCGTATGCTGAAGGTCGTTGACTATTACCATCGCATCCTTGGGCATGAATAGTCGTATGGCAAAAAGTGTTTCCTGCTTCCTTTGATTGACTTGAATGTGTAAGAGTTTACGCTGCGTAAGATCATTTGGTTTTATATCAGAAATACTCTGCCATGGCGAAAATAACGGAAAGCTAGGCTCTAGCCGCTTTCTCTAGCGCGACGACGCCCGGCAACTGCTTTCCCATCAGGAACTCTATGAGTGCTCCTCCTGCAGTGCTGATGTATGACATCTTCTCTGTCAGCCCCAATTCTTCCACCGCTGCCACGGTGTGTCCCCCGCCGACTAGCGAGAAGGCTTTGGAGGCCGCTACTGCGCTGAAGATTTTCTTTGTTCCTTTCATGAATTCCTTGTTCTCAAAGACACCCATGGGACCACTCAGAACGATAGATTTAGCCTCACCTATGATTTTGCCATATTTTTCGATTGTCTCTGTTCCAATGTCGTAGATGGGGTGGTTTGTTGGAAACTTGCGGACTGCTATTTCTTTCCTTTTCCCATGGGCCTCAACGGCCACATCCGTGGGCACCTCGATCTCTTTTTGATATTTCCTCATGAGCTGTTGGATTCCAGGCACCAGACCCATCTGCCCCTTGTCTTCCAAAAACGCCCTGTTTGGCTCGCCGATGTCGAATCCCTTAGCAACCAGAAAGACATGGCTTATGACACCTCCAGTTAAGACGTGGTCAGCGATGTTGTTCTTCAATACGTATTGGGATATCTCTAAGGAATCGTCGGCCTTTGCTCCTCCAAGAATGAAGACGCAAGGTGTTTCAGGAGTCTCCAGAACCTTCTTTAGAGCCTTGAGTTCCCTCTCCATCACTCTGCCTGCGACGCTGGGCAATATGGCTGTGAAGCCTACTATGGAGACGTGGGCTCTGTGGGCTGCGGCGAAGGCGTCATTCACGAACACGTCGGCCAGTGGAGCGAGTTTTTGAACAAGCGCTTGTTTTGAGTGTTCTTCTGGTGTTCCCTTTGTTCTCTCGTTCGGGAAGCCCCTGACATTGTCCAATACCAAGATTTCTCTCGGCTTCAGTTTCTTGATGGCTTCTTGTGCTTTTTCTTCGAAGATGTCATTCACATACTTCACTGGCTTCTTCAAGACTTTGCCGAGGATTTCTGCGTGCTGTTTGAGAGGGATGAAGTCTGGCTCTCCTGGTCTGCCTTGATGTGCTAGAACAACCACTTTTGCGCCCTTTTCGGTGAGTTCTTGGATTGTTTCGCCGTGAATTCTTATCCGTGTGTCGTCTATGATTTTCTTGGTTTCTGGGTCTGTCGGTGAGTTGATGTCTACTCTGATTAAGGCTGTTTTGCCTTTGAAGTTGAAGTCGTCTATGGTTAGGAATTCAGGCATTCTCTCACCTACTTTTTGAGGTAAAAGCGTTAGGGAGGTGTGTGAGTGTTCTGTTGGGCTAGGAGGATTCTATCTTGCAGATTTTCTCTATCATCCGCACCATTTTCACAGAGTAGCCCCATTCGTTGTCATACCAAGCAAGCACTTTGACCAGGTCTCCGATTACCATCGTTGAGAGACCGTCTACGATGGCGGAGTATGGGTTGTGTATGAGGTCTGAAGATACCAGTGGCTCTTCGCTGTAGTCTAGTATGCCTTTCAGTTCTTTCTTGGCGGCTTCCTTGAATGCGGCGTTGACCTCTTCTTTAGTGACTTTTTTATTCAGTGTGGCTACGAAGTCGACTATGGAGACATTTGGTATTGGGACGCGTAATGCCATTCCGTTCATTCTTCCTTCAAGCTCAGGAAGCGTCAGGGTTGCGGCTACGGCTGCTCCCGTGGTTGTCGGTATCATGTTGAAGGCGGCTGATCTCGCTCTTCTCATGTCTTTGTGTTGCATGTCGAGGAGTCTTTGGTCGTTGGTAACTGCATGGACTGTCGTCATAAGGCCGGATTTGAGGCCGAATCGGTCGTTCAACACTTTTGCTACAGGTGCTACACAGTTTGTTGTGCATGATGCTAAGGAGATTATTTTATGGTTTTTGTGGTCGTACTTGTTGTCGTTTACGCCGAGGACTACGGTCAGGTCTGCGCTAGTGGCTGGGCTCATGGGCGCGGAGACTAGCACTTTTTTGGCTCCTGCCTCCAAGTGTTTCGCGGCGGCGTCTCTGGCTCTGAATCTTCCGGTTGATTCCACTGCGAGGTATACGCCCATATCTTTCCATGGTAGTTTTGCTGGATCTGGTTGCGCTAGGACTTTGAGTTTCTTGCCGTCGACGATGAGTGTGTCGTCTTTGGCGGTTACGTCGAAAGGTGTTTTGCCGTGTACTGTGTCGTTTCCTAGGAGATGTGCCAGCGTTTTGGCATCTGTGAGGTCATTCACTGCTGCGAAGTTTATGTCGGCTTTGGTTTCTACGGCTGCTCTGTATAGCAGTCTTCCTATCCTTCCGAACCCGTTTATCGCTACTTTTGGTTCCATTCTCTGTCACCTTAATGGTTTGTGTCATGTTAATCTAGGGTTTTCTTAATAAGATTTTGCCATGTATCTGGCTTGGTATATTGACTTTTTCTGTGCGCACACGCGTGGGAAATTGTGAGAGTTGGCGCGAGAGCAGATCCTACCATTGCGTGACATTTACTTTTCATTTCTAAACAAAACATCTTCATTTTTTGTGCAAAATACGAATATGCTGCTTTGCTCTTTCCGCAACCTTTATCTACCCTGAATCATTTCTAACATTCTAAGAAATCGACACGTATGCGCCTTAAATGTGGTGATAAAATGCCAAGAACTTTGCGAGGAGAAGCCGTGCCGAGAAAGAACATACGCATACCAAAGCCGATGATGGACAAGGTGGAAAGAATCGTCGAAGAACACCCCGAACTATACAACAACCGTCAACAATTCATCGAAGCAGCAATACGAGAAAACATTGAAAAGTATGTACTTGGAAGCACGCTCTCGCCAGACAAATAGCAAGAAAGATGAATCCTAGACTGCACATGAAACCGTTTCATCTGGTTTTGGATGATCATCGTTTACCTAGCCTTGACCATCTATCCCTTCAGTCAGTTACACGCGACAGAGTAGGCGACCTGCAATTTAATCTGCTAGACAAGTCAAACAAAACGAGCGTTCTATGCTAATCCATCAAGATTTGGTGGGCTCTCGCACTCAAGATCCAAATCATCTTTTCAGCGGGGCCAGAGTCGTCATCGCCCACCGCACAACCTTAATGTTGATCCAACATAAAAGGATATAGCCGCGTATTTGTGTTGAGTAGGGATGTTGAAGCGAATCAGTGTCACCCCCCTAGCCGCAGAAAGTCTAGGCGCCAGGTCTATGTGCACTTCCGTGGAGACTCCGGACGTGAAGATTCTGCTGGATGCAGCAGCTTCGTTGGGTCCAAGCCGCTGGGGTCTTCCGCCTCATCCGAGAGAATACAGAGCACTAGCTGAGTGTCGAGAGAGAATATCCAGAGCCGCGGAGAAGGCAGATGTTATAACCATAAGCCACTACCATTTCGATCATCACACACCTTCATTCACGGACTGGTTCTGCAACTGGTCATCCGCAGAGGTTGCGACACAGATCTACGAAGATAAGATAGTTCTGGCAAAGAGCCATCGCTCCAAGGTAAACCCCAGCCAGAGACGCAGGGGATGGATGTTCAGCAAAACTGCTGGAAAGCATGCAGAGAGATTAGCGGTTGCAGACGGCGGAACGTTCGAGTTCGGAGACACTAGGCTGAAGTTTTCTGAGCCGGTCTTTCACGGAATCAGAAACACGTTTCTCGGCTGGGTGCTCATGACCACCATTGATTATGGTGAGGAGAGAGTTATGTTTGCTTCTGATGTGGAGGGGCCGATGCATAATCCAACGGTAGAGATGATTCTTGGAGAGGCTCCGGATCTGCTGATCATTGGAGGACCACCACTATACCTGGCAGGATTTAAAGTCGCTGAAGCGCACGTTCAGCAGGGCATCAGAAACTTAGAAGAACTGGTAAGGAACATTCCAACGACAATCCTTGAACATCACACACTCAGGGATGAGAAGTGGAGGGTAGCCTGCCACCAAATCTTTGACGCGGCGTCTAAAGCGGGTCACGCCGTTCTTACAGCTGCGGCATTCCTGAAGAAGGAAAACAGTCTTTTGGAGTGTCGCAGGAAAGAGTTCTTTGAGGCAGAACCCCCAAGCGCCGATTTCAAGAAGTGGATGAATCTGCCACGTTTGGAGAGACGAGAGGTTAGACCCCCGATCTAGCTACGGAGGATGGGTTGAAGGGTGAGGTTGGGTCTTCATTTGTCGATCATGGGGTCGATTGATAGAGTAGTTGATAGGGCTGTGGAGCGGGGTTGCAACACGTTGCAGATGTTCTCTCGGAATCCTCGCGGATGGCGCTCGAAAAGCTTGGATTTAGAGGAGGTTGAGAGTTTTAGAGTGAAGGTGAGGAGTAGCGGGGTATGGCCAGTCTTTGTTCACACGCCTTATCTCTTGAATCTGGCTTCTCCGAAGGAGGATGTGTATGGGAAGTCGGTTGAGGCTTTGAAGGGTGAGTTGCGGAGGGCGGGTGAGTTGCGTGTTCCGTTTGTGGTGTCTCATCTGGGCAGTCATCTCGGGCATGGGAAGAGGAAGGGGTTCGGGAGGATTGTGGACGCGGTTAATGAGGCTTTTTCTGTGGTGGAGAATGATGTTGTTCTTTTGTTGGAGAATACGGCTGGGACGAGGAATAGCCTGGGTTCTTCCTTTGAAGATATTGAATATATCGCTTCTAGGATTGAGGATAGGGGGCGTGTGGGTGTGTGCTTTGATACTTGTCACGCCTTTGCGGCGGGGTATGACCTGGTTTCGCGGGGGGCTGTTGAGCATACTTTGGGGAGATTTGATGAGGTGATAGGGCTTGGGGAGCTTAGGCTGGTTCATCTGAACGATTCTAAGGGGGGCCTTGGCGCTAAAATAGACAGACACGAACACATTGGGATGGGAAAGATCGGAGAGACAGGGTTCAGCAACATCCTGAAAAGCAGGCTTGGACAATTCCCCTTGATTTTAGAAACTCCTATTGACGAAAGGAGAAGCGACATTGAAAACCTGAACAAAGTGAGAAGACTAGCACAGCAATAGGCGCCTGCTGTATCACCTACTTGCTTTTGGGTACTGCTGGATTCTGGATGCTAGTTGCCCCTCTATTTTCATCAGAACAGAAGATGTGCAGATTTTGTGCGCGCGTTTTTTACAGTTCGGAAATAGCTTTCACGAATTCTGTTGCCAAAGCAATCGTGTTGTTTAAGTCATCTATGTAGGTGACTGCGGCGGGTCCATGAATGTATCTGCACGGTACCGCTATCGTCCCGCTTGGCACGCCCGCCTTTGTGAGGTGGATTGCGCCTGCGTCTGTTCCTCCTGTTGGCACCTTCTTGAATTGGAAGGGGATCGATCTCTCTTTCCCTAGTTTGGTTAGGGTTTTGAGAATGATTGGGTGGGTGATTGTCGTCCTATCTGCCATGGTGACCACAGGACCATTCTTGAGCTTTGCTGACATTCGGTCTTCTCTTGAGCCGGGAACATCAGCCGCGAAAGTTCCTTCCAGAGCGAGTCCATAGTCCGGATCTACTTGCCAAGCTGCTGTGCGGGCTCCTCTCATCCCTACCTCTTCCTGAACTGTTCCAACGGCTGTGAGGTTGTATGGTGAATCTTTCAAAGCCTTGAAAACCTCTACGAGCACGGTGCAGCCAGCTCTGTCGTCGAAGGCTTTTCCTCTAAGGTATCCGCCTCCCAGCTCCGCGAATTCAACATCAAAGACTCCTAATGTGCCGATCTCGACCCCTTTCTTGTTGGACTCTTCAATGCTTCCCGCTCCTATATCGATGAAAAGGTCCTCCACGGGCACGATGCTCTTCTTCTCCTCCTCGGTCATGATGTGAGGCGGCTTGGTTCCAATAACCCCCTTGAGGTAGCTCTTTCCTCCTCGGAGAAGTATCGGCTGGCCGGGCATGATGTTGCTTGTTATGCCGCCTAATGTTTGGAATCGTAGGAAACCGTTCTGCTCTATGAAAGTGATTAGAAAGCCCACTTCATCCATGTGCGCTGCAAGCATCACGTTGGGGGAGCTTTCCTTTCCGTGATGATAAAAGAGGATGTTTCCAAGCCTGTCCACTGTCACCTTGTCAGCGTAGTCCTCCAGCTCCTTCTTCAAGATCTCACGGACCTCCCCCTCGTCTCCCGGAGGGCCGAACGCGTTAGAAAGGTTCGCCAAAAGTCGAGTCCGCGTAGACAAATCTTTCACCGATCTTCTGTATCGGTTTCTCTCGGTAGTTAAGTTTTCCTTCCCTGTCTTGTGTACACGATTTCTTTGCGTGTGCATACAACTTATTAACAGCCTTGGGCTACCCTTCAAAAAGAGGCGTTCCCTTTGACTAAGGCGTTATTCTTAGAAGACAGCTATCTGAGAGAATGTGATGCCACCGTGGTTTCGGTGAAGAATGGGAAATACGTAGTTTTGGACCAAACTATCTTCTATCCTCGGGGAGGCGGCCAACCGTGGGATACGGGGAAGATCATGAGAGGAGATGAGACGTACGATGTGGTCTGCGTTGGCAAGTTCTCTGGAGAGATATCACATGAGGTTGATCGAGCTGGATTGAGAGAAGGAGACCACGTTCACTGCGTCTTGAATTGGGAAAGAAGATACAAACTTATGCGAAGTCACACGGCTGCGCATGTATTCGCTACGCTTCTGTGCAACGGCACGAGCGCCCTTATCACCGGGAACCAGCTTGAGGAAGACAAGGTTCGTTTCGATTTTAGCTTAGAAGAATATGATCGGGAAATACTCAGCACCTACATAGATCGGACAAATGAGCTACTTGGAGAAGACATACCCGTGAAATGGTATGAGCTTCCCAAAGAAGAAGCTCTGAAAATTCCTGGTGTGATTAAAATGGCGGAAGCTCTGCCTCCAGACATCCCCAGACTTCGCATCGTAGAGATAGTCGGTGTGGACAAACAAGCTGACGGCGGAACCCATGTGAGAAACCTTAGAGAGGTTGGGCAGATAAGTATTCTGAAGACTCAAAACAAAGGGAAAAACAACAGACGGGTCTATTTCACACTTTCATAAATACGTGTGCGCTAGTTTTATTGAGATGTACACACGCATCTTGTAAGGTAGAATAGACATGAGGAATCAAAGATGAGTAGACTGAAAGTAGCGCCCTATGGCTCTTGGAAATCTCCAATCTCCTCGCAGCTGGTTGCCGCAGAGGCCATCAGGCTCGGACAGGTGGTTCTCGACGGAGAGGACATCTATTGGAACGAGGAGCGTCCTGCTGAAGAAGGGCGAAACGTCGTAGTACGACGGACGCTTGATGGAAAGACATCTGATATGACGCCATCTCCGTTCAACGCTCGCACACGTGTCCATGAGTATGGAGGTGGGGCCTTCACTGTTGTGGGTGGTATAATCTACTTTTCTAATTTTAGTGATCAGCGAATCTATCTTCAGGAGCCCAGAGCCCCACCATATCCGATCACTCCTGCGGAGGACCTTCGCTACGCTGACTTTGCCGTTGATCGCCGGCGAGGTCGTATGATCTGTGTGCGTGAGGATCATAGGGTTGCTGGACGTGAGGCTGTAAACACTTTGGTGAGTCTCAAGCTAGAGGGAGGTGACGGTGGCGAAGTGCTCGTGTCTGGGAACGATTTCTACTCTTCTCCTCGTC
>CAYGBA010000042.1:0-1248 GCA_964347995.1 uncultured Candidatus Bathyarchaeia archaeon | reverse complement strand
GGCGATTCCGCCAAAGCATAAGTATGATGGCAGATCGCTCACTTCGGTCAACCACATGTACGAGAAGATTCTGAAGGTGAAGGACACACTTAACACAGATACCGCCAAAGAAATTGCCAAAGAGCGACACAAATTTGTCGAGCAATTCTTGGAACGGCTCTTGAACGAATGGAACGCGGAAATCTAGATGTGTATAATGTGCTGAAGGAAACTACCGTGCACATGCTTGGATCGATTATAGGTGCCGTCCGAGTAACTCTGAGATTTCATCCTGATGTGTCAACCTAATGCCTTCTCGTCATCCGGCATCTTACAATAGCACAAACGGAAATAAAAAGCGCACGCAAGCCGAGAAACATTTAGACCCATGATTTAGACGATAACCGAAGTCTCTAAGAAAAAGCATAAACTTTTTCTGACTAACTACCGTAAAATTTTGGAATTTTGGAGTGGTTGAGGGCTGAGTGACATATTTTTATTTCATTCTTGCTTGATATTCTTATTCAATGAGGACATTGACATTTGATTTTACCAGACTGCAACTTCTTTATTCTATAATCACTTCATGAGAGACTTCAACGCTTCCATATTCTGAACATAAATCCTAACAATAAGACAAGCAGAGCCACACCCACCACCACAAGAATGACAACTCTCAACCCCCACCATTCTATTTGCTGCAAGATACGGAATGCCGAAGCAACAAACAAAGAAAAGACCGCACCATACAAAAGAGACGTGGTTAATGGTGTTTCAGGAAACAAGAATACGCTGATGATGGGAACAAGCAAAATGGGTAATAGAACTGCAGCTATCACTAAACGCCATTTTCTGTCCCACCACTTTGCCATCACTTTTCCCATCAGTTCCATTTAATCTATGATTGAATATGTCTCTAAATCTGAATATTAAAATAGCTCTCTTGAAGCGTATGCATGCATACATGCACTCAGCCTATAAGAATAATCTCGTAAGCATTATTAGAAATGCTGGTATCCCTACCGCTAAGCCTACAGCAACGGATGTTCCAAGCCTGCCTAAACCCAATATTCTGTATCGATGTGGCGGAAGCCAATACGTCCAAGCTGCAGGCGAGACGGTGGCAGTAATTCCACACACAAGTGCCCAAATAAACGGGTCGATAACCACACCGATATAACTCAAAATGCGCGCGCAATCTCGGGATCACGGGGGTAAAGAGATTCGGTGAGGAGATCGTGAAGTTTTCATCTTTCCCCAGATTTACAT
>CAYGBA010000041.1:0-14206 GCA_964347995.1 uncultured Candidatus Bathyarchaeia archaeon | reverse complement strand
CCCGCGGGCCCGCCACACAATCGATCAAAAACAATGAATCGACAATGTATATCCTTTCCTCTGACGAAAAATCTCGCCCTCTCATGGGTGCATCTCGGCTAAGAAATCGTTCAGGAAGCTTTTAGAGCTCTAATTTCATACTTAGGTCTTCTGAAGGTGACGGTTGTGAAAATTTCGAAAAGACAGATTGCGAAGATTATCGATCACACGTTGGTGAAGCCGACTGCAACCAAGGGTGCCATCATAAAACTCTGTAGGGAAGCTGAAAAGTATGGTTTTGGATGTGTATGTGTTAACTCTGCATACGTCTCTTTGGCAGTGCAATTACTGGAAGGAACGGATGTGAAGGTGTGCTCAACTGTTGGCTTTCCTTTCGGAGCCACTCTGACTGAAGTGAAAGCCTTTGAGGCGAAGAGAGCCGTGGAGAATGGGACCTCGGAAGTAGATATGGTCATAAATATAGGTGCCTTGAAGTCCGGTGATTACGAAAAGGTGAAAGAGGACATCAAAGCGGTTATTGATGTCAAGCGTTTGCATAGCGATGTAGTCATTAAGGTCATTATCGAAACCGGATATCTAACAGATGAGGAGAAGACAAAGGCTTGTAAACTGGCTAGGGAAGCAGGAGCAGACTTTGTTAAAACCGCAACAGGGCTAGTCGGAGATGCAACTGTGGAAGATGTCAAGTTGATGCGCAAAACTGTAGGCGGAGCTATGGGCGTGAAGGCCGCAGGTGGAATAAGAGATTTTAAGCAAGCGCTAGCCATGATCGAAGCTGGAGCCGACAGGATTGGAACAAGCACAGCAGTTGCGATAATGGAAACGTTTGCCGACGCCACCGAGTAGTCAGAGAATTCTAGGTGGCTTCCGAAGACTGACCAATCCGAAATCCTCTAACCTCAGTAGGAGCCTATTTAGATCATACAATAGACTGGGGTAGGGGATTGTGTATGTGCGAGTTTCTCAGAATCTACTGCGACAAAAATGAGTAACAGACAAAAGTCTGTCTTGGATACTCATGTGCCCAAAATGGAGACCATCTTTTCCAACGCATTTCGCCCCCTCTTGGCCACTGCGTCAGGAACTGCCACAGGATGTTTCTCTTCTTTCAGAGATAGATAGACTCGTTCTAGAGTGTTCAGCTTCATGTTTGTGCAGATGGCTCCATCATAGGCTGGCACAAACTCCTTTCTCGGATTCTCCTTCTTCAGTCGATGGAGGAGCCCTACCTCCGTCGCGACTATATATTCCCTCGCAGAACCTTCTCTAGCATATCTGCTCATCTGAGAGGTGCTCCCTATGAAGTCAGCTATTGACTGGATCTCAGGCGAGCATTCGGGGTGAACCAAAACAACAGCATCTGGATGTCGCTTCTTTAGGAGCTTAATGTCCTCCTCAAGAAAGAGCACATGAACCGGACAGAATCCTCTCCGCGGAATTGGAACAACCCTCTTTCCAGTCTCCTGCTGCACATGCCAAGCCAGATTGGAATCTGGACCAAATAGCACAGTATCCTCATTAAAGGCATTTATTATCTCCGTGGCATTCGCGGAAGTGCAGCAGATGTCGCAGTGGGCCTTGGCCTCCGCTAGAGTGTTGACGTACAGCACCACAGGCGCCTTTGGATACTTCTTCTTCCATAGTCCGATTTCCTCTGAGGGAAGCATCTGAGCCATAGGACATCTGGCGCCCAAGCTTGGTAGAAGAACCTTCTTGTCCGGATTCAGTATGGCTGCAGACTCAGCCATGAAATCAACCGCAGAGAACACTATGATCTTCGCGTCTTCTTCCATAGCCTTTCGACATAATCCGATGCTGTCGCCGACATAGTCGGCTATGTCCTGAATCTCTCCTCTCTGATAATTATGTGCCAAGATCAGTGCTTTCTTTTCTTTCTTCAGCCTTGTAATCTTGTCCGCAATCGCTTCTTTGAGCATCGCCTGCGCCCCCATTACACTCGGATCATTCAATGTCCACTTGGAAAGCTTCATGAGAAAGCGGAGAATATATACCTTTACCAGCCAAACGAGTTTCGAAAATTAGCTTAGCCATGCCGCACTCTTTCTACGTTCAACCATAACGCAGACTCCGTGTACAACTTTGATTCCGTGATCTTTGCAGAATCTGATCGCCTTCTCAGACTCTGAGCCGGGTTGCAACCATACGCTCGTGACTCCAAGTTTTAGGCATGCCTCAAGTATTCTCTCCGTAACTTTTGGTGGGACGACGAAATCGACAACATCTGGTTTTTTCGGTAGTTCTTTGATGTCTGCATAACATTTGTCTCCCATAATTTCCGCAGCCTTTGGATTTACGGGGTATATCTCATATCCTGCGGTCTTCAAGTCTTTGTAGACTTGGTGCCCATACTTTTCAGGGTCTCTACTCGCCCCAACTACGGCAAATACGTTGTTCTTATTCAGAAATTCCCTGATTAAATCCTCTGCCATTCTACATGCCCCACTATCCCCAATAAAGGAGGCTAAAGATGTCCAGCTATCTTTGGCTCTAAAACCTGTCTAGGCATCGCGCCGACAATCCTGTCCGCAATCTTCCCGTTCTTGAATACCAAAAGTGTTGGGATGCCCATTATCTGATACTGCGTAGCAACCGCCCGATTCTCGTCAACATTAAGTTTGCCGAATAGGATTTTTCCAGCGTAGTCTTGCGCAAGCTCTTCTATGATGGGGGCAACTAGATGGCATGGAGCACACCAAGGGGCCCAACAGTCCACCACCACTAAGGAATGATTCTGGATTGTTTCTTTGAAAGTTTCGTCGGTTACTTCGACGGGTTTATTCGGAGTTGATTCCTTTTTCCTTTCAGTTTCAGCGGCTTCTTCCATCAATTTCTTAAGTTTCTCCTGCCTTATTTTTTCAAGTTCTTCGTCTCTCTTCATAGGATCACGCCATCTTTGACTGCTTTAATGAACAGACTCATTTAAGAGGTTATACATTAGGCTTCGCTTGTCTCGAAGAACGTATGTTGCGCCTGATACGTTACGCTTTTGTAACGAACAATTCATATTCTCACTATTCACATGTGGAAGGAAGGTAGAGGCCTTGAAGCTGATCTACGTGGTCATCGACGGGATGGGCGACCTACCCATCAAAGAGTTTGGAAACAAGACTCCCCTCGAAGAAGCAGAGACGCCAAACATGGACTCCCTCGTTGAGAGGGGAAAGACAGGCCTAATGTATCCAGTTAAGAAAGGGATAGCTCCAGAAAGCGACGTAGCAGTCCTCTCAATCCTAGGATACAACCCGTTCAAATACAAGGCTCGTCGAGGACCCTTAGAAGCCTATGGAGCGGACCTAACTATCGCAGATGGCGACCTCGCCCTAAGATGTAACTTCGCAACATTGGGAGAAGGAAGAAAAATTGTGGATAGGAGAGCGGGCAGAGACATAACCACGGAAGAAGCTACAAAACTTTCAGAAGCCATAAACAAAAATGTAAAGCTGGAATCTCACCCAGCAGATTTCGAATTCAAGAACACAACCATCCACAGAGCAGTCTTGATCATACGAAGTGAAATAACACCACTCTCAGGTGAGATCACAAACACTGATCCAGCATACATCAGAGTTGAAGGCTTGGGAGTAGCTAGGCCCGAGGTGAGAATGATCCTCGATGATTGTAAGCCCCTAGATGAAACTAAGGAAGCAAAAATATCAGCTAGGCTGGTCAATGAATTTGTCAGGAACAGTCACACAGTTCTTGAGGATCACGAGATGAACAAAAAGAGGGTTAAAGAAGGAAAACTGAGCGTAAATCTGATCCTCACTAGAGACGCGGGCAGTAGCCTGCCAAAGTTATTCAAGATCGACAACAAATATGATGTGAGCTTTGCTTGTCTAGCTGACATGCCGATAGAAAGAGGAATAGCTAAAGCGGCAAATCTCAAACTGATAGACCTCGCGCCTCCAACTGGTAACATGAGAAAAGACTACACTCTAAGAGTGAAGACCCTTCTCGACCACCTGCCTTCCTTCGACTGCTTCTATATACATATCAAAGGTCCCGACGAGCCAGGACACGATGGAAAGCCGCACCTCAAGAAGCAACTCATTGCTGGAGTTGACGAGTTCTTCTTCGGAAAACTCCTGCCAGAAATAAACTTGGAGAGTTCCATCATCTGCGTGACTGCAGATCACTCCACACCCTGCAGACTTAGGACCCACAGCGATGACCCTGTTCCCCTACTGATCACTGGCAACAAGATCGAAAGTGACGATGTAAAGAGGTTTTCTGAGAAAGACTGTAAAAGGGGAAGCCTAGGCATCTTAGAGCAAGGCACGGAGCTGATGCCAAAACTCATGTGCTTCCTAAAAGTGTAGACGATGATAAAACTTGCAGACTCGCTTAGGCAGATTTGGACATGGATGAGAGACAATCTATAGCTGTTGTACGATTTGTACGTTTCAGCGAATTGTGATATGTGGCAGATTGAAGAGCTGTAGTAAATAAGATTTAAGACCATCGCAGCAGATTTTTGATGTGCCGGGGTGGCCGAGTGGTTGTAGGCGGCGGGCTGCAGACCTGCTTATGTGGGTTCAATTCCCACCCCCGGCTCCATTCTGAAATCATGCTAGCTATGCTCCCTGCGTTCTTTGAGCTAGGCCCCTTCTATTCTGCTACGTATTTGAAGCAAAATTAATCAGTAGTTGATTTTTTCGTGGTCTAGACACATCCTTGCAATGCGCGTTCTACTATCGGTTTGATCATATTATCAAGACTGAAATAACGATTATAGTTCTTGTTTGCGTCTTTTCCAGTTGGCGGTACGTTGATGCCTGAGAACAGAAACGAGTTTGACGTTATTGCTGATATTCTTCGGGTGGCGGTTTTAGGTTCTAAGGAATCGGAGATTGTAGCCAAATGCAGCTTGAGTCGTACGCTTTTGGAGAAGTACATGCCCACTTTGATGGTTTTGAATCTGGTTAGTGTGGAGAAACGAAGTGAGAATTTCTACCGCCCTACCAGTAGGGGAATGGAATTTCTGCGTTTCTATCATGGTCTACGCTGGCTTCTGTGGGGAAAGAACTCTGACTTCCTATTGGTTAGCATTCTAGCTGGGACAAAAAAAGACAAAAAGTCCTATTACATAAAATGACGCGATTCTTTCGGTTTTGCCATAGCTTATCCACATTTCTCATATCTTAATGCATGCAATGCTACGTAGACCGTAGATTAACATGGTTGAAAACTGATTTCGAAGAAACTTCAAATTCTTCATTTCACGCGAGCGCATAAACATGCATTCTTCTTTAGCATAGCCTATTACAACACCTGCTTCAACGGGGAACAAAAATGTTTAATACACACGGCTAAATCAGAAGAATCAGGAGATAGAATGCCTAGGAAATTCACCTACCGAGGCTACACATTCGAAGAACTTCAAGTCATGTCAATGGACGATTTCATCCATTTGCTTCCATCAAGGCAGCGTCGAAGCCTCAGACGCGGACTCACAAGAGACCAAAGAATCCTTCTCGAAAACATTCGAAGGGCAAAAGAGACTCAGAATGAGGGAGAGAAGACAGTCGTCAAAACACATGCCCGAGATATGATAGTTCTTCCAGAAATGGTTGGTGTTACCATCCTAATCCACAATGGGAAGGAATTCAGTCCAGCAGAGATAACCCCAGAAATGATCGGTCACTACATAGGTGAGTTCGCTGTCACTAATAGACCTGTTAAACATGGGTCGCCGGGAATCGGTGCGTCACGATCATCTATGTATGTTCCTTTGAAGTAGCGATTAACCAAATTTTGACTAAACACGAAAATTCAGCAGGCAACACTTGCTGACGACTAGGTTGGCAGCTATGAAGAGGTTGGAGATGATTATGCGGAACCTATGCCCGATAAGATGGTTTGGGCATCTTCTTTTTCTCGGCTGATGGAATTCTTGGCAGGGGAATGGGCGGTGGAATCCTCAGGGTTCGGGAGATGGCAACCGATTCTAGGAATACAATGTTGGAGATGGATTGGACAACGATAGGCGGTGGAGGTTTCTTTTCCGTATATGCGGTGTGAATTCTCTTGAGTTCTTCCTTCGCTCCTTTAATTTGAGCTCTTCCTTTTACGCTGATTTGAGCCACGGGGGGCGCATAATTTATAGTGAATACGAACGGAACCTCCAACATACCTTTACCCTTTTTATTTATTCCGACAACGTTGAGGTTTGTTGAAACCTTGACTTGAGGAATTGGTTTCTCTATGTCCCAGAGACGCTCTGCAGAGATGTCATAAATGAACACGTTCACATGAGCCATCTGTGAGCCTCAAGAAACTATGGGGGTTCGTGGATTTAAAGCTGTGTCACTTGCCCGTTTCAGCTCTCTTGTATCGTGTGAAGCCACAGTGTCCACAGGTGTAGCGGTCTCCGTGATCTGCCATGAAATATCCAGGTCCGCATCTCTCACAGAACGGAAGCAGCCTCTCAAGTTTTTCACCCTCAATTTTATAATGAGAAAAGATACCTTTCTGCTTCGTTTTCTCTTCGGGCTCTTCCTCTTCAGATTCTTCAGCCACTTAAGCGCCCTCCTTCTCTTCAGGTTTCTCCTGAGGCGTGTTCCTTATGATGATATGTTCAGATTCCACGAATCCGGCTTGTTCTTTTGAATTGTAGGCGGTAGCCTCACCAACAGCGGTCATCGTTCCAGTTCTCGTCTCAATCCTCTTAACATACACGAGCTCTGGTTCCTTTTTCAGTTTTGACGCTAGCTCCTTTCTTACCTCAAGACGTGAGGGTGTCCCCCTCATTTCTTCATGGTCAACCTCAAAAACTATCTCTTCTCTTTTCAACAGTGGATTATGCGCTTGTGAAGTGATCTTGATTTTCATGAGACATTCTTCCAGTTATGTCGCTGATCCTGAAGTGTACCTTTTACTTTAACCTTTCGTAGGACTGCTCCATTGCATCTACTATCCGGCGTATATGTTCTTTCTTTTCTTTGGTGACTTTAACAACAACTATTCCCTCTTCTGGCTGTCCGTAGATCACTAGCGAGTTTTCTGGCGCGCATAGCACCGCTACAAGGGTAAGAAGGTCTTCTTCCCCATCTACTAGCACTCTTGTTTGTCGCTTCTTCCTCAGTGCTTCTCGCATGACTGCCCAAGCTTCTTCGGCTAGCATCCCTGCTGGGTTTTTCAGATGTAGAGTTTGATTCACCTTTGCGTGAATCGGCGGTATTCTTTTTCTCATAACCTTGTTGTCTACAATTAGTACTCGCGGCTGAATATCGTGCTCAATCATGTTGCTGGAAACAACGTCACCGACCGAAATCAACATCGAAGGCTCATCTTTTTCGATGATCTTCTCCAGTCTTTGCATCGTCTCGGTGAATGACCCTTGAATCAGTAGTCCGAGCGGGGACTTCAGTTTCTTGCGTTGTGGGGGCGTAAGAAAACGTATTCCGATCACCTTACGCGCAAGGCGTATCGGCCCTTCTTCTCCACTTTCATTGCGTGGGCGATAGCTGAGCCTTTTGGGTCAAGAATTATGACCAAGCCGCTGAAGTCATCGCTGAGGCGGGCAGTTTTACAGTTCGGACAAGTTGAACTATCAGATATCAGGTGGCATTCTCGACAGGCTTTATCAGTCATGCTTCAAGATTCTCCTGATTTTTCACGTTTTTTCTTCTCGACCTCAGCGCTCCTTATTTTTTCCAAATCCTTTTTGATCCAACCGATCTTTCCCAGAAACGGTTGCCTTGCGGTTACGCCAATCTTTCCAGATCCCCTTCCGTGCCCAAGTGAGACAGCGGTTACTCGAACCCGCACGTGATCTCCTGTGACAAGCTTTCTCTTCGTCTCTTTGCCCGTGAGTATTCCTTGTTTCTCGTCGTGGGAGATGTAGTCGTCCATGAGTTGTGATACATGAAGCAAGGCGTCGATTGGTCCAACCCGTACAAAGGCGCCGAAATCGGCAATCTCAACAACCTCTCCTTCGATAACCTCTTGGATTTTAGGATAGAATGTAAGGAGGGAGAATTCAGCCTTGTGATAGGTAGCTCCGTCACCTGGCATGATCTTCCCCGTTGGTCTGACGGCGATATCAGCTACGGCCACGATGTACCCCAAATCCCCATCGATCATCCCCTCATACTTCATCTTCAATTGCTCATAGCCCACCTTCTCGATGGGTTCACCAAACTTCTCTGGTGGTATGCGAATCGTGTCCTCCAAAGTCACGAGCTTGAACATAACCATTCCTCAACAACATTTCTTAATAACCGATTTCTCATGAAGTACACTCTTAAGATAAGCCGCCCTCCATTTCTAGACGAGACTTTTGCCTCAGATAAATCACGGGCACATTTATATTCCTTAACCTTCTCCTAAGAACTCCATCATTCGTGGCAACCGGAGAATTCCATTCCTCTGCTATTCGAACAATAACGTCGTCGCAAGTCTCTTCCAAGCCCTTCTTGGCTTGGACTATGCGGCATTTTTCTGCAAGTTTCAGAGCCAAGGATGCCTGCTGACACGTCTTTGGAGAGCCCTTCTCCACTATTCTTCTAATCTCTTCATAAGTGGGCGAGAGAACAACTAGATCTAAGCGTTGACCCAGAAACCTTTCCAATTCTTCAAATATGTCTATATGGAATTGCGATGGGATGAAGAGGAAATTCGAGTCGAGAATCACTTTTATACTCAAGTTTCTTCCATCAGTTGCCTTCTGATGCTGGTTTCCAATTATTTATTCTTTTATCTCTCCATAACCTATGAGTCGCCACCTTCCAGCGAGCTTTCTGCTGATGGCTGACCTGAATCCCTTTTCAGCGCACACAGGTCGTGCTAATTGAAGACTAACACGGTCATCCTTTGCTGAAGTGACAGTTCCCGCTGTTATGGCTGTTCCCACATCTAGAAGAAGACGTTCATTCATACGCACTTTATCCACTTCCAACAACTCCTTCGTTCCCACCGCGCGTTCAAAGAGATGAGTATCCAATGCTAGCTCCGACAGAGTCGACGGAAGAGTCTCAGGCCTTCCCACGAGGTTTCCAGTAAGCCCGTCAGCCTTGGTTAGCGACGGATCTAGCAGAGTCCCCACGCCTACTAAGCCCCCACACTTGGCTTCTTCTACCTTTCTCCCACCTGCGTGGAGGCTGACTATCTTGGTGAAGAGGGGTTGATAGGTCGTTTTTCCGTGCTCTTCAAATCGAATTCCGGGACGGATCTCTATCTCATCTTCCAGCTTGAATTCTCCCTGAAAGATTGTGCCGCCAAGTACTCCTCCTGACAACTTTTCGGCAGGGGTCCCTGGCTTGTTTATGTCAAAGGAGCGTACGACATTCATTCTTGGAGGCTTCGCGGGATCTCGTTGAGGGGTTGGGATGTATTCTTCTAACGCTTGGACTACGGTGTCGATGTTTACGGAGTGCTGCGCAGAGATGGGAATTATGGGCGCGTCTTGAGCAACGGATCCCTTAACAAAATCTACAATTTCCTCATAGTTCTGTAACACCTTTTCCTCCTCAACTATGTCGATCTTGTTTTGGGCTATCACAAGATTTTCGACTCCAGCAACTCTTATCGCAGCTAAATGTTCACGAGTCTGTGGTTGCGGACAAGATTCATCGGCTGCTATCACTAATATAGCTCCGTCCATGACGGCCGCACCTGAAAGCATAGTGGCCATAAGAGCTTCATGACCAGGAGCATCCACAAAACTGACTGCTCGGATGAACTTGGCGGGGGACCCGCAGTGAAGGCATTTTGGCTTAGTTGAGTAGCATTTTGGTAGATCACATTGTGGGCATTTGTAGATGGGGGCGTCCGCATAACCCAGCTTGATCGTGATGCCCCGTCTCAGCTCCTCGCTATGCCTGGCTGCCCAAACGCCGGTTATGGATTCTACAAGCGTGGTCTTTCCATGGTCCACATGGCCTATGGTTCCAATGTTGCATTCTGGCTGACGGGGTAGGGGCAGATTTCTTCACCAATCATAAGCGCATTTGAGATGCTTTCATATATGCAGACTTTAAAATATCTTTCCTCAGCCTTTCGCCTTCTTTTCTTTTGGCCTTTCAACTACTTTCATATTTATTTGAATGATGTCTTCAGTTATCGTCTTCCCTCGTAGGGTTTTTCTCCGTCTCTCCCCTCCCCTTGATGCGTGGAAACCCACGCCTTCAGTTAACATGACACTAGCCCGTACTCCGCCATGGACGTTTGGCCGCATAGGGAAGCCGTCCTTGTCAGATCCTCCAGTCATTTGGAGCTTGTAGCCAGCCATTCCAACTACAGACCCGTCGATAACATCTCCAAGTTTTCTTCCGATCAGAGGAACTGCTCGGGTTCCCTCGCTTTCAACAGATTTGGATTTCCCGGTTTCTGGATCAGAGATGACTATTTTGAATTTCGCCATTCGGTAACTTTGCTCTCCTGCCTTTCGAGGTTTATCTCTTTTCTGGTTCAGATGTTTGCTCATTTATAAGCTTTCTACAGCTAGGTTGATTTGCAAAGATGCGGAAAAAACGGAGTCTTTCTACTAGCGACTACGAAATGAGGTGTCTTAGTCACGTCTATTTGATTCTTCAAATCTTTGTCTTCCTGTCTTCAGGATATAGCCAATGACCGCTACGACAACACCTATGATGACACCCGCCCCGATAAGAAGCCACAGAATCCATCTTTCAATAAATTCCTCCAAAAAATTCTGGGATTCCGAGCTCATCTCGTCTTCCTGGTAAATGTAGAATTGGTTCTCGATCAGGAGATCGCGATACTCTCGGGATTCGGCGAGATGCGCTCGTTGGCTGATGTTCATATACTGAATAGTCCTCTCGGATGTTACGGCGCCCGTCGTCATCGCGTTGAGAGGGTTGCCTCGTCCACCCATCACGTACGTGAGATCAACAGGCAGCCATCCCCACGGTGGAACATAGACCATCGCCCATCCGTGCCACGCGATCTGCTTCAAAACCGACGTGACGGTGCCGTTCCAACTACTCTGCTGGTCTGTGAACTCCTGACCGTATATGCAGCCTATTTGGAGGAACGAGGGGATCCCGAGGATTCGGCAGAAGGTAATGAAGAGAATCGCCTGGTCGTCACAGTCGCCCTCCCGATATAGGAGGGTCTGGTTGGGATACAGGGGCACCTCATGTGAAAGCTTGGGGTCGTCTTGCGGAGGATAGTGGATGTTGTTCCATATCCATGCGACGAGTTCTTCTACAAGTGAGAGAACGTTTGTCTCGCTGCCCGCTATTGTGTGAGCGGTCTCGTTGACCATCGGATCGCTGACCTGCCAAGTGTCGCCTTCTATGCAATATTCATCTCTCAAATCAGGTGGAATTCTTGTGAGGTTCCAAGATTCTTGCTCGTTGAGGTATGGAAGCGATCGCGGTTTTGACTCGACGTTGTAGGTGACGGTGTAGGTCACGTTTTCTCCAGGTGTAAGCTGCGATTTGGGAAGCTCTAGTATGGCTATGGGGTTTCCATCCTCGTCGGGTTCCTTCCGCTCTATGAGGCAAGAATGCTCTGTGAGATACACTGTCTGCCACGTGTTGTTCATGAACAGGCTGATTGCGCGATCGTCCTCGGTGAGATTCCAGATGGTTGTTCCATTGTTGGAGAAGGTGACCGTTGTCTCGATGACGTAATCTACATCCGATAATTCAGCTCTCACCAGCGTGAAACAATTAAGCGTCGAGGATACAATCAGCACAGATAGTATCAGGGCGACAAATGCGCTATTTCTTGACATTTTGATCCTTGTGCTCATGTTTTTCTTTCTTCAAGGCGCAGACAAGTATACCAAGAATGCGACATTCTTCTTTAAGTTTTGGTAGGGCATCACTCTCTCTCTTGGAAATATTTTTTCAACTACCCAGAGCCCTGACTAGTCTCCGTCAATCCCGAGAAGGTCTCGTAATAGCGCGATTTGGAAAGCGTCTATTCCACATGAACTCTAAACAGATCGATGTCTTGCTTCATCTCTCTAGTACATTCCAGAAATTCTCTGACCGAATGTTCTATGTCTCTGGACTGCGTGATGTATCTGCCCACGATGAGAATATCTGCGCCGTTCGCCAGTGCCTCCGGTGCGGTCTCAGGTGTTATCCCGCCTGCAACGGCAATCAAGAACCTCTTTTCCTTGAATGCCCCTCGCATTTCCTTGATCAGATACCACCGGGGTTTTCCAGTTTTTTCTACATCGATTGCACGATGCAAAATCACAATGTCAGGAAACTCTTTGAGCGATTGAAGTTTTTGAACAGGATCTTCTACATTCATTGTGTCAACCGCGGCATAGATTCCAAACCTCTTGGCCTCGTAAATGAACTTGTCGAGTGTTTGTGTTGCCGCCAACCCTGAAGCGACGACAGCATCCGCGGTTTCTCCAAATGCAAGGTCAACCTCAACCTTCCCAACATCCAAGGTTTTCAGATCTGCCACAATGAACGTGTCCTTTCCTAGTTCCCTCAAGTCGCGGATAACCTTCACACCGTACTTCTTCAACAAAGGCGTGCCAACTTCTAGGATTATTCTGTCGCTCTTCGGCATTTGCTCTATGATCCTTTTCGTTCTTTCCAGACTTGGGATGTCGAGTGCTATTTGAATGTAGGGTGGTCTCCATAAGCGAGGCACCTTGAATCCCATGATTGGATGTTTCGCTCTATCCTTGTCGTACATGATCTTCTTCAAGGGCGGATACCTAGATAGCGCCCTCTTAAGAGCCAGTTTCGTGGCGCCATAATTATACTGATAGATTCTACGATAGTCTTTTGCTTCCGGATGCACGAAAACGCTGCACAAAACCACCCAGTCATCAAGCCTATCCTCAGGTATTATGCCCTCCTCCACGGAATCGGCTACGGCCTTAGCCACAGCTGCCTGAGCGGGTCCAAATATCTTACCTGCTTGTTCAAGATTCTTCACCGTGACCTTAGGAACCAAGAGGGTGTGGGGCTTAGGGGGGAGATTTGGTCTGATAACGGCGAGAAGTGGTGTGTGCCCCGCGGAGAGGTTTGACAAGCCGTTGGCGAAGGCGTCTCCTACGGGACCGTCTTTGTCACCGATTATTAAATCGACATGGGCGACCTCAGATCCTTCACCTGTTAGTGCCTCACCTATCAGGTAAGTGGATTTCTCTATGACTCTTACAGACTCTGGTTTCTCAGGAACATCGTCGAAATCGACGTTGAAATCACTCATCCAGCGATAAAGTGTGTCACGATGCACTCCGATGATCTCTGCCGTACCCTTGATTGTCGGCTTTGTCGACCTACGTTTCTTCGTCTTTCTAATTTCTCGCTCTTTTTTCTTCGCATTGCTGAGCATTCTGATGAATTCTTCTCGGGTCTCCGGCTTTTTCCAATCGAATTCCGACACATAATCACACTCAATAGAAAATAGCAACTGACAGCCTATTAAATTTTGTCGTATATGTCGTATAGCACAACAAAGAGGGCTTGGTAGTACGACAATTTATAGAACAAAATCTATCATTCTTTCCCAATTGCATCAAAATTCCTCAAAGGATTGCGACTCAAGGATACTACTCTTAACAAGTTTGTCGTAAACTGGTGTGTTAAGCGTGCAGTTTCAGTTTTTCATCTAGGCTGTTGATCCTTGTATTTCAAGTTAATGAGGTAAGTATCGCCAATGCACACGTCTCAAAGGCTTAAATTCTTATTATTTTCTAAGTGTACAAGGTGTCAGATAATGATCAACGTACAGCAGTTGAGAAAAGATTTTCCAATCCTCAAGACTGGTATAGTCTATCTCGACAATGCTGCAAGCAGTCTAACCCCAGAACCTGTACTCGAGAAAATGCTGGAGTTTTATCACGAATATCGAGCTAATGTCGAGCGAGGTGTGCACCGCCTGTCTCAAAGGGCGAGTGAGGAGTATGAGAGTGTTCACGAGAAAGTCGCCGATTTCATCAACGCTAAATCTGAATCCGAAATTATTATGACCAGGAACACAACTGAAGGGACAAATGTTATTGCAAACGGTCTAAAATGGAACAAAGGTGACAAGATAGTCACTTCAATCATCGAACACCACTCCAACTTCATACTCTGGCTTCGATTGAAAGCTCGTTACGGCACAAACCTAGAGATCGTTAATCCAAAAGAGCCAGCTCTGTATGGGCTCTTGGATCCAGCCGACTTTGAGAAAGCAATCGACGATAAAACTAAGCTCGTGGCCATAACCCACATCTCCAACGTCTTAGGAGGGA
>CAYGBA010000040.1:0-14535 GCA_964347995.1 uncultured Candidatus Bathyarchaeia archaeon | reverse complement strand
TTCACTACTTCTCTGCTACTGAAAAAAGAGGGAATCCAAGGGAGAATAAAACCTAGAACTATAATAATCCAAGCGTTCCAAAAGCCTAACTCAAACTCTGGTATAAGTGACAAGATTTGTCCTCCTTTCACACATGCAGTTACTTAGCTTCATCAGGAAATCCTTTGTATTCAACAACACCTAATTGTTGGAGAAAATCCAACCAATCTTCGACAGCCCATCCTTCTACAAACTTGCCATTAACTATGCGATAGATGTTGACACCCATACCTGTTATCTTCTTGCTCGTAGGGGCTAGTCCACGATATTCGCCTGTGTGTGTCCCCGTGGCTTTAGCACGAACCCAGACCTTATCCCCTTCAGCAACGATGTCTTCAATAGTTTCATGCCAATCGGGAAAGGCTTTAAAAATCATGTTCATGAATTGTTTGACACCTTCTGGATTAAGTTGATGGGTATGGTCAAAATAATCTGGTGCTGTTAAACTATCCAAAAAATCCAAGTTTTGTTCATTAATGGCTTCAATCACTTTACGAACTCTTGCTTTATTCTCTTCTAATGTCGTAGTATGTCACCTCCTATTTATTATCCATAATTATTCTCCTTTTCAACACCTAACAGTTGTTCTTCGTGTGAGCATCTATTTTTCCAGAATGCTCTTCAACTTCTCTAAAGATTTCTCGAGTTGCCCTTCGCCTATTCCCTTGAACAATTTTTCGAGGAACTTGCCAAAAATTCCCCATGGCATTTCATAACTTGTCGCATATGTAAGTTTAGTTCCCTCCTCTACGGGCTCCAAGACAAGTGTTATAGTAGAATTTCTTCCTGGTTCTTCTATAAGATATGTAATCTTCTCGTTCTTTAGACTCTCCGTGACCTTGAAAGTTAGTTTGTCGTAGGTAGTTGGTCGGGCAGACGCACCCACTCGATACTTGTCTTCAGGAGTGTTCACCTCTGAAGTGAACTTTACACCCTTCTCGATTTGCAAGGAACCTATACCACCTACTACCTGCCACTCTGACCACCTGTCCAGAGCAAGCATTTCCCACACTCTCTCAGGCGGAGCCTTAATTTCAATTGACTTCTCTATCCTACCCAAGAAAACATCACCACCAAAAATCCTAATTATCTCTTTTCAGCGTTTAACACTTGCTACGGAAATCTAGCTAACTAGTTAGTCAAAATGACCTCTTCCACAAGTCACAGGTCAGCATCTTTCGAATGCGCGCGCTCTGACTTAATTCATGTTCCAGTGGGACTAAGGATTCTGCCCATAAATAGAATTGAACCTGAGCGGTCATCCCTGATTTCGAAGAAGAACGGCCTATTGACCACAAAACTCAAACTCGGTTGAATCGAGGTGAGTCCTATGCCTACATCAGTCACTGCCGCTGCTTCGGTCCCTTTTTCATTGACTTCCACCACAGCTTTGTGATCTACAAAGGATATGTAGAGATTTTCTGGGGCGGTTGATGCGATACCGCTGAAGTCCGCTTCATAGGGCTCGAAGGCTATTTGCATTCCCAGCTTCTTCAGAACATTATTGAGGCGTTTCACACCATACTCTACTTTAAATTTTGGCAGTTTGATGATGAGGTTCCCTCTAGACCGAAGTTTGCTGATATATTCGTCGTGAGTAGTTTGGTTCAGGCTGGCCATAAAGGAGTCGAGAGAGATTCCTTCATTCGGCAAGAAGACATACATTGCGATTTTGTCTCGTCCGTAGGGCAGTCTTGCTACTTGGCAGTTCTCCCCTGAGTAATAGCTGAAGTTACCTGAAGTAGACATCATGTCAACCTGCATGGCGGTTCCTTCAGGCAAGAAGAAATCCTGTTTCTGTGTTGCGGCCTCGTCGAATTCTACTATCCATTCTCCCTTGAAATAAATAGCATTGATTAAGAGCATTACCAGCTCCGGATCTAGCTCTTCAATTATCTTTTTTATTGTGCCTTGCGTTCTCTTATCTACCCACCCATTAATTTCGCTGACAGTCTGGGGGTTCCCAAAATCGCGTGTAAACGTCTCCCCGTTGTACCAAGTTGTTATTCTATCGGTGAAACTAGCTTTAACAAGAGGTTCAAACTCCTTCTTCATCCAAACAGAGTTCCCAAACAGCAACTGTACTGCTTGATCAGCGTTTTCTAGGCTTTCTATCAAGTTTGAGTATGCGTCGTTGATCTCGTCTAAACTCATGTTTCCAAAATTGAGCGTCTCCGCCATTGCATCTTTTGTTGTACCTTCTGCCCCGTTGTAGGTCATTGCCAACGCCAGTGAGATGCTCAAAGGCGAAATGAAAATATTCTTATCCAGTTCCTCGGCGACAAGCTCTCTGAAAAGATTAAAGGCAAAGCGCGTATTTGCCGAGACCACCATCGGATCAACAGAATACGCTCTTCCATCAGATGTGGCATATGCTGCATCCAGGAGAAGTTTGGGATAGTAAACCACCGCCACATAACTAACGAGAACAACGGAGACTAATGCTAACGCTATTACAGTCAGCTTACGACTTTGAACGGCATACCTCCTTTTCTTCACAGTTGGGCTAGTCTCCATGCCGCTTTTAGGATGTTTAGTCATTCAATTCTGTGTAAGGAAACCCAGATAAAACCATGCTTTAGAACAGACCGTTCTACGTTTCAGAACACTGGAAGTTAATCCCGAGAGAGAGCCCTTCGACATGCATGCATTCGTGAAGTCTTTCTTTGTTTTTGGGTGAGGGAGTTTTTGAATGGTATTTCGTCGTGTTATCTTCTGATAACACCTTGCTTCCGATGTTATATCAGGAGTTACGACTTGGAGAAACTTCCCAGCAAACAGAGAATTCGACGCAGAGGCTACTGATATTGCACATATCTCTCGAAGTGCCTGCATGCATTTGGTGACGGATTCGCAATTAGTCTTTAATAGATGATTTCACGTTGTTAAGAAAGTAACATTGATAGATAATGAAAAACGTCTTTTGCGTGCAAAACCATGTGCGCTCTCAGGTTACGTTTTCGGTTTTTCTTGACATATAGACTGTAGAAATTGCCTTAACTCTCTTTCACTGTTTACCTTTTCTTCGTATTCTTCCTCAGTCATCAGTATGAGATTGGCATAATGGTAGGTATGGTCTAACTTCAGGAGGTCCATTGGGCCAGACTTTAGAAAGAAGTCTCCTGAGCCGCACTTCTTGCATATTTCGGGCACAGGTGACTGCAATTTCGTGAATGTCCTTCGCCTTGCCTGAATCTCAGCTAGTTTCAGCAACTTCTCTTCATCGGATTCCATTTTGAAACCTATCTTGTTCAGTTCGTTCAGAATGTCTCTAGTATTTTCCTCGGAGGATTCGCCCTTGGGTTCTTCAGTGTAAGATATGAAGTTCTCTGCGGTCGCTTTATAGTAGCTTTCGATGAGATGCCCACCACAACAACGTTCTTCGCGAATGACATGAACTAGTCCTGCCTTTTTGAGTTTCTTCATGTGATGGTAAATCGCCTGCGGTGTCATATTCAATTTCCTAGCAATCTCACCAATGGTTAGCTCATCATCTCTCAGTAGGTTTATGATCTTTCTTTTGATTTTGCCTCCAAGCAACGTAGATGCTTTAGACTCGACTACCTTGCAAAGATTCGAAGTTTCTTTTTTGGACATCTGTGCCACAATGTAAAGTAGTGCATATATACTATATTAATCTTTTGCTATAAAGCATAAACTTTATATAAGCCCTCGTCGGTATAGTAAAGTGTCGATTGAAAGCAGGAAAAGAGGTGATGAATATGAAAAGCACTTTGAAAAGGAAAGAGCCACAAGGAACAGTATCTTTAGCGAGAAGAATGCTTGAATTACTGGGAATCACCAGAGCTTATGTTCGATCCATAGGCACCCAAGAAGAAATAATCCGGGTGAATCTTCCTCTAGATTACAGCGATTTTAAGCCTATTGAAACTGCCCTCCTGGAGGCGGAACACCAGAAAGCTAAGGCAATAACTCAGATACGAAGACAGCAATTCATCTGATAGCAGCAATCCCTCCAATTCCTTCCTCCTTTTTATTTCCAACATGCATATGAAGAAGTCTTTCATTTCGAGGCCTTCATCGTTCACAGTGAACATGTTGGCCAACTTATCTAGCTTGAACAAATGAGGTTATACATGCGAAGAAATGGAGGATTGGGGAGATGTCACACATTTTATACCTGTATAGCTGGTCAAGAGTAAGCATAAGAAAGGTGAACTTTCTTGGATAAATGGAAGTATTATGACATCGGTCATAGGAAGCATCTGCTATGTAATCCGATGAACAAGGAGAAGTTCGAGAAGTTATGCAAGCTCCTTAGTCTTGAACGGGGATCACACGTCCTAGATGTGGCCTGTGGCAAGGGAGAATTTCTGATCAGATTAGCAGAGCTGTACAATATATCAGGTGTCGGCGTGGACTTATCCCCCTATTGCATCCGAGATTGTTTGGCAAAACGCCACGAGCGCACGCCAGACTCCGACATAACGTTCATAGAGATGGACGGTGCCAAGTACAAGCCCGAATCCTCTGAACTGTTCGATTTGGCGATGTGTATAGGCGCAAGCTGGGTGTACGGCGGCTACAGAGGCACACTGAAAGCCTTAAAGAAGATGACGAAACCCGGTGGATTGGTCGTCGTAGGAGAGGCCTTTTGGCTGAAAGATCCCGATGAAGAGTATTTGAAGGCAAGCGGAACCAAAAGAGAGGATTTCGAAACTCATATAGGCAACGTGAAGGTGGCTGAGGAAGAAGGATTGACCTGCGTCTACACGATGGTGAGCAACAGTGACGACTGGGACCATTATGAGACCCTGAAGTGGTGGAATGTAGATGACTACGCAAGGAACAACCCCATGGATGAGGACGTCGAAGAACTCCTAGAAAGAACAAGACGGGAGAAGGACATTTATCTTCGTTGGGAGAGGGAGACTCTTGGTTGGGCCATTTACATTCTGCGAAGTATGCACAAAGCTGGTCAAGAGTAATGGAAGAGTCACGGGAATTCCCACAGCTGGAGACGGGTAGGCTAATCCTGCGAGAGATGACTCCAGATGATGTAGAATTCTACTTCCGTCATTTCAACAATAAGAAAGTGGTTGAAGGAAGCTGTTTTCCCGGACCAAAGACCCTTGAGGCGGCGAAGGAAGAACTTGAGGTCTACTGCATAAGACCCTTCAAGGAGGACAAAGGCATTCGATGGGGGATCGTCCGAAAAGGCAATGAGGAGCTGATAGGAACCTGCGGCTACTACGATTGGAATAAGAACTCGCGTCGAGCGGAAGTTGGGTATGATCTGGAGCCTGCACACTGGGGAGAAGGTATAATGACCGAAGCGTTACGTGCTGTCCTAAGATATGGTTTTGACGAGATGGGGTTAAACAGGATTCAAGCCATAATTGACTCAGAGAATGTGAAGTCCATCAAACTCGTGGAGAGACTAGGCTTCAAGAAGGAAGGAGTTCTTCGACAAAACAGCTACTTCAGAGGACAGTTCAGAGACGAGGCAAGCTTTTCGCTACTTAAGGAAGAATGGACGAAATCTTAGAACTTATTACACACGTACAGAATCGATTTAGAAATGCGCGCAAACTCTTATATTTTTCAGGGCAATTTTGCTGTTGTTACCTTTTCGGTTCGAGATGATATGTATCGATAAAACTGCTGCAACGAAAAAACCGGTTGTCAATGCAACTGTTGGGTGGTATCCTTTGATTGTGGTCGATCTGGTGAATAGTTGTTGTAGAGAGAAGTTTGAGCGTCCGGAAATAGACATTACGTCTAGTAGAATAAGACGAATGGTTCCTCGGCTGAGAGAGTTTGCTGATGAGCATCGCAGATTTGGTGGTAGAATAATCTGGGTTCGGTCAACTCCTTGGCGGGCGGAGTATTTACCGAAGAACATCAATCGATTGTATCGCGAAAATCCCTGTGCAACCTTCTACACTGAGCATGATGTTGAGGAATCTGTGGAATTTTATGACGGGATTAGTCCGCGTGAACCGGATGAGATTGTCACCAAGAATACTTATTCTGCTTTTGCGGATGTACGTCTTCTAAAACTTTTTCAAGAAAATCGATGGGACACGTATTTGCTCTCCGGTGTGTTCGCAGAAGCTTGCGTCAATGCAACCCTTATCGATGGGTTCACCAAAGGGCTATTCACTATCATACTGTCGGATCTGGTAGAGACGATGGACGACAAAGAGCAGCAGACCCACAAAAAGCATTTACTAACTCATCAATGGCCACTCATGTACGGTCACGTAATGACCAGCAGCGAGTTCTTGAAGAAATTTGCAGAATAACAAGCCCTATACTGCTTTATGAGCGGGGCCGTCACTAGCAAATCTTGCGCGCTTCAGCCAATTGGTATTATGTTGCTGTTGCGACACAGTAGCAAACGCTTAAAAGCTTCTTCATGGAACATTGAGAATGAAGAGGGATAGATTAGATGTCGGAAAGATTAGGACCGGGCGTCATGGAAACGACGGAATGGGCGCGAGGCCCCTATGCCTATCCGCTTCCTGCACGATCACCACAACACTTGGGCCACGGCGAACATCTCTGCCATCTAGTAGAAGACATGGGCATCAGCGTCGACGAGTACAAAAAACTAATCAGGAATCCAAAGTTCCTATGCAAAATATGCGGCCGTGTAGCCGCTAGAGCAGAAAATCTCTGTGAACCAATCAAGCTCTAATCACACCCCTTTTTTATGTGTACGCGCACTTGTCTGGTGCATCGGATTTACATAGAAATGACTGTACACTAGCTCTCGATGAACGGAAAGCGTGTAACCTCTCCTTTCTCCCAAATTGATTTTTGAAGGTTTGGACGTATCCCGCATAGCCTTTCTCTTCGTGTAAACTTAAACTTTGTTTGTGGAAGAATCTTCTATCTGATCAAGATTAAACGGAGGCATCAATAGGCACCAAAAGCGATAAATCGAGATCTTCATACAAGTCGCTTCCGACGAGGAAATGGGACATGAAGAAGGCTGCCTTTTTGACTGTATTTTCACTGGTCTTCATCAGCGTATTCGGGTTAGTGTATAATGTTCAGGCAACGGACGGCCGTCTGACAATGGCTTACGAGTACATTCTTTCTAGGTATAATCCTGCACTTGGTCTGGTTAGCGAGAGTGAGGATGCCCGTGTCAATCTTGTGAATGGCACTTCGATGAACAACACCTATTGGATTTATGGCGATAACCTATGGGCTGCCGAAGCCTTGAGACCTCACAGTCCAGTCGTTGCCGCGAACATAAGCGAGACGGTTGAGTCTTACACTGAAGAATATGGAAGGTCGATGCTGTTCGAGGTAGTGTTGGGGGAGGTTATACCTACCACGATCCGTGGGCAAAAGGATATAGAGACTTTAAATGGAACCGTTAACGGCAACTGGGTTCAGATCCTTCTTGAGAGGCATCAATACGTCGATGATCCTGAAGGGGTCTTTTACGACGCTGAGGAATACGCTGATCTCTGCTTCTACTTGACGATTGACTACTGGTTGATGGATGACATTCATGCTTCGGAGCGCTGGTTCAGAAGTGGAGAGGGCTTGTGGAACCAGTCGACGAATAAAGGATTCTATGATAAGGCGGCTAGAGAAGATGGTTTCTATCGAAATGTGGCGTTGGGCCTCTTCCTGTTGGCGAAGAATGTGACGGGATTCCCGTCGAATATAATCTCGGCTGTTGACGAGGCGGTTTGGAGCTATCAGAAAGAAAATGGTGGGATAGCTTCCCTAAGCCATCTTAATGGTACAGTCTATAGCATGGCTGATGTTGAGACCACGTCGGCTCTTCTATTAGCCTATAGCGATCAATTGGTGACTAGGCTTCAGAGGAGGCAGAATCCTGAGTTAGAGCAGATGGAAAAGTTGCTGGCTGACTTGAACGCAACTTTCCATAGCCTCCTTCTCAACTACACCGAGCTACTGGCGGACTATGATTTTCTCCAAGAGCGCTGCAATAATTTGACTGCTTCATACAACGTTCTTGTTGCAGATTTTGATGATCTGAACTCGACTTATCATAGTCTGCTTTTCAATCATACGCAATTGCTGGGGGATTTCGATTCTCTCCAAAGCAACTATACTAGTCTGAAGGAGGATTATGATGCGCTCAGTAGTTTATGCGAGGGTTTGAATGCGACTTACAATGCGTTGATGTCAAGGCATGAGGCGATTCTCTTCAGGCTGAGCAACTTGCGAGATCTGATGTATATATTCATAGGAGCAACAATATTCTTCATAGTGACGACAATCTACTTTGCTAAGAGAAAGACCCGGCCGTAATGTCTGCTTGGATCGAGGTTTCGTAACACATCATTGTTGGTTTTCTTATGTTTCCCTCTTCCTAGCTCTGGGAGAGGCGAGTTGACGGAGGATTGTTTGTTTGACTTGCGCAAGCGCAAAGCGCCCGGAGAGCCGCGAACGCATAAGCAGGCAGGGTATTATGATTATATAGTATGCTTCACATATATAGAAGGCGAAGGCAGAAGGCGTGGGCATATACGGTTCTAGAACTTGGATTCTGTTTAAGGGCCTGTCAGTAAAGAGAATCTCCAGATTGCTCCCCGAGGAGCCTAAGAATCTAAGGACGAAACTCAAGAGGGCTGAAGATCCAGACCGTTTTCTAAAGCCTTACATAGAGGCTGTACGGGAGCATTTTCCCGCGTGGACCGGCAGGTACACCGCCTACACCTCAATCAGGGGAGATCCGACTTTCCGCGCCAATATTGACTACACGAAGCCTGGATTGATGATCGCTGTCTATTCTCGACTCTCTAGGAAATCTGGCGTGCCCTTCAGACTGGAGAATATTGTTACGTTGAGAAAGTTCGAGGAGAAAACCCCTAAAGACTTTGACCTGCCAGATTCGGTTTTGGTCAAAGAATAGACGCGCGGAATTGCTTATAAAACATTTATGTTTTGGTCTTTATAGTCTTGATTCGGGTCGAGCGTAGCCGTAGGGTTGGTTTGGGATGGTTTGTTTGACTTTTTACGGTGGAGTGAACGAGATTGGTGGGAACAAGATTTTGTTGGAGGATGGTGATGCTCGTATCTTCTTGGATTTTGGGCAGTCTTTCACGATGGGTGTTGATTATTTCACGGGTTGGCTGGGACCTAGGGGGATCAATGGATTGGGGGATTATTTTGAGTTCGGTCTGCTGCCTAAGATCAGAGGCTTGTATACCGCGGAGCAGTTACGATTCACGGATCTTCTCTATGAGGAGCCGCAGTTTGACGGGGTTTTTCTGTCTCATGCGCATGTTGATCATGTGAATCACATTCAATTTTTGCATCCGAAGATTCCGCTCTATCTTGGGATTGGCACTAAGCTGTTCTTGGAGGCCATGGAGAAGACCAGCAGTTTCTGCGACTACGGAAAGCACAGGTATCGGACTTTTAGAACTGGAGACAAAATCAAGATTGGTGATTTGGTGGTGGAGCCTGTTCATGTTGATCATTCGATTCCTGCGGCGTACGGCTTTCTAATTCACACGTCTGAGGGCACGGTTGCGTATACAGGGGATCTTAGGGCTCACGGTCCCAGACGGGATATGACTGAGGATTTCATGGACAAGGCGCGGAAGTCTGAGCCTGTGGCTATGATATGTGAAGGCACTAGAATGGTTGAGGAAGAGAGGCGGAAGAATTACTCTGAAGAGCAGGTTGCGAAGCTAAGTAGGAAGATTGTTTCTTCGACGGATAAGATGGTCTTTGTGACGCATTACAGCCGGGACATGGACAGGTTCAGAAGCATGTATAACGCTGCAAAGAAGAATGATAGAAAAATTGTCGTCTCTCCGAAGACGGCTCATCTGATGGCTAGACTTTTGGAGGACAAGCGCCTCGATCTTCCCGATCCGTTGAAGGACAATGAGATTCTGGTCTATTACAAGCGGAAGAAGTCTGGAGAATTCGATGAAAGAGACTATTATGTTTGGGAGCGGGAGTTCATGGATAGGATGGTGACCTACGAGTTTGTGCGTGAGAATCAGGGCGGACTGCTTATGGACTTGGACTTCTATCAGTTTGCGGAGCTGATCGACATCAGACCGGATCCTGGCAGTCACTTCATCCATAGTATGAGTGAGCCTTACAGTGAGGAAGACATCGAAGACATCGTCATGCATAACTGGCTGGAGCATTTCAAGATGAGGTTCCATCAGCTCCACGCCTCTGGCCACATGGACAGACAGCAAATAACCGATCTAAGCAACTACATCAACCCCAAGAAGCTCTTTCCAATACACACAGAAAACCCGCAGCTATTCAAGAAGACGTGTAACAACGTCCAGACGGTAGGATACGGAAACGAATATACATTATGATGTCTCTCGCAAACCACCATTTTTTGTTCATCGACCGGAAAAGATGAAGACCATCGTCTAAACTGTCTCAATGCCAGCGCTTAAAGAAAGTTAAAATATTCATCCGAAATTGGTAGTATCAAAAGAAAGAGGAAATTACATGACCTTGCACGGATTAGAGGTGATTGACTTCCACGCTCATTTTCCCACCACGAATTGGACAAAGTGGGCGACTTCGTGGAAGCAACGGCTAGCTGAGAGGTATGGGGAGGAGAACGCCCATTTACTTATAGAGCAGTCAGCGCAGGATAGGGAAGAGATGAGGGAGCTTTGGGGCTTTGCGCCGCCTGAATCTGAGACACGTTCGGATGAGGAGCAGGCGGCTAGGTGGGTTGCAGATCTTAGTATGAAAGGTGTGGAGCGGGTAAATTTTGTGACTGGAGGTGGAAACGACAATTTAGCCAAAATGGTGAGCTTGTATCCAGACAAGTTTTCAGGGTTTGCTCACCACAGCATATTTTCAGAAGATGCACCCATAGAGCTTGAGCGGGCGGTTAGCAACCTTGGGTTGAAGGGGTACAAAGTGATAGCGTCGTCGCAGATGAAGCCTATAGGCGATAAGTCCCTTTACCCTCTTTGGGAGATGGCGGAGAAGCTGGGGGTTCCCGTGATCATTCATTTCGGGGTCCTCGGGGGAGGTGGGGGACCGGCTTTGGATTTGAGGAACATGAATCCCCTTGGACTTTGGGAGGTAGCAAAGATGTTTCCGAGAATCCCGTTCGTCGTTCCCCACTTCGGCGCCGGCTACCTCAGAGAGCTTCTTCAGCTATGTTGGTCATGCCCTAACGTGTACATAGACACGTCAGGTTCAAACCGTTGGATGCGTTGGATGCCCTTCGAAATCGACTTGAGAGGGCTTTTCAGAAAGGCTATCGAAACCGTTGGCGCTGATCGCTTGATCTTCGGAAGCGACTCAAGCTATTTCCCTAGGGGCTTCAGTATCCTATATCTGAGGGAGCAGCTCAAAGCCTGTCGGTCGATGGGGCTCGAAGAGGAGACGATCGAGAAGATTTTCCGCAAAAACGCCGCGAAATTGCTGCAACTTGATGTATGAAAAGCGCGAATGTTATGCAGTTCTAAGTTAGAAAGTGTTCATCGGTCTGCCTTCGGCGCCCAATGGCACCTCTGAGATAGGCGATCTGTCCCACATGGTGAAAGATCTCGGATAGATAGATCAAGAGACCATACTGTCGCTTCCTTGTGCCTCCCCAGAGGGGGATTTCGGCTTCGAGGTCTGCCGGAGTCAGGTCTTCAAGCCCCCTTATGACACTGTGTTTTCCCTTCTCTATTTCGCCCATTATTTTCTTGAAGGCGTAGGATTTGTTGTCAACGTAGTCTGCAGGCCAGTCTTTAGGCTTGTAATCTGGGTCCCCCTTCAAGATTCTGGGTATTCCCACGTTCCACTGTTGGGAGAGATGTGTGAGTATCCATCTTAGGGAGTTAGTCTCTTCCAATGGTCGCCAGTCAATCTCCCTCTCTGCGAGGTCTTTAGCCGCCTCTTCAAATCTTTCGAAAGCCATTTCAGCGAATTTTTTGATTAGCTCCACTTCGTCAGGCATCTAAATCATCTTCTAGTAAGTGCTAGTATGTTGCCCACGTGCGAGATAAAAGTGTTTGTTTGAGAAGATACGGATTTGCGACGTGAAAGTTGAGCGACCTGCGATGTGGGTATAGGTTAAAATAATCTTGATGACCAGCTTAACGAAGTAAGAAGTGGCTCGCAGTGAATCCCAGCGTATTGCCTCATAAATCCATAATTTCGGAAAAGATAACTATTGACTACCTTAATCATGCTGATTGTCTAAAACAGCTGTTCCCCAAACATTTTAGAGAGCCTAGTGTTCGAAATTTCAACATAGATCGACAGAAAATTGTAGATAAGTTGCTAGGCTACAACCAGAAACTAGACGCACCTGAACAAGTGATTCAAAACATTGAGTCTCTTTCAGAACCTGAAACTTACGTTGTAGTGACTGGTCAGCAACCTGGCGTGTTCTCAGGTCCACTCTACACGGTTTACAAGGCGATTTCTGCCGTTATCATATGTGAAAGATTGTGCGATGAGAAGCACTCGTTTGTTCCAGTGTTCTGGAATGCGTCTGAGGACGATGATCTTTCCGAAGTCGATCACATCCTGATATTCAGAGAAAATGAGCCATTTGAAATCCGTTACGAGTGTGAGTCTAGAGGTGAAGCTTTTTCGCAAATGCGTCTAGACAAATCCAGATTGGAGAAAATGTTGTCGATAGTAGAGGGTGTCTCTCCGAACTCGGAGTTTAAGGGGCCTTTACTGAAGGAAATTGGCGGAATTATTCAGGAATCATCCACTATGGGTGATTTCTTCTCTAGGTCTATGCTTTATCTCTTGGGAGAATTGGGGCTCGTTCTGGTAGAGCCTCAATACTTAAGGGATTTGATGCCTCCTGTTTTTGAAATGCTAATTAGAAGGCCAACTGAATGTACGCAGATCGTGAATGAGGCAGGTTTGAAACTTAACGAGCTTGGTTATTCGCCCAAGATCCAGAAAAAATCTAACATGTGCAATTTTTTCATCTTTGACGACGAAGGGAAACGACTGCGAGTTACATACAATAGAAAATTCCGAGTGGCCAATGAGATCTACTCTGAAAGAGAGCTCCTTCGTCTTTTAAAGGACGATCCCTTTAGATTCAGTGCGAATGCTGTCACCAGACCTATTACTCAGGATTTCCTTTTTCCCACGTTCGCTTACGTGGCTGGACCAAACGAGATAGCCTATCAGGCACAGTTGAAAGGCGTCTACGACTTTTTCTCCCTAGAGATGCCTGTTATATTTCCCAGATATGGGGGTACTATAGTTGAGAAAAAAGTTTCCAAAGTCCTTACGAAATACAAGGCAGAGATTCATGAGTTGAGGGATCCAGAGAAACTGTTAAAGAGATTGCCTAAGGAGAAGATTGACGACGTCTTCAGTTCTCTTAGGAGTGAGGTTTTGAGGGAAATGGTTGAAGTGACTCGAAGGGCTGAGTCTATTGATAAGACTCTCATTGAACCCTGTTTTCTCGCGAGGGGGAAAATGCTCAAGACAATGGAAGTTCTGGAAGGCAAAGTCTCGTCGAAACTGAAGCAGATTGATGTGGTTGCCAGGCAGCAAATCACGAAAGCCTCCAGTAATCTTTTTCCTCATGGAGACCTTCAGGAAAGGCAGATAAATGTGTTGGAGTATCTCATGAAATTCGGAAAGGAGTTTTTGGAAGTTGTTCATGAAGGCTTCCGTGAAGCCGACTACGGTGAGCACGTGGTGATTGAATGCTAGATATACTTGCTTTCAGCCCGCATCCTGATGATGTAGAGCTGTGTTGTGGCGGGCTCATTGCAAAGATGTGTGCGAGAGAGTATCGCGTTGGAATCGTCGACCTAACCAGAGGTGAGCTGGGAACCGGAGGAACCGGAGAGATAAGGCTGCAGGAGGCAGCCAAGGCCGCTGAGATACTTGGAGTGCAGATTCGTGAGAATATGGATTTTGGAGACTGCAAATTGAGTTCAGGTTTTGATGAAGCAAAAGGATTAGCTGATGTAATTAGGCGATATAGGCCTTCAGTTCTGCTAGCGCCGTATGGAGATGAGCAGCATCCGGATCATGCGGCGAGTAGGGCACTCACGGACAAGGCGGTCTTTTTCGCCACACTGCCAAAGATCCAGACAGACCATGAAGCGCACAGTGTCAAGATGGTTGCTTACTATATGCTGCATCAATCGTTTGATCCCTCCTTTGTGGTCGATGTTACGGCGAGTTATGGAAAGAAGTTGGAGGCCATTAAAGCCTACAAATCCCAGATGGACTTACTGCTGGGCATAGAAGGTCTTCTTACAGCAATCGAATTGCGAGATCAGTTTTATGGTTCAAAGGTAAGCGTCAAACACGGTGAACCGTTCTTCTGCGATAATCCCTTAAGGATAGATGATCCGGTGGCGTTCTTGAGATGAAGATATGTATTGCGTGCTTTCCCACTTTTGGTGGAAGCGGGATCATTGCCACGGAACTGGCACATCTGTTGGCGAATAGGCATGAGTTGCATTTGGTGAGCTATGATAAGCCTGTTCGATTGGGAGAAGAGATAGACTTTTCCTTTCATAAGGTGGAACTTCTCTCATACCCGCTTTTTGAGCG
>CAYGBA010000039.1:2397-14983 GCA_964347995.1 uncultured Candidatus Bathyarchaeia archaeon | reverse complement strand
AACCTACATAATTGTTGCTCTACTGTGTGTTGTTATTGGAGTAGCGGCGATTTATCTATATGTTAACTATTTTGGAGGCGTATCAACTGATGTTTTGAAGATAACTCAGTGGGAAAGAAGGTTTGTAATCAAGACCGAGATTGAAGGAGGAGACTATCTTTGGACTTGGGAAGTTTCCATCAGAATAGCCAATAGAGGAAATAATAATGTCTCTGAAGCAGAACTTGTGGTTGAATTGAAAGAAGACGATCGAACTATCGACTCCCGAACTACAACTTTCAATCTTCAAGCAGGTTGGGAAACGACTGAATCCGTAATTATTCAAGCAAGGCAGAGCGAATTTTTGGGTAAGAACTGTATCTGCGTTGTGACTGTATATTTAGGCGGCAAGGTTGTTGACGTATTGCACACGTTGTGGTAGCAAGTGCCATTACCACAAATCGACAATTTTATTGATAAACAGTCATGATTGAACCATTCATGCATGCATCTACAGAAGAAAACACAGCATATCTAGAGGATATTGAGTATTCCAAGTATGTCAATTGTGTTAGAAATAACTATGAAGAGAAACGGTGCATTACCTACTACTGCAATGATATAGAGAAAGGCTCTAAGAATCCTGGCAGATAGATCAGAACATTCTCCATACTTCTCCATTATCTTTGGAAAGATAAATGAAACTTCTGCCAAAGACATACAAGCGGAAGCGGTGGACTTATTCATAAGCTAAAACAACTCTAACCAGTCATGGAGAGAAGGACAATTGGTGTCTAGAACAAAAGTTCTAGTCTGCGACCCAATTCACGGAGAAGGGATAGAGAAGCTGAAAGAAGCAGGCTTCGAGGTTGATGTCAACCCCACAATTTCGCACGACCAGTTGAGGCGGGTTGTTCCAGAATATGACGCTCTCATCGTGCGAAGCAGAACCAAAGTCACAAAAGAGATCATGGCAGCAGGAAAGAGGCTGAAGGCTATCGGCCGAGCAGGCGTCGGTCTGGACAACATCGACACGGAGGCCGCGAAGAAAAGACACATCACAGTATTAAACACACCTGAGGCACCTGCCCAAGCTGTGGCGGAACTGGCTATAGGCCTGATTCTCTCGTTGGCTCGAAACATCCCACTCGCGGACCACACAATGAAGGAAGGGAAGTGGATAAAGAAGAAGCTGAGGGGCTTGCAGCTAAGAGGTAAGACTCTGGGCACAATAGGTCTAGGAAACATTGGCCTGAAGGTTGCTAGACTCGCTAGGGCATTCGGGATGAAGATACTCATCACAAAGCGAACTCCTCCTGCGCCAGAAGTACTGAGCGAACTCGATGGCGAGTTTATCCCACTCAGAGAGATGTTGCAGAGGAGCGACATAGTGACTATGCACGTTCCACTAACACCACAGACCCGCCACATGATCGGCGAAGAACAGATTCGGCTGATGAAGAAGGGAGCGTACCTGATAAATATGTCGAGGGGAGGCATAGTGGATGAAAAAGCCCTCTTGGAAGCGTTGCAATCGGGGAAGTTGGGGGGAGCCGCCTTGGATGTCTATGAGCAGGAACCACCTAAGGATCTAACACTCGTAAGAATGCCAAACGTTGTCTGCACCGCTCACATAGGGGCTCAAACCGAAGAGGCGCAAAAGGCAGCGGCAACTTTGATTGCTGAGAAGATAATTGACTCGCTCATGAAGGACTAAGACCTACAAATACTATGAATGCGGCGTTTCTGTTTCTCCATGCAGAAGTCAGTGAAAAGAATTTTAGCTAGAAGCGTAGTCTATGGTTCTGTTACCGCGAAGGGATTTGGATGGTTAAGTATGTCTTTGTGACTGGCGGGGTCTTGTCATCTGTAGGAAAGGGCGTCCTAAACTCATCTGTCGGGAAGATGCTTCAAGTTCGGGGGTTCAAAGTGACAGCCATTAAGATCGACCCCTACGTGAACGTGGACGCTGGCACAATGAACCCCTACATTCACGGGGAGGTCTTCGTCACGGAAGACGGAGGAGAAACCGACCTAGACCTTGGTGGATACGAAAGATTCCTGGACATAAACCTGCCGAAAGAGAACAACATCACAACCGGACAGATATATCAAACCGTCATCACCAAAGAGCGCAGAGGAGACTTCCTAGGAAAATGCGTCCAGATAGTCCCCCACGTCACAGACGAGATCAAACGTAGAATTCGCCTGGTTGCAGAGAAGTCAAATGTCGATGTCGTCCTCACCGAGTGCGGAGGCACAGTCGGCGACATAGAGGAACAGCCCTTCCTAGAAGCGTTCCGCCAGATGCGCTTGGAAGAGGGATTCGAGAACACCGTCTATGTTCACGTAGCTCTCGTCCCAATCTTGGAGGTCACGGGGGAGATGAAAACAAAGCCTCTCCAACACAGCGTCAACGAGCTACGTCGCATAGGCATCCAGCCAGACACGATAGTAGCGCGATGTGAGAAGCTGATTGACTCAGAAGCCCTCCGAAAGATCGCCTTATTCGGCACCATCCCCAGCGAGGCTGTCTTCTGCTCGTATACCGTTCCATCCGTATACCAAGTCCCCCTAATTCTGGATGAGCAGGGAATGGGTGAATACCTCCGCACAAGATTGGGACTAGAAGAGAGAAAGCCTGAATGGAAGTATTGGAGAAAATTCATAGACTTGTTCGAGAACCCGCGCTTTCACGTCAAAATAGGGTTGGTGGGCAAGTACGTGGGCTTAGTGGACAGCTACATAAGCATGAACGAAGCCCTGCGACACGCCGGAGCAATCTGTGAAGCAAAAGTTTCAATAGACTACATCGAGGCAGAGAAGTTCGAGAAAGACCCAACTAAGTTAGAAGTCCTAAAAAACTACGACGGAATATTTGTCCCATATGGTTTCGGACCCAGAGGAACAGAAGGGAAGATGCAGGCGATCCAGTTTGCCCGCGAAAACAACATGCCCTTTCTGGGAATCTGTTTAGGCTTTCAACTGGCTGTTGTGGAGTTCGCCCGAAACGCGTGTGAACTGAAAGAGGCCAGTAGCACAGAAGTCGATCCAGATACATCTAACCCAGTTATCAACCTGATGCCCGAACAGAAAGATATTGGATATAAGGGGGCGACGATGCGGCTTGGCGCACACAAAGTTATGATCGCAAGCGGAACATTAGCACACAAACTGTACAAAGCCGAAGAGATCTATCAGCGGCACCGCCACAGGCTGGAAGTCAACCAAGATTATTGGGAGGTTCTTGAAAAGCATGGATTGGTCTTCTCAGGAAAGAGTCCAGACGGTCGAAGAATGGAGATTCTGGAGTTGCCAGACAGATTCTTCTTCCTAGCCTCACAGTTCCATGGGGAATTCAAAAGCCGCCCAGGAAAGCCAGATCCAGAATACTACGGCTTCGTTAGGGCATGTTTGGATAGAAAACTAGGAAAAGCAAAACCAGAATTCTGAAGAGAGGGGCTTTTTCCCTTTTTAGATGAAGCTAGGCAAAGCTATAATACATGGCAGTCATGATTTGCTTCCATCGTGTCTCAGGGGCAGCCACGGATGATTCCGGAAAGACGAAAGCTGATCAAGAGATTCCTTCCCTTCATGCTAGCCGGACTCTTGGTTGTTATTTTGTACGTGTACTTCTTTGTCGACATATACGAAATGATAACGTTTCTCCGGAAGGCAAATCCTATCTATTACTCTCTAGCCGTAATGGCCCTGCTATTGGACACGCTCTTCTTCTCTCTGACTTGGCATTATTTGCTAGATCGTCTCTCCATAAAAGCCCCCTTCAGAAAGACCTTCCTCTTTGTATGGGCCGCAACCTTTGTAGACATCCTAATTCCGGCTGAATCAATTACTGGAGACATATCAAGGGCTTATCTGATGTCGAGAGAAACCGGTGAAACAGAGCAAAACACAGGAAAAATCGCGGCCTCACTGGTAAGCCACAGGATACTTGTTTCAGTAGTCGTGCTAAGCAGTCTCGTCATCAGTTGTCTTTTCCTGATCCTAGGGTATGAAATTCCTGTGCAGCCCGTGTTGGGCATGAGTATTTCGAACTGGATAATATTGGTGACGCTTGGCACAGTTATCATCCTTATTTTCCTATTTGCCCTGGCCCTAAAAGAAGAGACAGCGCGGAGAATAATGAATTCACTCTTTAAGGTAGTCGTTTTCCTCTCGAAAGGTCGTTGGCAACTAACTGGATTGAAATCCAGAGCGCAAAAAGCCCTCGACGCTTTTCACTACGCAATCAAGGTCTTCCGTGAACACCCAACAAGCTTGACTGGGCCGACAGTTTTTGCTTTGATGTCGTGGCTATTCAGTCTACTAATATCGTCACTAGTCTTCCTTTCCCTAGGGCACCCGATTCATTTCGGCATAGTGATGGTTGTGCATTCTCTCAGCTCCGCTATTCAGTCAATTCCCTTAGGAATCCCCGCTGAGATGGGGCTCACAGAGGTTGCCATGATTAGCCTCTACGCAGCCTTTCTGAGCGGAATGCCTGGAGTTGGCGCTCTCAGTGCTGCGGCCACATTCCTGATAAGGGTTTTGACTGTAGGACTCCGGCTTTTCATAGGTTTCGTGGCAATTCAGTGGATCGGAGCCAAGGGTTTGACGGCCGCTGTCCATTAGAGATCCTGTTTGGGGTGGAGAAGATGAACAGGAGAACCAAGTATGATATCTACGCTGCTCTTCTGAAAACCGTTATGAAGAGAGGTTCATGCGGCGTCACAAGAGCGTCTTACGGGGCTAACCTACCCATCGACAGAGCCAAGAAATCCCTGAAGTTTCTCGCTTCCCGAGGATTTGTCAGGGAAGAAATTGTAGACGATTCATCCAGATACAGAATAACCAAGCGTGGCATAGAGTACCTTGAAGTGTTCAGGAAAATGAGGAAAATGTTTGCTGCATTGTCCGCGGAATCGTAATGGTCACAATTTGTGACTACAAGGTATGACCTCTACACGTGCGTCGCCTTTTATAGGCTTCATTGGCACAACATCTTTCCAGACATCCAGTGAGGTGATAGGAATGAAAGAATGGATAAGTTGTGACGAAGATTTGAAAGAGCATGGCGAAGTAGATCCCAGCCTAAGAACACGAAAACCACTCGGTATAATCAGAGATATCTATTGCAAGACAGATCAATCCGAGTCAGCAAACGTCTTTTCAGGACACCAAACAAGAAAAATGCTTGAGGGCTACCACAGAGAATTCGAACTGCAAAAATCAAAGGTAATCATGCATGTCTCCAGACTACAAAGCCACTTGATATGAAAACCACAAAAAACCATAGTTTGTGCGGTGACACACATGCCTGAAGATAGAAAGGTCCCAAGTAGGTCCAAAGTCACTTTAGGTTTCATCGATGGTGACCTTACAGTCGGTAGCGGTGCCACCATAAAAGGAGAAGGCGTACCTCCGAAGGTAAACGTTTCAGGCACAATCGAATGCCGCGGAGACTGCGCATTTGAGTGCAGCGTCTCAACACAGAGATTTGGCGGAGAACTTGGAAGTGTTGTTGTTCAAGGTGATCTCGAGGTTAAAGGCGACGTGGAGATTCAACATGGGCGTCTTGATGTGGAGGGGATGCTGAAGGCCAAAAATGTTGATGTAGATAAGAGTTTGAGGGTGGGCAGGGATTTGGAAGCCGAAAACATAGATGTTGGCGGTAGTCTGGAAGTGGAGGGTAGTACAAATGTCAAGACTATTGATGTGGGGGGACGTTTCAGAGGAGTTGGCGAGGTAAAGGCAGAAGACATTGACGTAGGCGGGTCTGCAACCATAGAATCTAAGGTTGAAATAGAGCGAATCGATGTTGGAGGCACAGTGACATTGCACGGGGGTCATGTTGGAGAGATCAATGTTGGAGGCTCTTTCGAGTCGAAAGATTCCTTGGAATTCGATTCTATAGACGTAGGAGGCACAGTCAAGCTGGCTGGAAAAAACGTAGGCGGCGACATTGACGTAGGCGGTTCCTGCAAGGTTGATGGAGACTTGAAATTCGGACAAATCGACGTTGGTGGCGTTGTAGAGATCTCTGGTTCAGCTGAGGGAGAGAGCCTCGACGTTGGTGGAAGGATACGCGCTGGAGAATTCCTGCGGATTTCTGGAAAACTTGATGTAGGTGGAAAAGCTGAGGTGGAAGGAGAGTTGGCTGCTGAGAGCATAGATGTAGGAGGCAAGGTTGAAGCCAATGAAATCAATGCCAAAAATGAGGTTTCAGTTGGCGGTTCAATAATCACGGATGCTGGTGTCAAGGCATCTTATGTTGGGATTGGCAGACGTGGCAGGGTGGTAGGGCCGATACGTGCTGACGAGGTTCTGATAGGTAGAAGGGCAAGTGTTGAGGATGTGTATGGTGGAAGGGTAACTATGGAAAGAAACGCTCGCGCCAGAAACCTCTACGGAGAAAGAATATACATTGAGTCTGGATGCAGAGTCGAAGGCAAAGTCCAATACACCAGGAGCCTAGAAACCGAGAAAGGCGTGTTTTTTGCAGAAACTCCAGTGAAAGTTGAAAAACTGCCATAATAGCGTTGCAATAAATTATTGCCTCTAAATTTATTCACCTCCAAATATACGTCAAGCAACAGACAAGGAAAATTTGGAAGACTCTCGTATTCTTTGGAGCCACATTCGATATCGGGCTCTATAAGGATGCGGCACGCTTCATTTAATATTTCCTATCTACCCGCAAAGGTCATTGTTAAATATTCTAGCTGCAATTATGCTGATTCGGTGGAAGTATATTATGAGCAAAAAAGAAGTTAGCAGAAATAAGATCGTGTTGAATGCTGCGTTATCTGGGGTTATGGCCGCACTTGTATTTGTAACAACCATGATAATACGTATACCCGTTCCAGCTACTCAAGGCTACATAAATATTGGCGATTGTATGATCTTTGTATCTGCTCTTCTTTTTGGACCTATTGTGGGAGGATTCGCGGGCGGTGTCGGGTCTGCCCTCGCCGACTTAGTTGGATATCCCTCTTTCACCCTTTACACACTAGTTATAAAAGGCATAGAGGGCTTGATCGTCGGTAGCCTGACAACAGGCAAAACTTCGTGGAGAGACACCCCAGTAGTGATCATCGCTGGGATAGAAATGATCACGGGGTACTTCATAGTTGAAACGTATCTGTATGGATTAGGAGCTGCCCTAGTAGAAGTTCCTGGAAACGTGTTTCAGGCATCCTTTGGGGCGGCTGTAGCTATTCCTTTGTGTTTCGCGGTGAGAAAAAGACTTGCAGAACTACTTAGTGCCGTAAGAACTAGCGTCAGAGACTAGATATCGTCACGGTTCTGCTAGGGCTCTCCAAAGATGGTCACTGATAGGCCTGAGCATTTCTATTTCTCCACCTCTTGTCGCTAATTTTCTTCCTAACTCAGGTTTTCTTATTTCACCAATTACGGCGGCTTGAATGCCATCTTTAGAGAGCCTACCCACAATTTCCTCTGTTTTCTCTTCTGTGGCTGTGATCAGAAGGGTTCCAGAGCTGATGAGCTGTAGAGGGTCTATCTCAAAATGGCTGCAGAGTTCTTTGGTCTCTTCAGAGATCGGGATTTCGTCTTCATATATACGAAAGCCGACCTCTGCTGCGTCAGCCATTTCGTGTAATCCTCCAGCCACCCCGCCCTCTGTGGGGTCGTGCATTGCTGAAACTCCTCCAGTACTGAACGCTATGAGCGCCTCCTTAACGATGCTAATTTTGGTAAAGAAGGCTTCCGCTTTTTTGATGAAATGTTCATCGAAGACTTTGAGAAGCTCTTCTCTTCTGTCAGAGGCTAGGATGGCGGTTCCTTCTATTCCTGCTCCTTTGGTCATGATTATCTTGTTTCCAGCTCTTGCCCCGCGGGAAGTGACGTATCTTCCATTCTCGGCGACCCCTATGGTGCAACCAATCACCACTGGATGACCCAGCCCCGGCGTAGCCTCACAGTGTCCTCCAATAATGGCCACCTCAAGCTGATTTGCGGCTTTATCCATCTGACTGCAAATCTTCTCAACAAGCGCCTCATCCGACCCCTCAGGTAACAGTATGCTAGAGCTGAACCAGAGAGGCTTCACTCCACAGGTGGCAACATCATTCGCACTAACGTTAACCGCCAACCATCCTAACCATTTTTCGGCCCCGGTTACTGGGTCAGTCGCTGTGACGAGTGTCATCCCCCCCGCCTTGACTATCGCTGCATCCTCTCCAACCGCTGGACCGAGAAGAACATCGCTTCTTTTTGCTCCCAAATGTTTGAAGACGATTTTCTGCAAGATTTCGGCTGGAATCTTACCTGGTAAGAAATTCATGTTCCATCTCTCCGTTCATTGCCGTGTCAAACCTATTTATTAAGCGATTTGTTCCTGTGTTAAGACTTTTAAGATAAGCGCTCATAGAGAGGGGACACGATGACTGAATGTTATCCTACATCGTAACCGCATCCATCAACGAGCTCCAGAACCTAAAGCCGCTTAACTCTACACAACAAGATAACCTCAAGGCGCTTATCATAGATGAGGGAAACGCACAACTACGTAAGAAAAACAACGAGCACCTCAAAGATATCCCTCATGAATATTTTGGTCCAAGAGAGCGGAAGGAATGGTTTAGGAGCAGATTCGGTTCTGCTTACAGGAGATATGAAGGTGTCATTCCTGAAAGGTGTCATGCGGAGACGAGTTTCGGTTTTCTCGTCGCTTATGAAGAGAACGCCGACGTAGTTGTGGAGTTGGATGATGACGTGCATATAACTAAGGACCTCGTAAAAAAACATGTTGAAAACCTCACCTGCGAAGAGGGCGTAACCGTTCACGCCAAAGGAAAATGGTATAACACGATGGAAAATCTTGTGCTGAACAATAATTCCACGATTTACCCAAGAGGACACCCCTACAGCTCTGAAGCAAGACGCGGGGACTACGCGTGGGCGGAGCGGGGAGGAGAATGCGTTTTGAATACGGGACTCTGGCTTCAAAACCCCGATTTAGACGCGTTAACCTTAGTCTATCACAGCGGACTCAACGGGACATGTGACATAGAAAGCACTGGTTGTAAAAGAGAGAAGGTAGTCGTCGGAGGGGGAACATACTTCGCAGTTTGCAGTATGAATACATCTTTTGAGACTCAAGTGATACCCGCCTTTTATCAACTTTACATGAACATCCATGGCATAGACCGATTTGATGACATATGGTCTGGGATATTCCTGAAGAGAATAGCGGATCATCTTGGAGGAAGGATTTGCATTGGAGCCCCATTAGGCAGTCACATAAAGAGGAGTAGGAATGCATTCAATGATCTGCGCAAGGAGTTGGGCGGGATCGTGATAAATGAGAGTCTTTGGCGTATCGTGGATGAAGCCGAGCTTTCCTCTAAAAGCTTTACTGATTGCTATCTAGAACTCAGTGAGCATCTCAGCGAGAGTCTGAGTAAGCAAATCAAGGAGCCCTTGTATGTTAGGTTCATGAGATTGCAGACCCAGAAAATGAGAACTTGGATAAAGGTTATAGACAAACTTTCATGACCCTGCTAATGCCCCGAGGTTTCAAACAATAATGACAAAGGATTATCCTAGAGTCAGCGTAATTGTGATCAATGCACGAGACAAAGAATGGCTTGGAAAATGTTTGGAATCACTTATTGAAACGGATTATCCAGACTTTGAGACAATAGTTGTGGACTGCCAAACTCCCGAAATCGAGGAATGGATTGCTGAGCATTTTAAAGGCATCAAATTGACGCACCTTGAGGAAGACATAGGTCCATCAGCGTCACACAACGTGGGGGTGGCCAAAGCCGACCCATCAAGCGAATACCTAGCCTTCTTAGACAATGATACCACTGTGGAGCCGAGTTGGCTAAAAGAGTTGATCAAAGTCATACACAACGACAAGAAACCGGGGATTGCTCAAGCGAAGATACTGAAAATGGGCCGAGAGAATCGGCTTGACCATACGGGACTGGCCATAGACACCCTAGGTACTTGGTGCACAACCCTGAACATGAAAGAGGAGAGTTTTGACAAAGTTTTGGAGGTCTTCGCTGCTTCTCTTGCCGCCTGCGTTGTTAGTCGCGACGTCTTCAACAAGGTAGGGGGCTTTGATGATGACTATTTCATCTATGATGACGACACAGATTTCTGTTGGAGAGCTAGACTTCTAGGATATCGTGTCGTCTTCGTCCCCTCGGCGAGAGTGACTCATTCTGGCCAGATCGCAAGTGGGGTAAAGCCAAGGAAATTGTTCCATGGGACTAAGAATCGCGGTTATACTCTTTTGAAGAATTACGACTTGGGAAACCTTTGGTGGAGGATGTGTGTGTACTATGTCGTGATGTCACTATGTGCATTGACATTTCTGTTTCTTCTCAAGCCAGGACAAGCGATCGCTTCACTCAGCGGTCTAGCAGATATGATTGTGAATTTCAAGAAGATATGGCAGAAGCGGGTGAAGATTCAGTCTAGTCGACGTGTCAGCGACAAAGAACTGTTTCTGCAAAAACTACTAAGGAAAGATGTATGGGCTACACTGTCATATCTCAGAAACGTGGCACCAGTCGCAATTGTTAGAGAATAAGGCCCTAGCCTAACCATCAAACTGCTTGAATGACTATCTGAAAAGTGTAGAGTCCAGCGTCTGCCTCTTGATTACACACAGTAATCTTGACTATGACGCTTTGATTCACGCCGCTAGACTGCAGTTCCAGCAGCATGCCTTCAGTCCACTCGAATGGCTCATCAAAACCCTCATAGTCGTACATTAGCTTGACAGTAAAATTCGCAGGGAATCCTGTGACCGTGTGATTTACCCAAATAGAATACGGCGAAAGATTTTCTATTTCAATGAACCAACTGGCAGGGTCATACTCTGCTAATACGCCGAAATCATACTCGTGGGCTTCATCAATTCTAGTCAAACTGCCGTCTAGCTCATGAACAGTGAAGTCGGTGCCTCCAACTCTCATTGTTATATCTAACGGCCACTGCATCATCGCCGCAAAGGCAACTGCAGCTGAAATCACTGAGATCAAGACTAAGGCTATGAAGAGGGGTTTTGGAACGTTCACTCTTGGGAATCCGATCTTATGATTTTTCACTTCTGAGATGGCTTAGCGCCTCCTGAACCGGAGAATTTCACGAGTTTGATGTCGTCGCTATTTAAATGTTGCCGCTTGATGCCATTGCGTGTGCAATGTCTGTTATAGCTTGTAGCCGATTTTCCTTAGGAAATCCTTTCTTGCGATAACATCTTTTTCTGTCTCTATGCCTTCGCTTTTCATGCCGTCGATGACGCCTAGGATTCCTCTGCCTTGATCGGTTTCTGCGATGACCACCTGAAGTGGGTTAGCGGTCGCTGCGTGTATGCTGCAAACTTCAGACACCTGCTTGATCTTGTTCAAGACATTGATCGGATAGGCTTTTTTCATGAGGATTATGAAGCAATGGCCACACGCTAAATCGAGTGCATAGCACGACGCCAAGTTCTTCAATTCCTCATCGTTGCCTTCGTATCTCACCAAACATGGTCCTGAACTTTCGCAGAAGCCTATTCCAAACTTGATATCTGGAACTGAATTGACCAAGGCTTCATAGAGGTCTTCAACAGTTTTGATGAAATGTGCCATCCCCAATACAACATTACAATCCTCCGGCGGCTCTATTTTCACGGTTTCAAATTTCATTCGTCTCACCCCTTGAGAGTTTATCAATTTCCTATTAAAGTTGTGGAAGAGATTTTAAGCTCTGGATAGTCAAGAGTGATTATTATGAAGCTATCTTCAGTTCTTATGGGCTGTAGCGGATTTATCAATGCTGGGGTTGCTGGACTTTTCTACTACTTTGCAGTCGTCTCATATCTGGACAATTGGCTTCACGGAGCTGGATGGCAGTTAATAATTGGTGTTGTGTTTACTGTTGTCAGCCTAGGTTCTTTTCTAGGTTCTAAACATTTTGGCAAAGCGAGAAGCGTTTTTGGTGACGTTGCGCTTATGATAGTTGCTCTTGCTGAGTTGCTTTTTTCGCTTCCATTCTTGTTCTTCGCCTTTGCCAGCGGAGACCTGTCTCTCTTAGAGTACGGAATACCCTTTCTTTCTGCCTCTATTTTCCTACTGGTAGGCAGCACACTAAAATGGAGAGAGACAAAACGCAGAAAAATGAAGAAACAAGAACCCGAGGGACATTCTTAACATTGCTCATACCGCTCCCCATAATCTTCAAGAAAGTTGGCGGGCCCGAGGGGATTTGAACCCCTGTTCTCCGGCTCCGAAGGCTTGCGCACTGAATTAACAGTTCGACGCCTTAATCCTGGCTAGGCAACGGGCCCCAATGAAGTAGAAAGCCGATAGATGATTAAAGGATTTCTCACGTGCTGTTAATTCACGGCAATGGCTCTTTGAGGACGACTCTAAAATATGCGAGCAGTTTCGTGGGTCTGCTGTATGAAACAATCGGGATTCAATTCACAAAGGCTCAGCATATCTTTCTCGCAGTTTTCTGTGCAGAATCTTTCCAGTCGTAGTCCTCGGCATCTCGGATGCTGAGATGAAATCTACAGACTTGGGCTTCTTGTACCCAGCCATTTTCCCACGGCACCAGTCAGCAATCTCTTCTTCGG
>CAYGBA010000039.1:0-2297 GCA_964347995.1 uncultured Candidatus Bathyarchaeia archaeon | reverse complement strand
GGCTTCTTGTACCCAGCCATTTTCCCACGGCACCAGTCAGCAATCTCTTCTTCGGTGGCTTTCTGCCCCTCCTTCAGAATCACGACCGCCTTCACAGCCTCACCCCACTTATCATCAGGCACACCGATGACGGCAACGTCGAATACTTTGGGGTGTCTAGAGATGACTTCCTCAACCTCGGAGGGATAGACGTGCTCTCCGCCCGTTATTATCATGTTGTCCTTCCTGTCGACGATGTAGTAGTAGCCTTCCTCGTCACGCTTGACCATGTCCCTCGCGGTAAAGAGGTCGTCTCTAAACGAGTTCTCAGTCTTCTTAGGCATCTTGTAATATTCATTGAACATCATAGGCCCTGTCGAATACAATTCCCCAACCTCGCCGACAGGCGCCTCATTTCCGTTCTCGTCTAGAAGTTTGATTACATCAGTTCCGATACACTCTCGTCCCATCGAACCCAACTTCCTCAGTTGATCCTCAGGCCTCAGAATTGTGACAAGACCTGCCTCTGTGGAACCATAAGCCTCATACAACTTGACATCTGGGAAACACTTCAGGATTCCTTTCTTTATTTTGCTTCGGACCGGCGCTGAGGAGCAGAGGAAGCTTCGCATAGAACTAAGATCAAACCTCTTTCTCACTTCCTCGGGAACATTCAATATCAGATGATAATGGGTCGGTATCAGCGAGATGAAGGTCACCTTCTCCTCATCTATTACGCGGAGAAGTTCAACCGGATCAAAGCTCTTGTCCCGACCGACATAAAGGGACGCACCTATGTATAGGAATAGCAGACCATAGAAGGTGGAGTTCACGTGATACAGGGGCATAATTATCATGCCGTTATCGTCTTGTGAAAACCCGAACTCAACAGCATTAATCAGAAAGAAAGACATGTATGACTCGTGAGAGCGAACGACGCCTTTCGGTATCCCTGTGGTTCCCGAGGTATATATCTGAAACCATGTGTCCTTGCTGTCAGCCTTCATATCAGGCTTGCTATCTGGATAGTCTTCTACAAGACTCTCATAGCTGACGTAACCTGTGGAAGCGGCCTGACGAACCACAACAAGACTCTCTTCATCAATATTTGTAAGGTTTGGACGAATCGGATTTATGACATCAACAAACTCTTCACCTATTATCATCATCCTAGCGTCAGAATTGTTCACCACATATTCAATCTCTTTACCAACGAAACGCCAATTTATTGTTACAACAACCACGCCGATCTTTGCACAAGCACAACAGAACTCGACAAACTCCACACAGTTGTAGAGCATAACTGCGACTCTGTCACCCTTACGCAAACCCATACTCAATAAACTGTTAGCGAGTCTGTTTGTCCTCGAGTCGAGCTCCGGGTAGGTCCTGGTCTTTCCATGCCAGTCCTTAACTGCGATCTTCTCAGGATGATTCTTGGCGTGGACCCTCAAGATTTCGCCCAGATTCAGCCATACCATGCTTCCTTCCCTCTGCACTTGTAGAATAACCCACGTGAAATCTCTCTCTTAAAATTATTTATCCACGTGAGAGACTGCCGCAGGTTCGCGAATGGGTGTGCGGGCGCATAACATCTAAATTTTTGCTGCTGATAGAACGAAAACAAAGGTCTAACGGCATGCAGTTAGTGGGAGTTGGGGAAATGATATATTCTACACGCGTTCTTACACTCTTCTCTCTCATGAGATAAAAGGTGTCGGTGATGGAGATAAAGAAGATAGCAGTCTTGGGTGCTGGATTGATGGGTCACGGGATCGCTCAGGTTGCGGCTCAGGTGGCGAAGTACGAAGTTGCTCTGAGAGACATCAAGCAAGAGTTTCTAGACAACGGGATGAAGATGATGACGGGAAGTCTGCGAAAATTCGTAGAGAAAGGCGTGGTGTCCGAGAAAGAGATGGAGGAGACTTTGAGCCGGATTCACCCAACATTAGACATGAAAGACGCCGTTGAGGATGCAGATCTCATAATCGAGGCTGTGCCCGAGAAAGTTGAGCTCAAGAAGAGTGTTCTGAAGGAAGCTGGCGAAGTTGCCAAGGAGGGAGCCTTAATGGCTTCCAATACGTCTTCCATAAGCATCACAGAACTCGCCTCAGCCACCAAGAGATCGGAAAATTTCTGCGGGATGCACTTCTTCAATCCGCCCCAACTTATGAAGCTCGTGGAGATCATTCGAGGCGCCAAGACATCTGACGCAACCGTTTGCGCAATAGTTAAGGTCTCAGAGAATATGGGCAAGGAGACGGTGGTCGTCAAGAAAGACAGCGCTGGCTTCATAGTGAATAGGATTCTCATACCCG
>CAYGBA010000038.1:0-15690 GCA_964347995.1 uncultured Candidatus Bathyarchaeia archaeon | reverse complement strand
AAGCATCGATCCAACCGCCCTATTGGCTGCCCATCACTTGGGGGGAACATACACTCGCAGCCATCTTGGCAAACCCTATCGGTGTCCAGTTAGCTGCTTTAATTTCCATTGTTTCAGCGATATCCGTGGTCTCCATTTTCCTTGGAGAAATTCCCCTCGCAGCCTTAACGATTTTTTCTCTGCTAGCGATTGCATTTTTGGCCAGCGCCACCACGGAAATCTTTAGGATCCTTCAGGTGAGACTCACCGGAGCGGTTTACAAGACCTCGGGGAAGGCGGCAATTTGGGTGAGATTTTTCGGCTCCATTCTTATCTTCATAGCCTTCTACGTAGTTTATTTCTTTTTTACATCCGGAGCAAACTTCCCGGCTATTATAGAGGCGTTAGCAAGCGGACAGAAGACGGTGTGGTTTATCCCTTATTTATGGCTTGGGATGACCCTATTTTCCTTTGTAAACGGTCACATTGTGGAGACGGTTGCCTTTTCCCTCGGGTCTGTGGCCTTTCTATCAGCCCTTTTCGCTGTAGCAGCTAAGCTGAACAGTAGATTTGGACTCTATGAGCCACCCGCCATAAGTATCTCGATTGGTGACTATGCGCCAAGGCCCAGCATATGGGGAAGGCTTGGTTTTTCCTCGTCGGAGGCGGCGATCATGAGGAAGGACTTTAAGGCCTTCACGAGGCGTCGGGAGCTGATGTACTTCTTCGTGCTACCAATAGTGATCACAATTATGTACACGTCTGTAATGCGAGTACCCTATTTCCAGGGTTCATCTGTCTTTTCTGCTTTGATTCTTCTAATACCTGGAGCCTTAATGGCCACTTCCATGGGCTCCATGATAATTGGGCAGGAAGGCGCCCCTGTGTGGCACCTCTATTCGTCGCCCGTCACGGCCGAGAGTCTAGTCAAGTGCAAGTACGGGTTTGTAGCCATCTTTTCGTGTGCCGTAACGCTTGCGTGCAGCGCCGTTGGCATTCTCATTATTCGTCCATCACTGAGAATCATTTTTGCTGCACTAATCGAATCGATTTTCCTAATTGTTACTCTCAGCGCGGTTTCGCTTCGAGCAGGAGTCAAAGGCGCAAGCTTTGTTGAAATACCAAGACCACGAATGATTAGACCAGTAGACGGCATCATCAACTTTATCGTTTGTATAATCTTGAGCTGTGTGATCCTTGCCCCACTCATTCCTTACGCAGGTACAATGATTGGGCTTCTTGGCGCTCTACCGCATTTCTACCTTTACATTGCATTGGCGATAAGTGGGACCACAGCGGCGATTGCAACCTACGGTTTCTACAGAATTGCAGTGAAAAACGCCGAAGACTTTCTAGCCGAGGCGGAGACGTGAGTATGAAGGCTTCAGTCTAGTCGTTGGAGGCACTCCGAGACTCAAAATGAGAGTGCGATTTGAACCCGGGACAATCGGCGATATCTCCCGCGAACCCCCATTTTTTGCTGACAATAACTTTTTATGGACAACCTGTGACGTGTGTAGCATCAATGCGAGAATGATGAAAGATGAACTCTGGAAAAGAGCTAGTCAATATAATTCAAGCTCAAATAAAGTTGGAAAAAGATACTTCGAGAAAAGTCAGAGAGCTGGAAGAAGCTACCGGCAACTTGGCTGCTAAACTGTTATTGGCTGAGATGAGGCTTGACACTGAGAAACACGCCAAGATTCTACAGACAATGTTGGACTTGATGAAGCAAAGAGAAGCTGGAATGCCCATAAAAACACATTTGGATGCGACCACAATCAAACTCTGGGACGCAAAAATAGACAGCTACGTTGAGACTCTCGTTGTGAAGAAGATGTTGGAAGATCACGTGACAGTTGAAACGGACATGTTGAAGCATGTCGAAAGGGAAATGAAAAAGACTGACGACGAGGCTTTGAAACTGTTGTTTAAACACATCGCTGATGATGAAAAGAAGCACCATGAAATTATGGAAACCATACTTAAGAAAGCCTACGAAATGTGTCCTTGATGCATACATGCATCGACTCAGCAGACATAGTATTTAGATGGCAGAGTATCCTTATGGAATGTCCCTTTTCTCTGAAACGCGAAAATCAAATAACAGATCTGGGTATTCTCTCATGAGATTACCGCTTGCAGAAAGAACAGTGCATGCATGCAAACTTGCAATTCGGATATATTCTAACTTCAGAAACATGGTTGTTTCTGAAACCAAGGATATATTGAGATTTCAGATAAGAAATATCGAGTACACATGTTTAATCGCAAGGAGATAACGCTCAACCAATATGTAGAGTTGGCAAAGATAATCAAGGAAAGCTATGAATATTTGAATGTGAAGAAGGCTTCAACATATTTTGCGCAAGCGGCTTCTCCCCCAGTGTCTCCCACAGGCATCTCCCCCAACCATCTCCCAAAAGCCCAAAACCGCAGATCCGTTGATCTTCATGAACTACGAAGCACATAAACGCACATGCAAGCGGACGGGTGATACACTCCCATCTGCCATGCATGGAAGATTTGACGTGTAGAGTTGCCAAATCCCTAGAGAAAGCCAAAGTAGCAAGATGAGGGTGAAAAAGTCTAGAAGAGGCTGAAAAGGTTTATTAGGTTTCCTGACGGTGTGGTTGAACATAAGCTTGAAAGTTGAGTCATAGAAAATGGCCTACAAATACCTTGAGAAGGCTTGGGAAAAGCCTAAAGCCTCCTTCGTGAAGGACCTCATGTGGGAGAGGGCCATGCGATGGCGCAAGCAACCAGCCATAGTCAGGGAGGAGAAGCCAACGCGTCTTGGTCGAGCCAGGAAGCTTGGATACAAGGCCAAGCAGGGCTTTGTAGTCGCTCGGGTTCGTGTCAGACGTGGAGGCTTAAGTAGGCCTCGTCCTCGGATGGGTCGGACGCAGAAGCGCATGGGCGTCGCCAAGCTCAAGCCGGCCAAGAGTCTGAGACTGATATCTGAAGAGCGAGTGGCCAAGAAATTTCCCAATCTTGAAGTGCTGAACTCGTATTGGGTTTGGGAGGACGGTCGCTTCAAATGGTTTGAGGTCATTCTGGTCGATCCAAATCATCCGGTCATTCAGTCGGACAAGGATGTGAATTGGATCTGCGAGAATGTTCATCGAGGGCGAGTTTTCCGTGGGTTGACGAGCGCGGGCAAGGAGGTTCGTGGTCTTCGTCACAAGGGGCGTGGAGCTGAGAAGGTTAGGCCGAGTGCCACGGCAGTTCGTAAGCGTAGAAAGAAGAAGTAGGGGTCTGCCATCAATTCTTATAGTACGTAAATTAGTGCTGCCAAGGCACAGCCATAGTTTTTCACGGGCACGGTCAAGACCTCTGTCCGATAAGTTGTGTCGGCGATCTCTATTGCTCGTATCTTAGCCATTTCGCTCATTTTCCACTCTAGGGTCGCCTTCAAAGACTCTCGATCCATTTGCCCATGAGCTTCAACCACTAGCCCGTATTTCCCGGTCTTTTCCCAAGCCCAAGCTATTCCAGCACCGATAGCCATTCCTTCGGTTCCATCCATCCTAGCCGTCACGGTGTAGATTATTGACCCGGCGGGCATCTCTTTCAACTCTGCTTTTCTGCATCTTGGGGGGAGTATGGAGCTCACCTGAACTAGGTTGCATTGAGCTATCCTTGCGTTTTTCAAGGCGCGGTCAAAGGCGTTCAGTTTGGAGACGGGGCTGATGGCTTTTCCGCTTGTTGTGAAGAATTCTCTGGGGATCATCTCTCTGATATTTACCTCGCTCTGGTACTAGCTTTCTAGGTATTGTCTGATTATCTTCCATGTGTCTTGTGGCTTATGGTAGAACTTCCATTCCTCACTGATTTGCTGAAAATGTGGATTCTCCAAGGCTAACCTATGCAAAGCCTCCAGCACCGTCAAGAATTCCCTGTCTTCATCTTTGGCAAGGTCAGTATTCGAAATCTTGAGGATTCTGTTCTCCATGTGCTTTACAACTTTCTTATCTGTAGGTTCCAGCGCAATTACGAGCGTATTCAATTTGGCTATGATATCTTTCAGCGAGTAAACAATGTTCTTTGTCTCTTCGCTCATGGCTTTTCTCCTTCCTATCTTTGAATCCTAACATTCTTAATACGGTTTCTGTTGGTTCGGGAGATAAAGCTACAAAATAATCTAGTGTGGCTAATAGACCTCGCCAAGAGTGACCACATAGAACGAACATACAAAGCGTCTACTCAACATGTGCGTCCAAACTTTGCGTTTAAGTTAGAAATTGGATGAAATCTGCTATATAATGAGAGATTATGGCACCTAGGATGGCGAGTAAAGTGTATTTCAATCCTGTTTTGTAAGGGTTTTCATGACTGATTCTGCCTATGTAGCTTCCCAAAATGAAAGCCATTATGGTTCCGATTATGAATGTGAGGATAACAGCGAGATCCATATAACAACATACGAAGGGGAATAGAAGAACCAGTGTGGCTACAATTGTTGAAGCGAATGCGAGGAGGGTATTTGTAAATACTTCCCTTTTTGAATGTATTCTCGTCGTTACTCCATGGTCTGTTGCCTCATGAATCTGCAATGCCCTCTCCGCCGATTGAGACATGAAGAACCCAATGGAGTTTCCAAAGGCGTTCGCAAAACCACCGATTATTCCCGTGATTATCACCAGCTGAGTGCTAGAAGTAGCCTCGGCAACACCCATTATCAAACCTAAACACATGATCAAGCCATCTGCCAATCCGAAGGCGATTCCTTCCAAGTGATAGCTTTCCTCTGACAGATTTTCAGCCATCTTGCAGCACTTCGTATGCACATGCTCTTGACAACTGTCCGATTTATGCATTGTGTTGACAAATTTCCGAGCTCTAACCTCGCCTACTCAGCATCTCTATGAAGGCTTCGATTTCAGCCTTTACCTGAGCCTCATTGTAGTTTCTCCAGTCGGAAGAGTCAACATCCAATATTAAGCTTGGAACCCCAAGCTTCTCATGGATCACATCCTTCAAAACCGTCATCCCGACAGACATCATCCTACAACCCCGATTAGTGGGCAAGACAACGCCGTCAACACTCCAATGCTTAACGAGCCTCAGGAGGAGATCGATCCGTCTGTCCACAACCGCATTCGCAAAGTTCGGAAGATATTTCCTAGCCAGGCTCTCTAGGGGCTTCGAAACATCCAAGTTCCCTGCCCAGACGTGAGAAAAAGTCTCTGCCACAATAACCGCGCCCAAGCTGTTCAAGTAGTCGAAAAATTTGAGGTTGAACCACATCGGCAAATTATCCCAGACTAGCCTATATCTCTCATCCTCGATTACGCCAATCTCGTTCTCAACCAGCTCCTTGAGCTCATCGCGCAGTCTCCCGTAGAATTCAATCGCCATCTCTGAGCCAGGAATGCAGAGCATGAAGAAAATCGCCGAGAAGGCGTCTCTGGCGCCCATCGGGGTTGGAATAGCCTTGCGGTAATCTTGAATCTCCATCCAGAGCTTGCTCGTGCGGTCTGAAAGGCTCTCAACCTCTTTAAGCCTATTTATGTCAAACTGACTTCCAGTCTGCTGCTTCAGGAACGAGATTAGTCCCTCAAGCTGAGCTGCGTAGTGCTCCACCTGATAGCCTTTAAGCTCAATACCCGTGGTATCATACGGTATATCCAAAAGAAAGAAGGGCCGATTCAGCCTTCTACTGGCAACCTGAAACCATTTGAAATGTGTGTCGCATGCTCCGGTAGAGGCGACAAGAAAATCAGGCTTCGGCAACCCACCCTCCGGTAGATCTTTCTCCCCAAAAATCGACCCGAGAACACATCTGGCATACGAACACAAGTCTTTGGAGAAGCCCTCCCTCTCAGCCGCCTCACAGAGTCTCACAGAAACTTGCCTAGCAGCGCAGACAGAGGCGTAGTTCTCGGGCCAGACGGGGATCACATCCATAGCCTGCAGCATTTCAACAGGAAAGGTGGAAGCCACCCATGCTACAGGTCTATCTTCCTTCTTGGCTCTGTGCGCACTCTCATAGAACGTCTTTATGTAATTCTTGTAGAAGCCTCTGGTTGTTTGCAGTTTCCTTCTAGTTTCTGTCGCCGACATAGTTTAACCCACTCCTCGGATCATCTCGATGAAAGCCTCTATTCGGGTTCTCAGCTGAGCTATTCCAGTCATTGCCTGTTCCCATTCAAGGTATAGGACGGGCAGACCCGAGGACTCTAACTCCTTCTTTAAAAGGGGAGCATCAAACAGGTGGGGGTCACAGAATCTCAGTACGAAAATTATGGCGCCCTCAACATCGTATCGTTTCGTCATATCCATAACATGCCTGAACCGGTCTTCTGATTGGCCCACAAATGGACAGGGAATCTTGTCTAGATATCGCCTCGCTATGGCGCGTAGCGGAGACTCGGCATCCGAATCAACCAAATTCCAGAAATACCTTGATCCCGTGCACAGGTCATCGGCAACAACGCTCCCGCCAGCAGCCTCCACAATTCTCAGCAACTCTGCGTCATCCATTACACTTCCTGAAACGAGCAGTCTTACTCCGCTCTTTGGTGGATGGTTTCTGTTGGAAACTTCGCGAAGTAGACGATTAAGCAGTTTGTTATGCTCGTCCTTGGGGGTGAGCATACTTGATAGGACCGTTTCTAGTGCTTCAGCTCCAGAGATCCGCGGTGGATCCTCTCGTCTCATATCATAGACTTTCTTCAAGAGGGTTCTGCTCTCGTTGTAGACTTTGATGGCTTTCCTTAGCGATTGATCTGAGATAGTGGCTCCAAAAGCCTTCTCGAGCGATTTTTTGAATCTGACGAGTTCGTCATAGAAGAAGGCGTGTGCCCTTTCAGTGTTTGTGTGTGGCGTGTTTATGAGATAGATGTAGGGGATTTCAGCATGGCGCCTCCACAAATCGTACATCTTGCCACGATTGTCACAGGAATTTGACGAAACATAACCGTCTAAATAATCGTAATCACCCTTCAAAGCCGCGTCAAAGCAGCTTCGACAGAAGGAGCACATGTTGTCTGGACAGTAGGCATCCGCTAATCTTGTGCTCCCCGAACTGCCTAAAATTCTGACTGGCAGAATATCCGCTGCGTGAATGATTTCCTCCGGGGTATATGTGCAGGTCCATCCAACCACCGCTTTATTTTGGCTTTTCCAGTTCCTAGCGACCGCATGTCTCGTCGAAGGCAAAGTTCTGAACTGTTCTAGAACGCGCATATTGGCACCCACTGCTTGTAGGGTCTATGAATAACCATCTTCTTATTAATATGCTCAAATCAGCGGAGGACAGAGATGGATTGGCACTTGGAGATAATGTCTTAAGGGTTTAAGTACTGATTCTCCACCGCTTTTAACAAGTTTGAAAAAGTCAAATTCACAGGCGTAGGAATTCTATACATCTTCCCATAACGGGCAATTGCCCCGCTCATAAAATCGACCTCGGTTGGCTTCTTGTTTTCAACGTCAATCAGCATTGACGGCTTGTGGGCGCCACCCTTCTCAAGATACGAGGTGAACTGGTCAAGAGCCTCAGGACCGAAGTCGTATCCATTAGCCTTCGCCACTTCCAGTCCTTCCTCAAGTATTCTCACCGCCAGATCCCGACTGTATTCAAATTCCATTGCTCCCTTCATCGTCTGCCCGGTCATGGCGCATATAGAGCAGAGAGCGGAGTTCAGGATGGTCTTCTTCCAAACATGTTTCTTGATGTCCGGGGTCTCCTCGGTCCTCAATCCAGAGGTCGTCATTGCCTTGGCTATGTATTTTGTCGTCTCATCTGTGGTGTATGTCCCCTCGTGCAGAGCCCCGATGTAGTTTGGTGGTTGGAACCAGTTCATGCTGACTTTTCCAGAGCCTACGAGATTTCCTGCGTAGTTTATTGTCGCACGGTATGTGGTGTCGATCTCAAGTGTCTCAGTGATTATCTGCTCGTTGTCCAGTCCATTTTGGTAGCTGACGATCTTCATTTCGGGCGTATATACCCGCTTAAGCTCTGGAAGCACGTATTTCAGAATGCATGCCTTTGTCGCTATGAAAATTATGCTGGGATCATACTTGGCTAGTTCGGATATGGAGCTAGCGGTTTTATCTATCTTGGCGCTTAGTTTCGTGATTCCGGATACATTCAGACCGTCTTCCCTTATTTTAGACAAGATCTTCTCCAGAATATCCTCTACCACGACATTTTCTCCACCTTCGGCCAAGTGAGCGGCTAAGATGGAGCCGACAGGACCCATGCCTATGATTCCGATTGTAGGCTTCTTCATAATGCATTTCATCCTTCAACGGGTTCTATGATTACTAATGATTTATCTCTTTTCCAAGCCTCAACACTTTTACTCTAAAGGCATTTATACAACTAGTAAATCGACATGCCGAACGTAGATAGCAAACGAAGAGGATAGATTAAATGGGAAAACTACTCTGGCAACCCTCTGAAGAGCACATAAAACAGGCCAATATAACCCAGTTTATCGCCCTTGTCAACAAGAAATATCGTCTTGAAATCGATTCTTATGCCCAACTCTACAAGTGGTCGATCGAAATCTTGTCAGATTTCTGGGCAACAATCTGGGACTTTGGGGAGATCAAGGCTTCCCATGGATATGATGAGGTGATCGATGACTTGAGCCGGTTCCCTGGTGCAAGGTGGTTTAGAGGCGCAAGGTTGAATTTCGCCGAAAACCTCCTCAGACACAGAGATGAACATCTGGCCTTCATATTTAAAGGAGAAACCCAAAAATCGGCCCAAATGACCTACGCGGAAGTCTGCAACTCTGTGGGGCGCGTGGCTAGATCACTGCGTGAGATGGGGGTTGCCCCGGGAGACCGGGTATGCGCCTACATGCCAAATCTAATAGAGACGGCCATAGCCATGCTCGCCGCCACCAGCATCGGCGCAACATGGGCTTCTTGTGGTGCTGAGCTCGGGACACAAGCGGCGCTGGATCGTCTCGGGCAAATTGAACCGAAAGTCTTGTTTACGGCTGATGGGTACTTCTACAAAGACAAAACTTTCAACATTTTACCCAAAGCAGAGAAAATCGCCAAAGGAATCTCCTCGCTCGAAAAAGTGATTGTGGTCTCCTACGCGGAGGCTAAACCTGACATTAGAAAAGTTCCTAACGCCGTACATTATGGCGATTTTCTTTCCTCAGAAGAGCAACCTGAGATTCAATTCGAACAATTGCCTTTCAATCATCCCGTATTCATCATGTTCTCCTCCGGGACAACGGGCAAGCCCAAGTGTATGGTGCAAGGAGCAGGTGGAATCCTCATCAATCACCTGAAGGAGCTGATGCTCCACACAGATCTAAAGCGAGAAGACACGATCATGTACATAACCAGCTGTAGCTGGATGATGTGGAACTGGCTGCTAAGCTCCTTGGCAGTGGGAGCTACCATAATGTTGTATGACGGCAACCCCAACTATCCTGATCCAGATGCCATGTGGAAGCTAATTCAGGGTGAAAAAATAACCATCTTCGGCTGCAGCGCAACTTACATCAACTATCTCCGAAGCCAAGGAGTTAAGCCTAGAAAAGACTACGATCTGTCGTCGTTGCGAGAGATATCCCAAACCGGCTCACCCCTTTCGGCTGAAGGATTCGAGTATGTCTATCAAGAAATCAAGGAAGACCTGCATTTTAATTCTATCTCGGGCGGCACAGACATCAACGGTTGTTTTGCCGCTGGAAGCCCCACGCTGCCGGTGTACGCTGGTGAGTTACAGGCCCCAGCTTTGGGAATGAAATTAAAAGCATATGATGAAGATGGCAGCCCAGTGCTTGATCAACAAGGAGAGCTCGTCTGTGAAGCGCCCTCTCCTTCCATGCCTCTCTATTTCTGGAATGATCCCAATAATGAAAGATACAGAAACGCGTACTTCACGTTTTATCCTGGCAAGAATGTGTGGAGGCATGGCGACTACGTTATCATTCACAGCGACACAGGCGGGATAACGTTCCTCGGTCGTTCCGACGCTGTCTTGAAGCCTTCAGGGGTGCGCATCGGTACGGCCGAAATATACAACGTGGTGGAGAAAATGGCGGAAATCGCGGACAGTCTGGCCATCGGGCAGCGTTGGAAGGGAGATCAACGCGTCATACTTTTTGTCAAAGTCGCTCCGGGACACAATTTGACGACAGATCTGAAAAATGAGATAAGAAAGAACTTGCGCTACGAAGCGTCTCCTCGACATGTTCCGGCCCTAATCATGGAAGCACCGGATATCCCCTACACCTTCAACATGAAGAAAGTTGAACTTGCGGTCACGAACCTAATACATGGCAAGCCGGTCCTAAACAGGGATGCATTGGTCAATCCAGAGTCGCTGGATTATTTTGAAGAGATTCTTCCCGAACTTCAAAAGGATGCTTAAGTGCGCAACAGTATGTGAAGGCCTAACGTCAAGAGCGGTGGGCGTAAAAGAACGTTAATGTCAGCGCAAGTGCCAGGTTTGGACTGCTAGAATAATGGCTCTGATGATTAATGACGCGCCGATGAGCATTATGAATACTCCCCAGTATGCAAACCATGTTGTTGGTGTTGTTGTCTCATTGAGGAACTCGCTGATGAGATAGCTTGTTCCGAGCCATGAAACAACGTTTGACGCAGTTTCCGCTTTCTTGCTATAGTGCGAAGCGACAATAAATCTAAGTGCCAAGATGACTATTTGGAAAAGCCCCCAGATCAGACTGAATATAATCACAGCGGAATAGACCACAGAATGTGTTCCAGGAACAGCTGGCGCTGGAAAATAGACAATCCTCATGTTCGGAACCTTCACAATGTCGAAGTCGCCAAAGAAAGCTAGGATCGCACCAAAGAGATCCGGTGTTATTGCAAAAATAATTCCGACCAAAACAAAGAAGACGCCTGCAGACGTGGCGCTGAAGAGACGTTCTCTATATCTGTGTTGAGAAGCATTGGGGCTTCGGTTCAATACCTTCACTTCGGCTACAGTATTTGATATTGTGACCATATAACTTTTTTTTGCTTGGTGCATATTTTAAATACTCAGGACTGGATAAAGAATGAACTAGACCGATTAAGGTGAATGTTCATGCCGTTTTGTCCAAAGTGCGGCGCTGAGATTCATGAGGAGATGGCCTTTTGTCCGAAATGTGGTGCTCCTTTGAAGGCTGAAATGCCCCCTGCCGAGGCGGTAGCGCCGGAACGCCGTAGACGTGAGAAAGAGGAAAAAACCGAAAAGGCCGAGAAGGCGGAAAAACGGGAGAAGGAGGAGAAGGGGGAGAGGCCAGAGAAGTACGAGAAGCGTGAGGTGAGTGCCATAGGACCGCTAATAGGCGGCTTGTTCTTGATATTTCTTGGCTTAGCGTTATATCTACAAGTAATGGGTTACCACATATGGGATTTTGCAGGAGCCCTCTTTCTTGTTATAGTAGGGATAATAATCATAATCGCAGGAATCTACGCATCAAGGATGTTTCCTAGACCTTAGAGGAACCATTTGAAAAACAGTCTGTAGAGCTTGTGTTCCAAAAGAGTCCCAAAACTGTCTCTTCCAATCACACGAAAATAGTTTTTCCCAGCTGCCTCCACCAAATCCCCAATTTCATACCGAGGAAACATACAAGAAGAAATTATCAGGCTTCCCCACTCGCCACGTTCCAGCTTGTGCAGCATCTTTATTCCTTGTCGGGTGTTGACTTCGAAAAAGTACTTGTCATAGTTTGGCGTAACGTAAGGCAAGTCGTCAAATTGCTGTGCAAAGACGCCTTCAGTCGCGCTGTAAATCTCAACCATCGGAACCTCACCAAAATATTTTCGAAGAATCGGCGCATACTTGGATTGTATTTTCCTTACGCTTGTACAGAATAGGGCGTGGAAGTTCCACAGTTCTTTAGGCTTCTTTCCATGTTTCCTCTTGATGTATCTTGCAAAGGACAGAATTACTGGTGTGACGCCCATTGCAGCCGTCACTTTTTCGTTGAGGGCTTGCTGATAGACCAGTTCAAAGCGTCTTCGCCAGTCTCGTTTCGTGATTCCCGGACCCAACACATCTAATTCTTCTTGTCTAGGTAGAAGACTAACCTTGTCGAGCATTGGGTTGAGTCGCGCGTAGGTTCCTGAGCTATATCCATAGGTTACCTCTTGCCCGTTCACAATCATTGTGTGAACGTTCGATGGGAAGTTGAGATTGAAGATGTTCCCGTCTAGGATTTCGAAGTCCTTTTTCCTCAGCACATAGTTCGCTAGCGCCCTTGCCCCGCACGTGAAGATCTGTTCTAGATGCGTCTTCGTTGCTGGCAGAACCTTGGCGGTTCCTGTTGAGCCTCTCGTCATTACCCAGCACATAAGCGGTTCGGGCAGGATTGCTGTGTGATCGCCCTTTTGAACTTCAATCAGATACGGGTTGAGCGCTTCGTAGTCTACGACGGGGAAATTGGCCCGAAAATCTGCCACGTTTTCAATGTCGGAAGAGTGGCGGATCCTTCCGTAATGCGTCTTTTCATATTCTCTAGTCAAGTCTGATAGGACTGAGCTTTGAAATTCTTCAGGATTCTTTACAGACTCGTACCACGAGCCTATTATGGATTGAAAAACGTTTTTGTCATCTTCGGCTGGAAACATATCAAATACGGAGATAGTTTCGTGTAATCGCCTTATATCTTTGGCGCGCATGCGTCGAGTCTCCGCTTTTCAATGTTAATCTTGACTTCATAAATCAAATAAGCGCAGCTCTTTAAGCGAATTCAGATGGTTCATGACAAGAATTACTGTGTACAATGTAGTTGGTTACGCTTTAGGTTTGGGACTCTCTACTGTTGGGGCAATCTTGTTGGTTGTGGCATTATGGAACGCATGGCCGGACGTGGTTGGCTCAGCTGATGTCTTCGCAGCTTTGGAGGCCCAACTATGGGCAGAAGAGTTCGACTTTGGCATCGGTGTCAGGTTCAAACTAATGGAAGTGACTATCCTAGGCACTGCTCTGTTGGCTTTGGGAATTTTCGTTACGGTCCTCAGCCGACAGGTGTTCCACGCAGGAAAATACATTTTTCTGAAGTGCCCCTTCTGCAAGAACCGTTGGAAGGCAACGCGAGCAAGAACATGGGCGAAATGCCCCCACTGTAACAAATTCATCCAACCAAGAATAGCAGGAACTACAGAATAGCGAATGAACGCACGCGTTATTGTGCGCCCTTGCCTGTCTTTCCCAATCGTTAAATGATGTTGTTTTGTCGGCTAGCTAGCTAAGCGACGGTTCTGTTGCGAAATGGGAGAGCTTGGCGTACCAGACAGATATATCGATGTATTCTGTGGCAGAGTGCCCAAATCAGTACTAGCTAGACACTACACCGACTACAGTCCAGAAAGACTGAAACGAATATACGATAGAGCCAACTTGAAAGTTCTATCGTAGGCTCCCTTTCTTTTTTTATAGTGAGAAACAACTAAGAATCCTGATTCTGTTTTCATAATTCCTTAATTATTCTAAGCAGATCAGCATCTCTTGATGAAAGTTGGTTAAGGAAGAAGAGAAGCTTCTGAGACAGCTAGAGGTTCTCAGAAGATTTATCAAGAATGTAGAAGGGAAGAAGCAGGCTATCGAAAAGGGCATCGAGAGCATCAAACCTTCGTAGTATCATATTATCCTAACAAGCTTTTTTTGTGCATACGTGAGAGCTACAACATAGTTCTAACCTCAAAATAGCCGTTATAGTTTAACTGAAACCTCATTTTTCCTAGGGAAATAGAAAACATAGTCAAGTTAGTTTGTTGCGTAGGGTAAACAACATACATCAGCTAGAAAAGGGGAAAAGACGAAACAAGGTATATCTACTGAAGAAATGCATGTATGCTAAGAAGATGAACTCATGAGTCAGAAGGTTGTGATGTTCGAGACAAGTTCCTTAATAGACATAGCAAAGGGTGTTCTCAGAAATACCCGCAAGACTAGCGAACTTCTTAAAGCACTAAAGAAATCAGTTCGTTCGGGTAGAATCAAAGTCGTCTATACTAATATACAAGTTGACGAGATAAGTGAGGATGAAGCTGAAACTAAAGTCATCCAAGAGCTTTTCAATGAGCTAGAAGCTCAATCGCTACCAACTAGGATTGGAGTCTGGGACATCTCAAGATGGAATATGTCTAGGTGGAGCGGTGAACTGGAACATCATTTATTTGACAAACTAAGAACTCCTCAATCAAGGAAGAAGTGGTTAAAAGATTTGATACAGGCTCTAACTACTATTGAACTAGATATAGTCGTAACAAATGATCGTGGGGTTCACCATGCTATACGAGAGATAAGAAAAGAAGTAGGAGACGAGATGAAGTGTGAAGCTTATAATCTAGAAAGTTTTCAAAAATGGTTACAACGTACTCTCTTCGATTTCTCTTGATGCATGCAAGGGGTTATATTTGGAACCTAAAACAAAGAAAATAGCTTTAGCAACTCTCTTCGGAGCTCTAATTTCCCTTTCCAAGGTTATTGTACCCTCTCCATTAGATAAAGTGGTTATTGGTGTTCAAGCTCTGCTCTTAGCTTTAGGTGCTCTCTCACTTGAGAGAATGGGGGCTACTTATGTTGCTATAATTGGAGGATCTTTAACAGCTCTATGGAGGATTTCTTTTGCACCCTTTACCTTTGCATTTGCCCTGCTGTATGGGTTGTTTATCGACATTTCATTTCTTTTGCTTAAGGTAAAAACATTGAGTCAGAATGCAATACGAATCAGGCTTATCGTTTCACTTACTCTGAGCACAGCTCTATTGGGATTTTTAAGCTACTACACGACAGTCTTCATACTCGATTTGCTCCCAAGAAATCTTATGTTAGAAGTAGGCATGCTTATCATTGGAACACTAAATGGTTTAGTAGCTGGCTACTTCACCTATATTGTATGGAATGGGTACCTGATGAAAGCATTCCGACTATAGAAACAAGCTCACTCTAATGCATGCATGCTTTAGAAGCTATTATAGAATTTTCAAGCCTTGCAGGATGTGAACTATGATAACCAAATAGAACGATAAGGTTATGCTGACGTGAAAGAACCTATTAAGATGAGGTTTGATGCTCTTCAGAATCTGGAATCTATGTAGGAAACCACTTGCAACTAGAAAAGGCATGACTATGTACAGCACCAATCCCGTACCTAAGTCAGGGAAGAATCTTGGCGGTCTTCCAACTTGTTGGGCATAGTGGATGGATATGAGTAAGAAAGAGATCAAGTTCCCGAAAACGTGAATCTTGAGTAGTACTTTCAACTTTTTGGGATATCTACGCTTCAAAACATAATATGTGGGTGTAAAGAAGGCTATGAAGAGAGTTCCAACCCAGCTAAGCCAATGAGTAAAACGGAAGGAACCAACAAAAAAGTTCAATTGCAGCCAACGAAAGTATGTAGCAACCGAAAGGAGAATAGTCACCAGAATTATTGCTGTTGCTATCTGAAAATCTATATCTTTCGGATATTTCAAATAAATTGCCTCACGAGTTATCAATGGTTTAGAGTTTCATCGTTTTGTTATATTTTTCTTTCCTTATCAGGAAGACACTGACGATTCTGTCCAGATGAGATATAGCATGCATGTCCTCCAAGCTATGAAAGAACTGGAACAAACAGCACTCTCCTAACCCCCCTCCTTTTTGTGAGATTTATCTTTAAGACATGATGTTGTTTTTGACTATTCCTTCTTTTCTAACTATGCGAGATTATAGAATGAAGAAGGTACAGCCAATAAAGAAAAAGGGAAAGTTGGTTGTTT
>CAYGBA010000037.1:9678-15709 GCA_964347995.1 uncultured Candidatus Bathyarchaeia archaeon | reverse complement strand
CGGGATCTAACTTCTTCACACAAAGTCTCCCAGGAACATTGGAACAAACTCTGAGGCTACGAGGGCGATTATTACTAAGATTGCAGAGTGTTTGAAACCAGCCGCCAAACTCTCTTCACTGATCTTGCCAGCCACGAGTCCTATAAGAAAGCAGTGGATTATCCCGGAGGTTGTGAAGATCATCTTGAGAAACTCTAGATCAAACGCTACGACTCCTCCCACCTCTAGAGTCTTTGCAGTGAATGTAAGAGTCATGATAGTAGTTGCAACCAGCATAACAGCGGCAAAGTACGGTATCATTATGTACGGTCTTACACTCATCTTCTTCTCCTTCTCTACTTCCTGCGTCATCGCGTTGAACCTCGCAAGGGACTCGATCATCGCTATGGTTCCTCCACCTACGTCAATCGTCTCCACCAACAGGAAAATAACAATCTGACTCAGCCAGCTCTTTGTCCGCGCGACAAAGTCCATGAAAACCCTTCTAACCGAAACGCCCCAAGAAATCTGAGAGGTTATCCGCCTCAACTCTGGACTGAAAGCACCATAATCCCGCTTAGACAGGCTCTCAATACATCTCTCAGGAGACAAACCAGTCTTCCTAGTCTCTGTTAGATCCCGAAGAAAGCTCGCTATTCCGCTTTCAGTGCTCGATCTTTTCCTCGAGAGTTTGCCATATACCAAGGCGCCAGGGGCAGTACAGATAAACAGAGAGATTGCGACTGTTGTTGGCAAGTCGACAATATCTTTCAACCAGTCTAGCGGCGTTTGGATTATCCCGAAGAAGCCATTCAGCAATAGAACGATCGGGATGGCGACTAGGGATGAGAGCCCAAACACCTTGTAGGGTCTCCAATCGGTTATTGGAGTCTTTGGCTGCATGCTGTGAGCGAGGTAGATGAAAACTACGGATAACATTGGAGTGAAGATGTAAGTATACATCAACATCGTGGTGAAGCTGGAACCGCCTGTGCTATAGATGGATTCAACGCTGAAGAGGATGTAGAAGCAGAGAGACATAAGAACCATTACGATTATAAACGTCTCAAGAAGCATGCCAAGACGATCCGCAGCGACTTTGACCCTTGCCGATCTCGTCTTGAAAATATCTTGCGACTTTGTTTCTAGGTAGTGCGAGATATCGCCACCGATGATCACAGCTGAGGCATATCCCGCGACGAAATCTCTGAAAATGTCAAGTGGATTCTTCTTGGCGGCACTCTCCATAGCTGTCAACGGATCCACTCCAAGTATTTCGACATCCTTGATTATTTCCCTCGCTTCCTTGCTCATCGCAGGCATCAACTCAACATTTGAGAGCCTTTTGAAACTGAGGTAGGGCGGTATACCCCCAGAGGCCATGACTGTGATATATGTAGCAGCGAAGGGCATCTCCATCTCTAAATTGTTACCTCTGTCGCTTGCCATCGACATCGGCATAACCATGAAACCAATCATTATGTAACAGGGCATCGGCACGAGAAAAATTAGCGGAATAAATTGGTAGAGAGATACCAGTATAAAGGCGGCGATGGTCACGGGTACTCCCAGAAGAGCGCAGAAAAACATTAATGAAACGTATGTCTGTGGATAGATCTTGATTCTGGCTTTGTCTAACTGTTCTGTGAACTCAAAGACATTGCCCAGAAATTTCGGGGCGAGACGCCCAAAGAGACGGTAGGACAACCCCTCAAGCCTGTTTAGCAACTGCAACGCTTTCAACCTCCCTTTCGTAGAATTCCTTTGGTCTCGAATAGTATTCGGTGATTATTGCCGCCACGTCCTTGTAGCTTCTTATGTTCCGCTCACGCATCCATTGTAGCACGTTCTTGCGGCGCTCCAGCTCTTCCATAAGCTCTTCAATGCTAGCGCCCATGCGTTCCGAGATGGCTGGTAATATGACCCCGTTCTTCGCGACTGACTCGAAGTCATCTTTTGCAGGTCTCCATCTGAACGTGGTTCTGTAGTCTTCGTAATCCGCGACTTCATCTACTGAGAGTATTCGCCGGTACGCTTTGAGCTCACCCTCCTCGGGCAAGTTGACTCTCTGGACTGATGCAACTATGTTCATTAGCGGAATATAGGCCGGCGCTATTTCCATGGGCTTTGATGTTAAACGCTTGACAGCTGAGTCGATACTGTCTGCGTGTAGCGTACACATGCCACCGTGGCCTGTTGCCAACGCTTGGAACAAGACATAGGCCTCTCTACCTCGAATCTCCCCAACAATCAGAACATCTGGACGGTGTCTCATTGCGGTTTTTACGAGGTCGAATAGTGTCACTTCACCGCTTAGGGTCTCTCCAAGACCATAGCTTCTCCTCGCGATGAGTGAAACCCAGTTTTCATGCGGGAGGTTTAGCTCCGCAGTCTCCTCGATTGTAACAATCTTACTTCCAGGTCTGATCAGACAAGCGAGAGCGTTGAGTGCCGTCGTCTTTCCTGCAGCAGTACCACCCAGCACTACCACAGAGGTTCTATTCTCTAAGCATGTCCAGAAGTATGCTGCCATCTCTTCAGAGAATGTTCCCAAGTTTATTAGATCAATGATTGAATATGGATCTTCTCGGAACTTCCTTATAGTGAAGGCTGTCCCGAAGGGTGTTACCTCCCGTCTATAACAGACGGCAAGTCTGTGTTTGCCAGGGAGAGAGGCGTCGACGATTGGGAAGGCTGAGCTTACGTGCTTTCCGGCCATGTGGACTAGTTTGACCACAGCGTCGTCGAGCTCTTCATCTTCTGTAAACAGAAGGTTTGTTTCCAGGTTTTCGTATTTTCTGTGCCAGACGTAGACTGGTTTGTCAACACCATCGCATGAGATATCTTCGATATTGGGATCTCTCATCAAAGGGTCGATTCTACCATATCCAACAAGATCGCGTTCGGCATGGTAGAGAATCTTGGACCAGGAAACCTCGGGCAGCCAGCCCAGGCTGATACGATACTTCTTGACGATGTTCTTTGCTTGCGTATCGAAGAATCCCCTTGGATCTAGGAGTTCTTCCTTTGGCGATCGAATCTCAGCAAGCAGGATATCCAGAATTTTGTCGTATACGCTTTTCTCGAGAGAATCCAGCTGAAGCTCATCCAGGGTATATTTGACCTCGCCGATTTTTGGATTCTGTACTATGGCGACGTGTGCGAAAGGCTCGTACAAAGGGTATTTTTCAACAACGCGATACCCCTTTGGGATGGGTTTTGGAGGAGCTGATGGTATGTATTTCACTTTGCGTTTTTTGAGTCTTTCAAGATTGATCCTGATTCTTATACGCTTTAGTTTCGCGAGTGCATTTTTGAGCTTGCTGCTTGCTTTTTCGCGTCTTGACATTGTGCTTTTTCCTACCTAATAGAGATACTCGGCGTTTTATTAAATCTTACGTCTTACGAAACTGTTATTTTCCCCACACCCTATCAAGAGCACCGTAATATCTGACACTAAGATAGACAATCTCATTCTTGCCTCCAGGATATGGAAATGACCTTCATTTTGAGCAAGACTATCACGACAACGACTACTGAAATTAGAACCGCGATTATGATTATGGTTGTTAATGGCAAGCCAATCCCGCGACGAGGGTTCACAGTTACGATTATCCGGCTTTCTGCTTCTAGGTATCCGATTTTTGTTGCGGTTATCGTTATGTTGACGAAGAGTTGTGTCGAAGTTTGAGGGGCGGTAAAGCTGAATACGCACATGCCGTCCGAGTCCGTGGTTCCCGTGTCAGCCGAAAAGTGTCCACCACCATCCGACGACACCGCAACCACAGCATCCGCAATAGGCGTTGCATCGCATGTTACCCGAACAGTTATGGTCGATCTGGCCTCTGACTCAACGATAAGGGGGTCAGCAGCAGCTTGAACGTCAAGTGGTGTAGGGTTGATCGTCAATGTTACTTGGTCTTCACCGTCAGCATAACCGGCCTTTGCAGCTGTGGCCGTGATGTTCACATGAAGCTGGATTGCGGTTTGTGGAGCTGTGAAAACGAAATCGGCTCTCCCGTTTACATTCGTGGTTCCAGTTTCGGGAGAGAAAGCGCCATGTACAGAGGACATTGTGACATTTACGCCTGATATGAGAGTTCCATTGTAGGTCACATAGACGACCACATCTGACGTTTCTTCAGTATTAACTATCGTTGGAGTGGCTGCCAGTTCTACAACAAGCACTTTCGGTTTGATCCATCGCAGAACAGTGACGTACATGTAGTCTGAACCGTCTGCATAGCCACTCTTCGACGCAGTGGCGGTTATTCTTACGTTGGTAACCTGGGTGACATTCGGCGCGATAAATGTTGTAGTGAAAGTACCGTTGGCGTCCGTAATCCCAGATGAGTAGGTGAGATTTCCACCTGACAGAGCAAAAAGGGTAACGTCTGCGTTTTCCACCGCTCCAGTGGCATACGTCACGTTGACGGTTATGGGAACCTCTTCTTCACAGCGCACTCTGCGATAGTCGGGAGCTATAGTGACCTGAAGAGGATTTAGGTTTTGAACGCTCATTGTTTCTATTGCGTCATTGGTGCTGGTGACACCAAAGTCATCCATCACAGTCACGCTTGCCTCATAAGTCCCAGTTGAAGAATATTCATGAACAAGAAGTGAAAGGGTTGTCCAACCGCTGATCGTTCCATCTCCAAAATTGAAGAGAAACTTGTCGACACGACCATCGTCGCTTGAGGTGGTGGCGATCAACGTTACGGCCTGATTCGGCCGAACCAATCTTTTGTCTGTCAAAAGCCTTGCTTCGGGACGCTCGTTGATATGGCCAATTGGAGCAGTTAAGAAGAAGATGAAATCTAGATTGTCTCCATCTCCGCCCACAGGATCACCTTCTCCAGCAGGGTTTAGAGAAACATGGTACGGTCCACTTTCGTGACCCCAGTAGTTGTGCTCGGCGTTGACGGCGGCACTGGCTGAGACGCTCATACCTAGCTTGTTGCCATAAATGTCGTTGTAATAAGCCACATGATTGTTCGCACCTGCGTAGAAGATTCCGACAGTGTTATAGGAGATGGAATTTCTCGTGATGTATGTGCTCACGTCGCCTGAGATGTGAAATCCGTGATGGTTTGCTGAAAGAATGTTATTTTGAATGACAACATTGATGTAGTCATCAGCGGCGAGTTTTATTCCACTTTCAGTGTTAGACATTACAATGTTTTCTGTGACGGTTACGCCCTTAGCTAGGTCTCCAGTCAGGAGTATGCCGTTTTTGTTTGAGCTTATTTCATTGTTTCTTATTGTAGCTTGGTTATCACCTGTTACGGAGATGCCGCTCTCAGAGTTATGTGCGATTTCACAGTCTTCGATCGTCACCCAGCTACCATTTACGGTGACTGCACGTTGTGCATATTGCACGACACAGTATTTCAGTGTCGACAAGCTGGTGCCTCTGAATTCGATGGTGTTCCAATCGCCCGCGCCAGGGTCGTCCTTGTTTGACGTGAAGGTTATTGTTCTGTTTTCTGTACCAGACGCGTAGAGGCTTCCCTCCACAGTCAGCGAAAAATCTCCTCCGAATCTTATCTCAACTCCAGGCTCTAGGGTTAGTGTGACACCTGGGTAAACGATTATTCCTTTGGACACTACAAATGGGCTGTCCGTTAGAGTCCAAACTGTGTCTTGTGTAATAGGGCCTTCTACGTAAGTTACGCTTGCCATGACAGAAGACGGTGTCTTCGCAAACGTAAACGTGCTAATAATTATGAGTACTAGAAGAGAGATTAGGCTAGACCTTCTTCTCATACACCACACATCCGCGCATTCTAAACTAGGCGGAAGGGTGTATTAAATCTTACGTCTTACGAAAACAGCCTAATCATCCATAATGAGACCTAACGTATCGCGATATTGATTGTGCTTCTCGCCACGAAAAACATGAGCAACCTACCACATTCACTATATTTGAGGACGCTATCTTATGTCATGTTTCGCAATATAGGTTAAATCTTTTAAGTGTGAAAATACCATAGAAACCGCCGGTTGGTGTCGAGTTGGGACAGGAGAAAGCGGAAGAAAAGGTTAAGCACAT
>CAYGBA010000037.1:0-9578 GCA_964347995.1 uncultured Candidatus Bathyarchaeia archaeon | reverse complement strand
CTCTTCGAAAATGCAGATATGGAGATTAAGAGAGTTTCCTAAAACTCTACAAACCCTTTTCATTCCTTCGCCAGGATGCGCGCACAGGCACTATTACGGTGCATTCTTTTGTCGCGATAGCGTTTTCTGAAACTCGTCTTCAACACTCACTAATTAAAGAAAGAGAAAACCCGCCCGCGCAACAAAGCAACGGCAGAATATACAGGATCCGTGGAAAACCGCGAGCCTTATGATGGTTGCGTCTTCTTTTGCGATGGAAAGTAGTGTCGTGAGTCGTAAGATTTAAATCTTAATATGTCGATTATCTTCTACTTGAAACTCCTAAAGGAGGGATAAAAAGAAAGATGAAAAGATTGTGGAGAAGTAGGAAAGCTTTGAGCCCAGTAGTCGCAGCGATAATCCTGATCGCAGTGACGGTTGCTGTCTCGATAGCAGTCGCAGCGTGGATGGGAGCGCTGACCTTCACATGGATGGGATACGAAGACGTAGAAATAACAGCATGTGCTTGGACATGGAACGTTAATCCAGCGCTAAGAGAAATCGAAATAAAGATTACGAATACGGGGACCAAAGATGTAACTATAAGCGACATCAAAATAAATCACATAGGGTTACTTGCAAACCCAGCTTACACAATAGCTCCAGAGCCGCCTTTCGCATTCAAGACCACAGACGACCCTGATAAAGTCATAACAATAATAGGTTATGGCTATAACAATGGAAGTAGCTACGACATTGCAGTGGTGACAGCGGGCGGTCATGAGTTCACGGATCACTTCACCGGCAGCCAAGACGAAAGCTAAAGCGTCCACATGAGAGTGAGGTAGGGAGAACACTCAACCCTTTTCTTTATTTCAGGAGGAATAAGCATGGTTGTTGACCTAAAAGAATACGAATCGGCGACCGAGATCGCAGCAAGCTTGGACAGCGAGATCACGAGAGTAAAGAGCATACTCGGCGAGTATCTACGCAGGCTAGACGACATACGAGCGCTAGCAGAGAGATCCAAAAAAATCCGAGAGATGGTCTTGAAACTGGCAGGAAAAAGAGGCGGCGAAGAAAAAATCGGAGAGATAAACGTCGGAGACCTGAACATTGTCCTAGACGCAGGCCCATTCCACGAACTAACAGCAATCGAAAAAGTCGTCAGAAGCCAACAAGACCGACTCACACTGCTACAAAAAGCAAGAGAATCACTCGATTGGCTGGATGAGATCGAAGAAACCGATGGAATCAAATACCTAGTGTTAGAGAGAGACGGGGCACCGGAGAAAGTACTACTCAAGATCTCCTAAATCACTAGGGTGACCTACTGTGAGCAGAGACGTATACGCAACAGCGCTAGGGATAACCTTAGCCGACCCCAAGGACATAAGCCCTAGGGTCAAAAGCTCATTCTTTTTTACAAGAGGCTGCGCGGGTTTCTGGGATATCCAATCGGATGGGTCAACGAAGTGCACCTAGCCTTCGCGACACCACAAACGAGAACACAATAGCTTAAATACATCAGAATTGGTCCTACAGTCAAGAACCAATTAGAATCATCGAAACCCTACCCCCCAAAAATATTTTTCCAATACCACCAGCAACAATGAACATCACGGATTCTTCTTAGGCGACTCAGGAGAGTCCGAATAAACAGCAAGCTTCGACTCCATTTCTTGATCACACATGCTCCAACCGCACGAGAAAAAGAAAGAGCGTTTCAACAGTAAAATTCTCAAAAACACCCAGCTTTCAACTAGACCATACAATCTTGCCATGGGCTTATGACTTAACTTTCCTGGTTTATCTGTTGAAATTTTGCGAAGAATGCGAGTACTGAGGGTGCAAGCTTTACTCTTCTGTTTTCTTTGTCTAGTTTGACGAATCTGTATGCCACAAAGAACCCTATAATCTCTTTCAGTTTCTCTTCAGACACCTTTGCCGCTTCATTAATTTCTTCCAAGCTGTGCCATTTTCCGTCTATCAGAGGTTCTAGAATTTCGTCAAGGGTCGGCAATGCTCTGGTGGCTCCTCCAGACGATTTTTAGGTAAGTAACGCCGTGGGCTTAAATAGTTTCTGAGGAAATTGTTCAGAGGATTATTCTAGAACTCAATCTTCGCTCAGTGGCTGTTTTGGTTCTATGGATTCAATACACGCAAAAGACTCCTTTCGCAGAGAGGTAGAGACAGAGGTCCGAATAACGACCGATGCCCAGGCGGATTCTCCACAAGAAACTCCTTCGTTTGAGGTTTGCCGAGTAGAACTATTTGGAATCTTAACCGACAGACTAGCTGGTCGAGAAAGTTTCTGCTAGTTTTTTGTAGATGTCTTGGGCGCATTCCTCTGGGCTCAGCTTCTCCGAGTCTACGATTACGTGTGGATGTATAGGTTCTTCGTAGGGTGCACCTAACCCTGGAACTGTTGGTGCCTCACCCCTAGCTGCTCGTTTGTAGATGTCTTTGGGAGCTTGAAACCTCTTTCCACGCTTGGCTTCTCGTTCCATGCAGACTTCCAGTGGACATTTCAGGTAGGCTTCGATGAAATGGCGGATCTTTCTGCGAGCGATTTGCCGGTAGCGTCTGCGATTGCCCGTCGCGTCTATGATAACGTTTATGCCGTTTTCTGTCAGGTGTTGGGCGACAAGAACCAAAGCGTTATAGAACATATCGCGCTCTTCTTCAGTGTACGTGGGCTCTGGAGTGACTGCTTTCCGCAGGGCATCTGAAGATAGAATTTGGGCTTCGATGTTGTGTCTCTGCAGTTCTTCCCGCAGAGCATTAGCAACAACGGACTTGCCACTACCAGGCAAACCAGTAACCCAAACACACCACCTATACTTGGACACCAAATGTGTAGTCTCCGCCAAGCGTTCACCTTTCATTTACCAATTATCGATTTTGTTTGTTTTAAAGATTGACAAGAAAAACGTGGCATTTGTGCGGCAAGGCTTCCAGGTTTTTTCTGGGTCGTTAATGGACGCTGAAAGGAATGGCAAGTGGCGAATGGAAAAAGATTAAACCGATGCTTCACAGTATCTTAAAGCAGATGTGAGAACATGGCTTGGCAGAATGCGCTAGTTTTGGAAAACAACGAGAAAGTTGTTCAATTTTGGAGGAGCAATCACCAAATCCAGACCACAGTGATCAAAAAAACATTGCTTGGTAAGCGTCCGAAAACAGTTAAGCATAAGAAAAATGGGATACTTGTTTTGACGAATCAAAAGCTAGTGTGGATCGAAGAAATGCGAATTCGCCGCAAATCGTATCATCCATTGGTCACAATTCCTTTGGAGAACATCAAAGGAGTACAGATAAGCGAACCAACATCAAAGTCTGTATCTATTGCTGATGCAATAGATGAATACGCCTTCGATCTGGTGGATCCGGCAGTGGTGAGTCAAGACGATCTGAATTTTCTCAAGAGAATCATACTTGATCAAGTAAATACGAGGAAGCAAGAACTGGAAACCTGACGAGAAGGAGCAGATGGCCTGATATTTTACCATAGGATAAACTATTGTTGAGAAAGCGGTCCAACATACAAAATTCTAGGTGTTCGATCGGCGAACTGCTGATAACACTACCAATATACCATTTTCGAAAAGGCGTAAAACAGCGCTTCTACCAAGCACAAAAAGTATAGAGGAAGAGGAAGAAAATTACCACGGCAGCTTGATTGGCCCTAGACGTTTCTGATGTCTTTTTAGGAACGCGCTTTCTACACCTGTTACAACAGCCATGACGGACGCGGATCCTTGCATCGCATCATCTACTCTTGCACCCCACACGACCTTCGCGTTTGGAGGCAGAGAACGTTTCATAATTTCAGCTGCATGATTAACCTCGTAGAGCGTTAGGTCCTCTCCGCCGGAGACATGTATTAGTAAACCGCGCGCCTTTGTTACGTCTTCGATGTCGAGAAGCCGCTCGTTTAAGGCTTTTTCAACGGCTTGCTCTACACGGCTTTCACCCTGGCCCTCGCCTACTCCTATGGATGCAATCCCTGCTCTATGCATGATGGCTCTCATGTCCGCGTAGTCTAGGTTGATCAGGCTTGCCGTAGTGATGGTCTCGGTTACGCCTTTAATGAATCGTCCAATGGTAGTGTTCGCTACGCCTAGCGCTTCCCTAAAGGGCAGATTTCCCGCTATTTTCACAAGTCTGTTGTTGTCGATTACTACAACGGTATCACAAGCTTGCTTCAGTTTGTCTAAGCCATTCTTCGCTATGCTCATTCTGGCGGTTTCAACATCGAAGGGAAGCGTGACAACTCCTATGATGAGATGGGGCATGGTTGTTTCGGCGAATCTGTTTTGCAGTTCTTCAGCCAAGACAGCTGTACTGCCCGTTCCTGTTCCTCCGCCTAGACCAGCGACTAAGAAGATTATGTGTGCGTCACACACTTCTTTTACGACTTCGTCTACGCTTTCTTCTAAGGCCTTCTCTCCTAACTCGGGGTAGCCGCCGCAGCCCAATCCTTTGGTCAGTTTCTCGCCTATCAGAATTCTCCTGTCAGCCTTGCTGATTCTCAGATGGTTTGCGTCTGTGTTCACAGAAATGAGTTTGCCTCCGGTTACTCCTCTTTCCTTCACCCATGTCATTATGTTGCAGCCAGCTCCGCCGAGGCCGACCGCCATTATTGAGGGTCTGGCAAGTCTGGCCAGTTGTTCAATCTTTTCCTCTTCCTCCAAGTAGGTCGGCGGAGGTATTTCAACGTGAGTTGGGGGTTGTTGTGGCACTTGCATACGTGTTCTCCTCATATACGTATTATCAATAGACAGACGGCTAAATAAATCTTGCGTCTCAAGACTTATGACATGCGATGTAATATTACGCCCTCGGAAATATTCCTTATAACTCTACGAACCCCAGAAAGAATTGAAAGGGAGAAGAATGACCAAACTTGAGTTGATGAAGAAATTTTCGAATACGTTCGTTGGAAATGGCCTTCACCTAGTAATAAGAGAACAGGGAAACAGCTTCTGGGTACACACAATAAAGATTTTCCAGAAAGAGGATGAAAGATGCCCAGTAAAAGACACTCCGGTTGGAGATTACTTTCTCAACCTCATAGCAACAGATCAGCACGACAAGGAGGCATCAATAATCTGCAATTGGAGCCAAGACCTTCTGGCAAATTTGTTGAAAAGCTCTGGTATAGCAAAAGAAGCAGGGTTGACCCGAGTTGTAATGCTTAGAGATCCCAAGGCAAGTGATCCGAACACGTGGACGTTGGCGTGCGGCGGCCGTGAACAACCGGAAAAGATGCAAACTAAACGTATAGCGTACATCACCTAGGCATCGATGACAGCGTCTTCTTTAGGCTTGGCTGAAAGTTGTATGGACCGCTTTGATGGCTTCTTTAAAAGATCAGAATCTAGGCTTTGCGAATAGTTCTCCTTTATAGCTACAGAGTATTGGACGAAGCTACCAGTGAGTCAATATACTTTAGTTGATGTATTGTCAGCTGAAGCATGCTATTTTCCCATTGTGTTCCTGCTGATATCCTGGGCAATATGACATTCTAAGTCTCGTTTTGCTGAGTATTAATGCACTTGTCACTCGCCACACAAGCCGTTTACGTTGTTCCTATTTGACATCAAATATTTCGATGTGGGAATATGTTTCCTTCCGAAGCACGCCTTTTAGGTTTTGTCGTTAGGAATCCTATAGACAAGTCTTATAGAGGAAGTCTAGAGAGGTTTGATGTTGTTGCATAAAAGAAGAGACCGCCTAAGTATAATGGCTCAGATCCTGAGTATAGCGCGGGAGGGAACCCTTAAGACCCAAATTATGTACAGAGCGAACCTAAGCTTCGCCCAACTAAATGAATATTTATCCTTCCTTCAAGAGATCAGACTCCTCAGGGTCAACTCCGAAGAGGGAAGAACAACGTACAAAACAACGTCGAAGGGAATCAAATATCTCGAAAGCTTCTCAAAAATCAAAGATCTGTTGAAAAAGGACCATCAACACAATCCTGGAGAAATCCACTCGAATCGTTCAGCATACTTCCTATAAAGTGCCATATACGATCAAGCTTCATGTGGGAGACCGCTGCGTCTACTGCTGGAGTCAGCTGCTCTTCACCAATGAGTTGGCGAGGATTTCATCGTTTGCTGGATTTCCACATGGTTTGGTGCCTCATCAAGAGAAAGGAGAAAGCGTTTAAGAAGGAGGAGTGCCAGACCATATGGAATCTTTCAGCCTCACCTCACCATTCTCTTGCATCGTAAGACGTGCTATATAATATGCTTCTCCCTATAAAAACTTATTGATTACTGCAACGAGCGCATACGAGTTTGAGGGGGTTATCCTATGGCTAGGGCGCCTTCGAAGATCTTGTCTTCTGCGGTGTTCAGTTCTCTTGACAACCATGTTTTCAGCAGTTTCGTGTTTTTGGGGAGTTGTCCGGTGTATGTGAGGACCCTGCCGTTTTTTAGGGCGTCGGCTTGGAAGGTGCTTTCGGTTTCCTTGTGTTGGTAGCTGATGGTGTCGGCTTGAATGGCGAGGTTTTTGAAGTCTTCCCATTGTCGGCATCGGACGATCACGGGTAGGCCACGGGCGAGGGTGGGGGTGGGTTTCTCTTGTGGACTGGCGATGAGTTGGATTAGGTCTGAGATTTGGGTTTGTAGATGCGCGAGGCGATCTTCCACGTCTTCGATTTTTCCTGTGAGTTCGCCGGTTTCACCGTACTGTTCGAGGGTTTTGCCTAGCTGGTTGATTAGGCGGTCCAAGTCTTTCTCGTGTTCCTTAAGGATATTTACTATGAAATCTAGAGCCTCTAGAGCGTCGTCTTTTGAGGATCTCTTTGACATGTCTGTTCCGCCTATAAGCCTAGGGTTGCACAGTTACTATTTGGCGGTCTTTGTTAGATAAACGTAGCGAATCACGAAACCGTATCTACGGGAATGTATAGTCATATTTATTCGGAATTAGAATCGGTTGGCTGAATGAAGGAGAGCTAGGAGTTTTCGTGTGGAGATATCCGTATTAAGAATTCGGAGTGAATCAGCTGATAAAGAGAAAGACTACACTCGCAGATGTATAAGCCATTCTTGCGGGGGTTACGCACACACCCTCAAAGATTGAACCTACGCCAAGACACGATGTGATATACACTTCCAGCCATCTCTCCCCTTACACTCTCCTCAAACGGACAAAAACCATAAATCCCTACCAAAACAACCAGTAACCATGCACTATTACAGCGTCTTCAAGGACGAGACAAAGCTGGACATCAACTACACCCCGCAAAGACTCCCCCACAGAGAGGAACACCTGAATCTTCTAAATCAGTATCTCCGCTATACAACAACTGCCCCAGGCAAGATGACCCAGCGCATCCTGATCACAGGAGATATAGGAACCGGAAAAACAGCCTTAACCCAGCACTTCGGAAAAACAGTAACCCGAACGGCGCAAGACAGACAGATAAACCTCAAATACATCCACGTCAACTGTCGCCAGTGCAAGGGCTCCCTCTTCCTCATCCTCCAACAAGCCATCCAACGGTTTCTCCCAACCTTCCCAAAGCGGGGATACTCGGCCGAAGAACTGCTCCAAACCCTGATGCAGATCCTTGATGAGAAAGACGCATACTTAATCTTGGCACTGGATGAATTGGAGGCGCTCATTTTCAAGGAGGGATCAGACCCCCTTTACAACCTCACGCGCATCCAGGAAAACCGCCCCAAGGCTCTTAAGAGGCTCACACTCATCTGCATCCTCCGCCAGCCCGAACACCTCCAAAAGCTGGATCCGAGCACGCGAAGCACGCTTCAGAAGAACATTATCCATTTAGAGGAATACACAAAGCCTCAACTTGGAGACATCCTGAAGGACCGAGTATTCTTAGCCTTCGCAGAGGGAGCAGCTCCGACACAGATCATAGATCATGTTGCACAGCTCGCAGCCAAAGAGGGAGACGCACGCTACGCCATAGAACTTTTATGGAGAGCGGGAAAATACGCGGACTCGACAGGCTCACGAGAGGTCACACCCGAATGCGTCAGAAAAGCAGCCGTGAGCGTCTATCCTACGATCCGAAAGGACGTCATACGCTCCTTCAACCTTCACGAGAAGCTCTTTCTCCTTGGCGTCGCCAGGCACTTCCAACACACAACGTCCGCTCACATGTCTATGGGGGAGGCTGAGGATGCGTATGCGATTGTGTGTGAGGAGTATGAGAAGGAGGGGCTGGGTCACACTCAGCTGTGGAAGTACGTGAAAGATCTCTCAGCGCTGGGCATAATTGAGGCACGGCTTTCGGGTGCCGGCAGGCGCGGAAAAACCACCTTGATTGGGTTGCCGGGGATTCCGGCTTCCGATCTGGAGGAAGCATTGGAGAAGGCGGTGGGTGGAGGCTGAGGCTGGATGAGGATTGAGGATGTGTTCGCGTCGCGGGGGCGGGTAAGGATTCTGCGGATTCTGGCGGAGATTGGTGAGCTTAATATCTCAGCTTTGGCTCGGCGGGCGGGGCTGAATTATAGCACGGCGCGGGAGCATCTGCGGGTTCTGGAGGAGGCTGGCTTGGTGCGGCACAAGAGCTTTGGGAGGATCCGCATCTTCCGGTTTAATGATGAAGATGCGAGGGCGCGCATGATTAGGCGGCTTGTTGAGTTCTGGGAGGAGACAGGTAAGCCTTGATTGGTGCGCAGAAGATGGTTGGTGGTTTGTTTGTCGATGGTTGATGTTGGTGGGAAGCCGGTGGTCTTCAGGGAGGCTGTGGCTGAGGGCTTTCTTCGGTTGAGGGTGGGAAGCGTGGAACGGATCAGGAAGGGTGCCGTGGAGAAGGGGGATGTTTTTGCGGTGGCGCGTGTGGCGGGTGTCTTGGCGGCGAAGCGGACGAGTGAGCTTGTGCCGTTGTGTCATCCGTTGCGGTTGACGGATGTTAATGTGAGTTTGGCAGTTGTGGATAAAGAACGCGTGCGAGGTGAGGCGACCGTGAAGGCTGTGGAGCGGACGGGGGTTGAGATGGAGGCGTTGGTGGCGGTTTCTGTGGCTTTGTTGACGGTGTGGGATATGGTGAAGCAGTATGAGAAGGATGCGGCGGGGCAGTATCCTGTGACTAGGATTGAGGGCGTGCGTGTCCTGCGCAAAGTGAAGAGTAAGGGCGAGTAGTGTACGCGTGTGCATACGTCGGATAGATGTTTTTCTGCAAGCACACAAAAAAAAGAGGAGGTTCAGCGCAGGCCTACGGCTTTCAGTGCTTCCTCTCTTGGAATGGCAACCAACGTTTCTGTCGATGCTACCTCAGCGAAATCAAAGTTGAAGGCTAAAGCTGCCTTTTCATTTGGGGCTTCTGCATACAATACGACATCGTAGCGTCCAAGAGTCCAGTGAATTGAATGGATCTTGGTTGAGTGCTTCTGCTCTTTGCGGGCTTTGTCCATTCTTTCAATGGTTTCTTTTGTAGGTTTCCGCTTAAGTTTTACCAGAATTATGAAGAACAACAGGCGTCTGCTCCATTTAACTATTGCACGCATGCATTTTCTTATAAGCGTGTGTGACTGTGGCGCAACAGCAACATAATCTTAAATTGTGGTCGATCAGTGTAGCTAGCGAGGTGACGATATGGCTCGTGTAGCGCG
>CAYGBA010000036.1:0-16062 GCA_964347995.1 uncultured Candidatus Bathyarchaeia archaeon | reverse complement strand
TAGCGTTTAGTAGTATTTCGACAGCCTCAAAAACTATGAGCAAAACTTTTTAGGCATGGTCTCCCGCTATTAGCAGAAAGCGAAGTTGGTAGCATGTCTGAAGAGTTTATGAAAGTAGGAGATCTGAAAACCTACTCCAGAAGAGTAAACGTCAAAGTGAAGGTTCTCAGCAAGACCGAGACGAGAGAGGTCGCATCCAGAAGAAGCGGCTCCACGCTTAGTGTCGCAGAAGCCCTAGTAGGGGACGATACCGGCTGCGTTTTGTTAAATTTATGGGAAGACGACATAGAGAAGGTCGACGAAGGCGACATCATAACCATCAAAAACGGATACGTGAAGCTGTTCAAAGGCTCCATGAGACTCAACATCGGAAGGTACGGGCAGACGGAGAAGATAGAAGAGGATATACCAGAGGTAAACACGGAAAACAACCTTTCTGAGAAGACGTTTCCCTTTCAGAGAAGACGAAGTAGATACTGAGAATTCTTTTGTCACTAAGAGGGGTGCCCGGTACTCTCACGCGAGAGTGTTGTAGTGAATACCAAAGACAGAGCAACTCGCATCCTCCATGAGCTTCAAAACACATTTTCACTTCCCGAATGGACGGCTTCATCTAAGAAGCCCTTTAGAACCCTCATAAGAACGGTGCTTTCTCAGGCCACAGCTGATAGAAACACCAACAGAGCCTTTAGAAGTCTCTCAGAAAAATTCTCAATAACCCCGAAAGCACTGGCAAACGCGGGCATGGAAGAGATCAAAGAGGCAATAAGGGTAGCAGGCTTGTATACGAACAAAGCAAAAGTCATAAGAAATCTCTCTCATATGCTCCTTGAGCAGTTTGACGGCTCGCTTGAGTTTATCTATTCACTGCCACTTGAGGAGGCTCGCGGCAGGCTCATGAGCCTTCCTGGTGTAGGACCTAAGACGGCCGACGTAGTTCTGCTCTTCTGCGCTGGAAGGCCTGTTATTCCCGTGGACACCCACGTCAAACGCGTCTCAGGAAGGCTGGAACTGACACCTCAGAGGAGCAACTATGAAGAGATCCGAGGAGCACTTCAACTACTCTATCAGCCTCAGGAGTATCTTCCTGTTCATTTCCTGCTGATTTCACTCGGGCGAAAATACTGCAAGGCGAGAAAACCTTTGTGCAACCAGTGTCCAGTCAACACCTTGTGTCCATCGAGCCAGAAAAGCGACTGATCGAATCGCAGCTGATTGCTAGAACACAGTGAGACTCGCTGGATATTCCCATAACTATGATCAGCTAAAAGGAATACCCCGTAAGGATTTGGCTCAAGCCAATTTCTCTGCCGCTTTTGTCAAGCTTTATCTGGCCCACACGGATGGTGGACACCTTCTCACCTACCGGAGTGTAAACCTTCATCACTCTCTTTCTATAGTCGACACCGACTAGGACACCGATTCCCAAGAAAGTTCCTTTATCATCTTGCAGTCCCACAAGCAGGCCTTCCTCCTCGCCGTCTCTTATCACTCTTACCCATTTACCGAAGCTGTCTTCGACACTTCTTATTCGTTCCTCGTTGATCCAGGCATTTTTTGTCAAAACAATAAATAGACTGGTTTGTGTCTCTTCACAATAGACGGGGATCGTCCCGAGCATTTCCTTTATCCTTTCTCTCTGCTCCGCTGATGGGGGTATTCCAGCTCCCAATACAATCCTTTCAACTCTCACCCAATTCAAGGGGAACGACTGGACCTTGGCTTTTTTCAGGTATTTCTTGTATCCTAACTCGCGCAGAACTTTTCTTTTCTCACGGCTTCTCTTCTTGATCGCAGGCGGCGAGTCTACAGCCAAAGCCTTCGTCTCCTTCAAGGTCGCTAGTATAGGGGCTAATTCGTCCTTCTCCTGTATTCCTACAACCACGTCAGGCGCGACTTTTTCGGTCAACCCAACCTTGTAGCTTACAGCCTCTTCACCAGAAATCCATCCATCCGTGTTTATCACCAAGAAATCCACATCCTCGCCTTCAGCAGCATTCTTTAATTCAACTAGCCCCTCTGTCACCAGGTATACCACTTGGCTTGGACTTGTCAATCCCACAAAGTATGCCTTCTCTGCTTCAATCTCGAAGAGGTCTTTAATTGGTGTTGTAACACGGCTAAATCCTATCGTGGCGGGCGGTCCAACATCAGACTGCCCCAAATCTGCGTCGATTATTGCAGCCTTCCAGTCCATCCCTAACGCACGATTCAAGAGATAGGTGCAGAAGCTGGTTTTGCCGGAGTCGATCTCACCCATTACTACAACAGTCAAGGGCCTGCTACAGCTTTTCATCTCCTTTAGCGCATTGTCCCACGAAGAAGGAACGGTGCTTCCCTCGACTTCCTCGAAAGAGGCGTCCCCACCCAATGCAAGATCGATCGTGGCCTTTTTCCTGACAATAAAGGGAACGCGTTTTCCCTCTCGTATGACAAGTTTCTCCCCCTTTCTCAGCTCTGCTCCCAGAACCTCGATCTCACCGCTGATGTGGCTGACAGATGCCGGTCCATCCACCAACAGAGTTCTACCCTTCTCAACCTTACGTTTCATCACTCTGCCTCCTCTGGAAAACCTCACCATTCCTCTCCGCGATTCTTATAGCAGACATGGCGTCTCTAGCCCCTCTTCGATGGGTGATTTCGCTCATGAAATGACTTGTCCCCGCTTCGCCAACTATTTCTATAACAACCTCTTTTGGTAAAGCCCAGTCTAATAAACGCAACAACTCTTGAGCGAATGCGGGAGCTCCGGCTCCAATTCTTACCAAGCGTGCCATGGACGGCGCTCTCTCTAGAGTCCTTAAGATCTTGGTCACTGCCTCTTCCACACTTGAGCACGCGATAGTTTCCAAAACCTTTCCATCAGCCAAGATCGCCAATCCGGACGTTTTGCCCGGATCTACACCAATAATAACCTTGTCATAGCTTTGCTTCCCCTCAACAACTCGAACAGCTTCATCAATAACCGCCTCAGCACCTACCTCGTCATTGAAAATAAGGATATTTGGGTGATCAATCAGTTCTCGTTCTTCCTCAGTTGTGACTACAGCCTTAATGTATAAGGGAATTTCGTCATCGGGTTTCAGGCTTAGGAAGGGCAGTCGTCTTCCCTTGAGTTCCTTCACCAATTTGTAGTATGCTTTCCCCGAGACGGTTGCAAGCGCTATCTTCACTTTCAACGAACTTCCTTCCGTGTTCAGTAGAAAGACAAAATTATTAACTTTAGGCTTAATATCGCTTCGATGTGAAGTACTTGCAGCGCAGGGTTTCAACCGGCTGTTCTTCGCTTGATAAGTTGCTTGGGGGAGGACTACCCAGCGATGGCGTCTCCCTCATTTACGGAGAGGCTGAAACGGGTAAATCCTCCCTCGCTACTCAATGCGCCGTAAACTGCGCCAGAGCAGATCTCAAGTCCATATTCATCGACTCCGACGGCACATTTTCTTCAAGAAGGCTTTCACAGATAGCCCACCATGATCACGAAGAGATTTCTCCTCGCATAATCTTGATCAAGCCCTCCACATTTCAGGAGCAAGTTGAAGCTCTGGACCACCTAGAGAATTACATAACAAAGAAAGTCGGGTTACTTGTTGTCGACACTGTCACGTCTCTATATCGTGTAGAACTTGGAGACCCAAAAGAAACATTTGAACTAAATAGAGAATTGAACCAGCAGATCGCTTACCTTTCTGAAATCGCCACAAGCCGCAAGGTGGCAACACTCATCACAAGTCAGGTTCGAAGTATCTTTCTTGGAGACCGCGTCGGGGTGGAGCCTGTGGCTAGGAGGGTTCTGAGGTTCTGGTCGAAAGTTGTGCTCAATTTGGAGCACACTGGTCAAAGAGGCATCATAGAGACCGTTCTGGAAAAACATCCTACACGAAAAAGGCGCGCGAGCTGTTATCTTGTCATTAATAAGACTGGTATCCAGGACTATGAGAGCGGCTTTTCAACTAGAATGGACGGATAATATAATGTCAGTAACTGTGCTTGATGCTGTTCATGCGTTGATTTTTATATTTCCAGCTTACTGCGCAAATGGGATGCCAGTGATTTTTGGTGGAGGGCGCTCTATAGATGGGGGTAGAAGGTTTTGGGATGGGAAGCCGATCTTTGGTTCACATAAGACCCTCCGTGGTTTTTTTGCGGGCTTGGTTATCGGCACCTTGGTAGGCTTTGTTGAGTATGTTTTGCTTGGAGCCTCTGATAGATTTGCTTTTCTTTCAGTGATAGCTTTCTCTCCAAATGTTTTTCTCGGATTTGCACTGTCACTGGGAGCATTGATAGGCGATTTGATGGATTCCTTCATCAAGCGACGACTTAACATTCCTCCAGGATCTCCACTCCCTGTGATAGACCAGCTTGACTTTGTAATGGGAGCCCTTCTCTTCTCCTTCGCAATAGGTGAACTGCCATCTCCGTTGGTCACCCTTATCGTTGTCATCATAACGCCGCCGATTCATCTTTTAACCAACTTTCTGGCACATCTCCTTGGTGTTAAGAAGGAGTGGTGGTGAATCGCGTGTTCCGCAGACAATCCAACTTGAAGACGAAAAAGTTTTGGGCATGATCCATATCGCCTTGGGCGACAACACATTCTTTGCAGGTGGACACACGAAGAGTGAGATTCATCTAGACGGAATTCTCTTACAACCAACAGCTTAAGTGGATGGACGCATTTTAATTGAAGACAGAAAGCTCCTCGTCAGTTAACATGTCGTCTATGATCAACGTGCCCATAAGAGATATTCGATGCAGATATACGCTACGAAAATAAAAGTGCAACCTATCAATAACAGCATGAACGCTTGCCGAGGTCTAAATGCGTATTTTGTGCTCTCATATGTCAAAAGCAAACCCATGACCGCTATGGCGTATATGATCATGACAAACACGCTTTCAGCGACGAATTGTTCATTGATTCCAAAGGGATAGTAGAAGATGATCCTTCCACCAGCAGCGAAAGCGGCAACAAGAGGCTTTTCCAGAAAGTCGTAGAGCCCGCCTCCCAAAAGGAAGATGGAAGCTGCGACTGCTATGGCAGCGATGAGTACGAGTGAAGGTTTTGCAGTCATTATTTTCCAGTAGAGCTTTTGAAGGTAGTAAACGAGAGATGAAAGCCTTCTCGTCAGACTGGTCATGTCTTATTTCTCCTCTTTTCTGCTAAGATGTCTCGCTACGTCTTTTGCCCAAGATCCCGTATACGGATTCTCCGCGATTTCATTTAAATATTCCTTCCATGAGATATCTATTCCTTTCTTCCATGTTTCATATTTCTGAATCACTTTCTGATGTGCCTTCTCGTGAAGCTCACAATACTCATTTACTGCTTCCCTTTCGCAGATTTTGCACTTCACGACGTTTCCTCCTCTCTTCTTTTCTGGGGCAGCCTGGATTGAAGCACAGTCTCCATGGTCTCCTGCCCTTCGTCCGCACTTCAACCAATGGCCATCCACAACCTTTGCATTCACTTCTCAATGATCTCACGGTTCCCTTTTGAGGGAGCGGGAAAGAAGTAGTGCAGAGTCCATTGAAGTAGTTCGTGCAACCGATGAATCTTTTCCCGGTTTTTCTGGAGTACAGTATTATCAACTTTCCGGTTCCGCAGGTCGGACACTTACCAACGATACGTTCTTCCATCCGAGCCTTCTTCACCGCCTTGCTTAACGCCTCACCTAATGTTTTCTCTTTCTCCTTCAGCTCTTCCAGCATAGGCTTCAATCGATCAACGGCTTCTACGAGCACGTTCTGTCTCTTCTCTCTGCCGGCTTGGACTTGTTCCATCTTTTCTTCGAGTTCCCGAGTGAACTTCACTGAGATCACTCTGGGGCAGTGTTTGCGCAGGACTTCTACTATATCGAAGCCGAGGGCGGTCACTTCGATTCTCTTGTCCCTGACATATTTTCTGTCGTAGAGCGTCTGAATTATGTCTGCTCTTGTAGCTTTTGTGCCGATTCCGTTTTCATCCATCTTTTTCAGAAGACTGCTTGGGTTGTATCGTGGTGGGGGATTGGTGAATTTGTCCTCTTGTATCAAGTGTTTTAGTTTCATTGCTGCTCCTTCTTTTAATGGAGGCAGGAGTACCTCCTCAGTTCTTATGTATGGTTTGTAGAACTGCATCCATCCTTCCTTCAAGATGTGTCTGCCACGCAGATAGAAATTGTGACTGTTCACTAGTAGAGTGGCTTTCATACTTTGCTTAATTGCGGCTTCTCCAAAAACTGCCATGAAGCGTCTCACAATCAGGTCCCATATCTTCTTCTCTTGGTCGCTCAATGCCCGCTCTGGCAAGTTACCTGTTGGGTACACGGCTGGGTGCGCGGGATCCTCCTTTTTTCCTTCCCTCGGTTTGAGCTCTTCTTTTTTGAGCAGTTTCGATGCCAGTTTCTTGTATGTTGGCTTTTTGCTTAGGGCTTTCAGTATGGCTCTGTAGTTAATTGCCGGGGGCAGTTTTTGGCTGCTTGTTCTGGGGTAGGAAATTAGGGCCTCAAGGTATAGTCTTTGGGCTATGCCTGCGGTTCGCCTTGGGGTGTATCCGAAGAGGCTGTATGCTTCTGTCTGTAGTTTGCCTAGGTCGAATGGATATGGAGGCTTCTGCTTATACTTCTTAACATCAATGCTCTCTATCTTGCCTGTTCGTCCTTTGCAATCGTCCACGACCTTGTCTGCTTCAGCCTTTCGCCAGATTTTCTTTCTTTCGTATTCCACCTCATAAGCTACGCCCTTTATCTCAATCTCAGCGTCTATGCTCCAGTACGGTTTAGGAACAAAACATCTAATCGCCCTCTCCCTTTTTACCAGAAACCTGAGGGTGGGTCCCTGCACTCTTCCTGTGCTTAATGTTGCATATTTTCCACTCCACCTTTTTGCAGAAAGGGTCAACGCCCGTGACAGATTCACGCCGTAGAGCCAGTCTACCTCATGTCTTGTTTTTCCAGCCTCTATAAGGGCAAAGTCGAGATGGGAAAGGGGCGCCTCGTAAGCCTTCTCTAATTCTCCTTTTGTTAGCGTGGAAAACTTCATCCTTTTTGCTACATCTTCCTTGTCCTTGCAGGCGTATTTTAGCAGACAATAGCCGATGAGGCTTCCTTCTATGTCGTAGTCGCAGGCGGCTATGAAATCTTCCGCGTCTTTGGCGAGTTTTGAGAAGCTTTCGACCCATGCCCGTGTCTCTTTTGCCCCTCTTTCAGCTTTATACCGAGGTGCCCACTTGAAGTTAAAGACAGGATAGTAGTTTCTTCCGCCCCTATCATGGTCTATTGTGTATAGGTGTCCCAGAGCAGGTACTACGACTAGTTTTCTGTCTCGATCAGCCAAGAAATAGGGGACTCCGTCTTCCTCAACTCTTTCCGGCTTCCCCTGTGAGTCAAGGGCCTTTGCAATTCTTCTAGCAGCGTCTGGTTTTTCCGTGATTACTAATGCGTACTTTTCCATCTCAAGCCTTCCGTTTCTTCTTTCAAACTCATACGTAAGTTATAAATAGTTTGCGACCTTTGTTTCTGGGGTCTGTTATACGGTGTTGATGTCTTGCCTCAGAGGGTTGTCTGTCGCGACTGCGGTTTTGTCCTTTATGAAGATTTAGACTTGAAGTCTCCCGATGAGATCATCGAGCAATACGATGGCAGATGTCCGTCGTGCGGCAAGAAGCTGACTTTCGTTCCAGAAACCGTCGAGATTAAGGCTGCTGAGTAAAGATATTAAGCCGCTATTTCATACTGTTATTCCATCTTTTCTCGGAGGTTAGTCGTTGAGCCGATCGGCAAGGAGGACACACCTCTACGAGTTTCATAAGGGAAGGGCAGAGATGGCTCTCTTCGCTGGATTCGAGATGCCGATGTGGTATAAGGGAATCATTCCAGAGCACATGGCTGTGCGGAACACCGTAGGCATCTTTGACATCACACACATGGGGCGAGCAGTCATCACCGGTCCAGAAGCTGAAGCCTTCCTGAATTACGTCACAACAAACAACGTATCATCACTAGCACCTTTATCCGCACACTATTCAACGATGTGTAACGAGAAGGGCGGCATAAAAGATGATTTTGTTCTGTCAAGATTGAAACAAGAAGAATTTCTGATAGTCTACAATGCAACCAACAGAAAAAAAGACTATGAGTGGCTACTTAATAATTGCAAAGATTATGACGCTAATGTTGAAGATGTCTCAGATAAAGTTGCCATGTTCGCGGTGCAGGGACCAAAAGCAGAACAAACCCTACAAAAGATATCTGAGGAAGACCTGAGCAGAGTTGAGCGTTTCAAGTGTGGCTGGATTGAAATCGCTGGACTCAAATGCCTTATCTCAAGAACCGGATACACAGGTGAGGACGGGGTTGAACTCTTCGTCTGGAACGCGCCTCTATCGAAGCCCGATAACGCGATAAACGTGTGGAACACCATCTTAAAAGCTGGTCAAGAGGCTGACATTGAGCCTTGTGGTCTAGGTGCAAGAGATACGCTGAGGCTTGAGGCGGGCATGTGCCTGTATGGTAATGACATCGATGAAAACACCTCTCCCCTCGAAGCGAGACTGAGTTTTGTCGTCAAATTCGAGAAGGGTGACTTCGTTGGCAAAGACGCCCTGTTACGACAGAAAGACGAGGGGGTGAGCAGGAAGCGTGTTGGAATACGTATGCTTAAGAGAGGAATCCCAAGACCTGACTATGAGGTTTGGAGGAACGATGCGAAAGTGGGTCACGTTACTAGTGGAACCTTCTCGCCTATACTCAAGCGCGGCATAGCCATGGCTTATGTGTCTACAGAACATTCGAAGACGGGCGAAGCGGTTGCGGTTAAGATAAGAGATACGTTTGTGGATGGAGAGATCATCAGGTTTCCTTTCTATGATTCCACAAAGTATGGTTACCGAAGAAAAACATGAGAACCGAATTTAAACATAAACTTGCTTTCTAAAAGACAACACTGACTTGGCTCAATTGATCTCGTTTCCTAGAAACATAAGAAATATTTTGCGCGTGCATAATGTTCTCGAAAAGCTTTTATTTATGCAAAGACGACCCCTCTGGGGAGGCATTTTCAAATGGATCTAGATTTGAGCAAGAATTTGGGCGGTGTAGGAGCGATACTGCTTGTCGTAGGTACAGTAGGCGTCTTCGGATCAGGCTTTGTCGGTATACTAGGTCTCATCGGGATAATATTGGTGTTGATAGCTATGAACGGCCTAGCAGGCTACTACAAAGAAGGGGGCATATTCAACAATGCACTTTATGGGTTTATAACCATCATAGTGGGGGGAGTTGCCTTTGTGGCTACGCTTGTGGTGTCGGTTCTGATGGCGATTGCGACTCTACCTATAGACTGGGCAAATCCAGCCGAATGGTCAACCATGCTTCAAGATCTTATGGACTTCGGTGCTCTTTTGGGTTTGATTGCAAGAATCATAGCGGCGCTCGTTGTTGCATTTGTGTCTGTGATCGTTTCGGCGATATTCTACAGAAAGTCATTCAATCTCCTTGCCACAAAGTCCGGCGTGAATATGTTTGGCATCGCAGGATTGCTGTTGTTGATAGGCGCCGTTTTGACTGTGGTCTTGGTGGGTTTCGTAGTGATGTGGATTGCTTTCATACTGCTTGCGGTTGGATTCTTCTCGATAAAGACGCCGACCACTGAGCAGCCTCTGGTAACGCCATCATCACCTTCATAGAAACTAACTATCTCCTCTCTTTTTTTGCTATTTTACTGTAAGGGTTGAATGTTGTGACGCAGACCTCAACATTATTTGACACAGCTCTCATGTTGCAATACCGTCATGCTTAATGTTAAAATGACATATAGAAAATGATGTTACAGTAAGACTTTTGGGTTTTGCAAAGGGTTTTGCAACATTCTTTTTTGCTAAACTCCATTAAATTAATGTAATAAAAATGTCGTGCGTACTTCTTCGCCCGTCGTGTCCGCATGAAGCCTATTACGAAATTTCGTTGATTTTTGTGGAATTTTTCTTGCGTCAACTCAATCGAATGTGCCATCCTTATACACAGTGTAGCCCAGATGTCGCAAAGCCTTTGTGACCCGTGTCTTGGAGTAACCTCTTCGTTTGACTATTGAAGCGACTGTGTCTTTTCTGGGGTTGACCTCTCCTAGGATCTTTCTTGCTGCGCGTTCTTCAAGGTTCTTACGGGCGGATTTGAAACTATCCTGGAGATCTTCGAAGGAGGGTCCCAAGATCTCGATATTGTCCGAGTCCCCTTCTCCTAGGTCCCTCTTCACAAATTCTTGTATAACCGGCATCTCTTCAGGATTAAAGCCGGCAAGGATTGCTCCGATTGTTTCCACGGCGACCGCGTCCCTGCTCACTAGGAGAATATTTGTCTTGACACGGACATCGCCTGCCCCGCGCCAGAGGTATGTGCCGTCCATCACTGCGAGATCTATTCCGCCTATGGCCTCGTAGATGTCTGCAAGAAGTGGGCAAAAGATCTCGTTCTTGTGGAACTTCGCTTTCTTTGGTGTGGAGAGGCATCCGAAGAGATTCTTGAGGATGCTTCCTCTCTGGAAGCGGCGGAGTATGTGCGTGTCTACAAGGATGTTGGGTTTGAAGAGTACGTGTGATAGGCTCATTTCTTGTTCAGCAAGCCTTACGGTTCTGACTTCTGGGTCTTCTGAGAGATTGAAGGGAACCACTCGTTCGGTGAAGAGTTCCTTCCAGATTTGAAGTCTTTCTGAGCCTGTGCCTTGGTAGTTGTCTGATTCGGTCAAGAAGATTTTGGGAGTTCTGTTGAAGTTGTTGATGATGGCGTCGACGACGCCGACTGAGGTGTGGTTGTCTGCTTTGTGGTTGAAGACTCCGACCTTGATGACTACGGGTTTCTCATTAGTGTCGAGATCGTCTATTCCGCCGATCATATGGAGGGCGTTCTTTAGCGATTCGGCATGATCGTCAAGCTCAACCATGGCGACTTTCGATGTCAAAAACATACATCCTCTCCGGTATAGTAGGGGTTTATCTTGTTGGGAAGCTGAGACGTAAATAGCTTCTTGTCAAGAGATCTGGTTCTTCATTCAATTTGAGTCTCCCTCTATTCTCCTAGAACTAGATTTGTGCCAGACATCTGTATGAATCTGTTATTTGACCGTGGAAGGGGAACCTAGCACGCTTGTTTTTCGCCTGATCATACAAGATCATGCGCACAAAACGGTTTTTCACAGTGATTCGGCGAGTTCTTTAACTTTGTGTCTTATCTGATTGAATATTTTTTCACCATATCCCGGTGGTAGTTTTATCGGGTCATCGATGTTCCACACAACGATTTTGCTTTGGCATTCAGAGCACCTGCTCAAAATGGCTTTCTTGTGTTTGGATCCCATGACCACAATAATGTCGTATTCGTTGAGTTGCTTGCTGTCTAAGCTATCAGGAAGCTTTTTGACGTACTCCTCTGCGTCTTCTCTTGTTAAGAAATCCTTTACTTCATCAATGACTTTGTGATAGGCATATGTTCCTGCTGAGTCTACATGTATATCCGGTCTGTTTTTCTTTTGTAGGGCTTCGGCCATCGGACTTCTCCATGCATTCGCGGAACATACGAATAGAACGTTCATGGCGGACACTTAGTTTCTAATTTAGAATTAAGTTGAGATCCTACAAACTTCTGATTTTTGCGCTCGTTCACACATGCTTGTTAAGTGATGGATTTTACATGGCAATAGTTTCTCTTTTCTCTGGGATGTAGACTTCGGTTATGTCCGAGATCTTTTCGGAAAGGGCTTGTGCTTGTTCGGGTTCCCCGTGTACAAGGAAGGTTCTCTTAGGCTTTAGTGTCTCTACCAGTTGAATGAGCTCTGTTTGATCGGCGTGGCCGGAGAGCTCTATTTGTTCCACTTCGGCTTGGACGGGAATCTTATTCCCATTTTTGATGAGTTCTCCTTTTTCTTTTGCCATTTTTAGCGGACTGTCTGGAGGCAGATAGCCCGAATTTATCATAACGGAATTGTCTTCGTTCGCTGCCCATTCAGTTAGTAGATGAAGGCTTGCGCCTGCGTGGCCGAAGCCTGAGGTGCAGATTACTATGGCGGGTTCTTTGATCTGCTTTGTTCGGCGGAGAGGCTTCACGTGTCGGTAGTTGAATGGGTGTCTTTGTTTTTGGATCTCTTCGGTGAAGAAGTGTCTTTGGCTGTTGAAGTAGTCCGTGATTTTGTGTGCTAGCGTGGATATGGTGTAGGCGTGGTAGTCTGGTAGGACACCTTCATGTATAGCTTGGTCTATTCTCTTAGCCATTTCTTGGGTTCGGTGGAAGGCGAATGCGGGGATAAGGATGTTTCCTTCCCTCTCTATTGTGTCGCGGATTTGTCTGAAGAACTGGTCGACTAGTTTGCTTCTTGGTGGTCTGGTTGTGCCCCCGTAGGTTGACTCGATCACCAATCCGTCGGGTTCTTTTGGGAGACCTTCCAGTTTGGTTCCTTCTAAAATCTCGGTGTCGTGGAGACAGAAGTCCCCAGTGTACAGGATTTCTTTGCCCTCAGCCTTGATGCTGGTCATCTTTGCGCCTGCGACGTGTCCTGCTGGATGCAGACGAATTTGCATTCCTGATAGGGCGATGGCGTCTCGAACCCACCAGGATTTCCTGATGTTGTCTACGTCTCGTTTGTTGTATGGAAAGTGGTTTCCGTTCAAGTGTTGAATTTTAATCATGTCGAGTAGGAGCTCAGAGGTGACATCACGGGTTATCTCTGACCCTACTATCACCGGGTTCAATCGGGACAGGCTCAGGAGATTGCCTGAGTGATCCAAATGAGCGTGACTGATGATCACCACGTCGAAATCCTTCCGTAACTGGTTGGAAACTTTCTCTCCAACCTTGATTCCGTAGTCTAGGGCGACCTTCTCACCGTTGCTTTCGACGGCGATGCAGGAGCCGCCCACCTCTCGGACTCCTCCGAGGAAATGAATTTTCATGTATTTACCTCCTTTATCTGTGTAAAACGTAATTCTTCTTTAAAATCGGATGAGTACGTCTGTTCCGACTCGAGGACTGCCACAGTAAAAAACTGTGTTAGGCCAATACGTCTTATCAGTACGAGAAAACGGCTGGTGATATATTAAGTTATTGATTAAGCGATTCTGTTAAGTCTTTTGACCTAACTTCTACGAGGTTGAGTGTGTTAAAATCACTCTCCCGCGCTAGGAAGCTCGAACTATCGTGCGCTTCTTCGTTTTTTGAGAGAATACCATATCAACCATGTGATAATGAAGATTGGGAAGATGTCTGCGCCGGGAATTAGCTCAAGCAATGATGCAATTCCAACCCAGCGGAACATGGCAAGGCAAGCGATAATTCCAACTATGTCGAGAATATCGCCTACGCTGGGCAGAAGCAGAATCGTAGCTATGTATTCGCTGATGTCCAATACTACGCATATGATGAGAAAAAGCAGCTCGTATTCGGTGAAGACGAAGTAAGTAGGCGAAATCTTAGACTTTGTATTGCGCCCCAAGCTTCTGACCGCCCACATATCATCGTTTCACTAGAGCATCCAGAAGAGGTATAAATACGTCTGGGTATTAACTGTTGAAATAAGGTGATTGTGCTTGAATGAGACGTCTAGGTTTGGATTTGGAGATAGACCATGGTTGAAAAGAGTTGCAGTAGCAGTGCTCTTCTTGTTGATAGTCTTCGCTATTATAGTACCGTTGACCGTCTTTAGAACGGTTGCCGTGGGTTATGGCGCGATTCTTGTTGATCCCATTACCAAGACCATTTCCAGTCCTATAACAGGTCCCGCTTGGTTCTTTAAGGCTCCTTGGGTTACTGACATACACATCTATTATGCGTTAGACAGTGTTGGCATGTGGAAGGAAGACGCGGTTCAGGGTGACTATCCGCCGATTACTCCCATCAGTAAAGACGGGTTGCGAATTGAATTAGACGTGCTGGTTAGGTGGAGTTTGGACAGCACGAAGCTGAACGCGCTCTATGAAACATTTCCCAATTTGGATTGGAAGGACCGGGTAGTGGCTTCTGTTATCAGAGAGGCCGGGAGAGATATAGTTGGCCAGTACACCGTGGTTCAGATCATTGAAAACAGGTCAGTGATTACGCAGGTGTTGAGCGATGAAATCGTATCCTCTCTGTACGCTGAAGAATCGCTGCTAAATGCTCTCATAAACGTTGAGGTCGATCTGAGAGACGTAGATCCGCCAGCGGAGTTCTTGAAAGCTATTGAAGCCAAGCTGGCAGCCGAACAGTCAAAGCTGCAGGCAGACTTTGAAAGGGAAAGAATACTGATCTTGGCTAATGCATCCGCAGCGGAGAAGATCATTGCGGCTCGGGGTGAGGCTGAGTCTCGGTTAATCGTTGCTAACGGAACGGCTGAGTCGATTCGAATCATCGCTGAAGACGTTGGAATGAATACGACGGAATTGACTAATCTCTACTTGACTTTGGAGGCTTTGAAGGAGATTGGGAGAACAACGGAGAACTTCGTGGTTATTTTGGGTCAAGATGGCTTGACGTATCTCATACCTCTAGGAGAAGAGCCGCCGTAGGACTGCTATCAAAGCTTGTAGAATCAAAACCACTAGAGTTTGGCGCAAAGCCAGTGTCTACACGTTGCAAGCGTAGCGTCTGCGATTGGCGTGTGCTGCCGTCAAATGTGCCTTCAGTTTCTTGTTTTCTGAAAAAAGTCGTCTTCAACATTCTGATGCTATCAGGATCCAAACATCCTCTCATCTCTGCCATGACCTTAGCCTGCCAAGGGTTGTCCACAATATTCTCCAAAATCCTTGCGTGCCAAGCTTGTCGGGCGGAGCAGCCGATCTGAAGGCTGGAGTCGTGGTGATAAATCAGAAAATTGCCTCCACCACAACAACTACTTCCTAGGCTGAGTCGGTGTTGCCTGGCCGGTTTTCCCACCACAACAAATGAGCCCGGCGTTGAGAAGGGCACTGATGCCTTGGTGGACCGCCAGGTGCTTGGTGTCTTCAGAAATGGGAGAGTCGAGGCCTGAGCCCCTAATGCTTGAGGACTTCAATGTTGAAGAAGACAATGTGATGGTTATAGACCACAGAAGACGTATGTAGCTACTGCAAAGCATTCGAATTCAAATAAGAGCACGCGTTATAACTTGTGATTCTTCATTTTTCCTTCAAGGTTTCCTTGTACAAGTCCTCATATTTGGGCACAATCTTGTCTGGTGTATACTTCTCAAGAACCTTCTGCCTAGCGTTTCTGCCAAAATCTTCCCGCAGTCTTGGATCTTGTAAAATCCTAAGCGAGTATCGAGCGAGCGCCTCTACATCTCCAACTCTGATTAGATAACCGTCAACACCATGAGAGATCAACTCTTTCAACCCACCCACATCGCTTGCAACAACCGGGACCTCACAACTCATAGCCTCTAATGCAGCAAGCCCAAAGCTCTCGTCCTCTGATGGCAGAAGGAACAAATCCGACTTGCCAAGCACCTCTTCAACGTTCTTCACATTCCCCAAGAACTCCACGCTCTCCGATATCCCAAGATTCTTCACAATCTTCTCAGCCTCAAAGCGTTCAGGACCACTCCCCATAAGGAACAACTTGCAATCGATTTCTTCCGAGATTATTTTGAAAGCCTTAACAATGTCAGGTATCCGTTTGATCGGTCTAAAGTTGGATGAATGACACACAACTTTCTGTTCTCGATCTCTCTTGAGCCGCCTAAACCGTTGCGGATCAACAAAGTTCGGTATCACACGGATCTCCCTTGAAATGTCAAACTCCGTCATCGTGCGCTCTTTCAGGTACTCCGAAACCGCTGTCAGCGCATTGCTCTGTTGCATACTGAACTGTGTAACTTCCTTGTAAGAGGGATGAAGCCCAACCAAGTAGGAGTCGGTGCCGTGAAGCGTGGTTACCACCTTCGCGGAATCGTTACAGATCTTATTGGCCAAGTAAGCAGACACAGCGTTGGGAACAGCGTAATGAGCATGAACAATATCTAAATCATAAGACCTTATGATCTCCGTTAATTTCGAGACCAAAGCCAGAGAATAACAGCATGGAACCCGCTCAAAAAGCGGGTATGAGAGAAGTTCCACCTTATGAAAGGAAAAGTCTATCT
>CAYGBA010000035.1:10732-16322 GCA_964347995.1 uncultured Candidatus Bathyarchaeia archaeon | reverse complement strand
TGACGTAAGCAAAAATGCCCAAGGCAATGATGCTAGAAAGGAAAGACATCGATACCCCTGAAAAACGCAAAAAATACACTGTTTGCATCCTAGGATGCGGACAAACCGGCTTAAAACAAGCTTGCCTCTTCGCTAAAGCAGGATTCAAAGTAGTATACGCCGATACAGATCACCATATCTTCAACCAGACAGAGAAAGGCAGAATTTCCTCCGCTGAACGGACCCTTAACACGCTCCTGAATAATCACATAAAGCAAAATCACCTCAAAGTGGAAAGCGATGTCAGGAAAGCTACCTCAGCAAGCGACATCATAGTGTTCTCTGTTCCCGTAGCCATCAACAAAAGGAAAACGCCTGATTACTCATGCATAATGAGGACCTGCAAAGAAGTGGGTCTCAGTCTACCTCAAGGATCTCTGTTCATTTTCACAAGTAAAATAGGTCCAAGTGTAACCGAAAGGTTGGTAAAAGAAAGCCTCGAAGAATCATCCGGCTTGGAAGCAGGAAGAGATTTCGGTCTGGCCTACAGTCCGTTGGCGGGGCATATTCTACAAGATGGGAGCAAGTACAGAAGGGTGGTCGGAGCCATTAATGAGCAGAGCCTGAAGACTGCATGTGTAGTCCTAGGGGCAGTGACTAAGGGCGAAATAGTTGAGATGAGGAATATAAAGACAGCAGAAATTGTCAAGCTCTTAGAAAATGTATATGATACTGTTAATATCGCGCTAGTAAACGAGTTGGCTGGTTTCTGTGAAGAGGCAGGAATAGACTTCATGGAAGCCTGGAAGGCGGCTGGCGGAAACCCTCACTCCCATATTCCGCGTCCTCAACTCGTTGGTTGCTCCGCAATAGGTGAACCACATCTTCTTAGCGATGAGGCAGAGGCTCTTAACAAAAGGCTTCGTATGTTGGCACTCGCTGGAAAAGTGAATGAAGGAATGATAGGTCACACAGTTCGCCTTGTAAAGGATGCATTGAGGGCATGTGGAAAAAATCTGAGAAGAGCCAAGATATGTGTTTTCGGTGTTTCTTCTCGCCCAAACACGAGGGAAAGCGAAGGTTCCTCGGTGGAGAAACTTGTGGATGCGCTGAAAAGGAGAGGCGGCCGTGTGTGGGTGTATGACTCCCTATTTTCTCACAAAGAGTTGGTTGAGATGGGATATCAAGCAGAAAGAACGTTGGCAAAGACTGTTGAGAGATCAGATTGTTTGATCATTGCCGTGGGGCATAAGCGGTTTAAGCGGTTGAATTTAAGGAAAATCCAGTTTTTGATGAAAAAGCCGGCTACAATAGTGGATATGGGGCGCGTCATAAATCCTGATAAGGCGGAGAGAGAGGGTTTTGTGTATCGTGCTGTCGGAAGAGGAGTTTTGGCGAGCAAATCTCTAGACTAGCTTTCTTCTGCTTCAAGGTTGAAGGGTTTGCCCTCTGAGAGGATGTTCTTGGGAATCTTCTCTTTCCACTTTTGCAAGAACGGCAATTCATCCTTTTCTTCTCGAAGTTCATCTGGTAGCATCTCTGGAATCTCATCTCGGATGGGATACCAACGTAGACACTTCGGACAAACAATTAGACCTTCCACGATCTCGTCCTTCTCTTCAAAGATGTGCAACTCAAGAGGATAGTACTTGTCGATTGGACAAGCCAGGATGTCCATTAGCTTCTTTTTGATAATGTGCCCCTCCGAATCGATCATTAGTGTTTTGTTAGAACCTATAAAAGATTTGCCGAGATTGTAGGAAAAACCTTGGAACAAGGTAAGGTTTGCGTACGCCCAGAGATTTTTCTATTTAGACGGAGCTTGAAACAAAATCAAATTACACCTAAGAGATATTCTCTAGGTGAAAGTCTAAAGCTACTTGGTACCAGTGGGGTCCAGTAGTTCTCACGATCCGTCCGAAGGGCGGTTGAAAATCCACACTAAGATTGCGCAGTCGTTCGAAAACTTTCGCCTTGACTTTTTCAACGGGAGACTCGCCCTTGTCAGCGTGTTCGAAGTCGTAATAATGAATCCATCCTCCCGCGGGCTTGAGCGCTAACACCGCATAGTCGAGATATTCGCAGGCTCTTTTTGGCAGAGGCATGAGAATCCGATCTGCGATGCTCTGCAGCCCTTCCTCAATCACATTTTTTGCGTCTCCATCGATCGGAACAACCCGCCCTCGGACCTTGTTGAGCTTAGCGTTTTCTTGAATGTACTGAACGGCAGTTGGGTTTATGTCTACGGAATAGATTTTCTGAGCCGCTGAATGTTTGGCGATGATTATGGAGTAGCAACCCACTCCGGAAAACATGTTTACAATCACTTCGCCTGTTTGAACTTGTTGACTGATTCTCATTCTCTCATGTGAGAGTCTGGGTGAGAAGTAGCATGTTTTCAGGTCGACCTTGAGAAGGCAGCCGTGCTCTTTATGAATGGTTTCGGTCTTCTTCTCGCCAGCAACCCATTTCAGCTTGCGCAGTCGGAGGTCTCCGGAAACAGGGCTAGCCTGACGCAACACCGTTCTCAGGCGCCTTTGTGTCTGCATAATGGCTTCGGCGATGATTTTGCTTCTGTGTTTGAGGGCTTCTGGGATTCGGATGATTGCTATGTCACCGATTATGTCGTGGGATCTATATAGGAGCTTGAGTTCGCGTGGTTTAAGCCTATACGCAAGAACCGCTTTGAGATTACCCTTCATCATCGGCTCCATTCAAGATGATGATAACTTTAATATATACTTACAGAAGATGTGATTCTCTAGGCTTTCATAAGAGGCAGTGATTCGAGGGATCAGAATTGTATGACGCCATAATTCTCTGTGGGGGAGAAGGGTGGAGGCTTAAGCCCGATACTTGGGTTCCTAAGCCTCTCCTGAGAATCGACGACGAAACTCTATTGGGTAGGCAGGTTAGCTGGCTGATTAATCACGATTTTGAGTCGATAATCCTAGCCGCGTCTAAAGAGATAGCTGAAGAGTTGCGTTCTCATACATTAGAAAGGATAGTTAAGTTGTCAATTGAAGAAGAGAGGCTTGGAACGGGTGGGGCGACCAAGAAGGCGGTGGGGCTATGTGATAGTAAAAGGGTTTATGTGATGAATGTTGACGACATCGTTTTCTATGATCCAAAGGAGCTCTACGACTACGCAGACAAAGGTGGGGGAATCTTGATGGCGAAGCCTATGCTACCGTTTGGGAAGATACAGACGAGGGGCTCCAAGGTTTTGAGGTTTGAGCAGAAGCCGTCTCTAGAATTCTATGTAAACGCGGGACACTATGTTCTGAAGACTGATGTGGTGAGAGAGCTTTTTCCCGAGAGAGGAGATATGGAACTCCAGACGTTCCAGAGGCTTGCTGACTTGGAAATGCTGAAGGGATACAAGTACAACGGTCTGTGGCTTACGATAAACACCATGAAAGATCTCATCCGAGTGAGAGAATATTTCGGAAGGAAATAGCTCGCCCAGCGCCCCTCTCTCCCTTCTCACAGCTCTCAGTGGTGAAATGTCCAAAAATGTCCCTTTTAGTCAGGTTTTCACGATGAGCCGAAATTCGTTTTTTCGTTTTTTTCCCCTTATGGTGTATTCAAAATGTCGAAAAATGTCGATGGGAAAATGTCCGGAATGTCTGATTTGTCACTTTGCAGGCATGCTCAGAAATTCTGAATTACGGCACACTTTTTATTCCGTCGGAAAGTCAAGCTCATCTTTAGGTATGCCCTGCTTCTTTCCGTGCTCAATGGCTTCTTTCCATGTGCTCTTGTCATTTTTGTCAAGCTCGAATTGTTTGTCACAGTAAACAACTATCATCTTATCGTCTTTCCAGAAATGTGCATACCAGCCGCGTAGGATATGAGGTTGCAAGGCATCGATTTCTTCCCTGGAACATCTCACGCCATAGCCATGCCATCTTCCGACATTTCCTTCGTGGTCGATCGGCATATTGTCCTCACTAATTGAGGCCTCGTAAACAGAAAACTTGTTAATAGCTGTTGGGTCGCCTAGCCCTTCAGCAATTATGCCGCCTTTCCAATCTTTCTTCATTTTTCATCAACTCGTTTTCTACTAAATAGATTGTTTATTCATGTACTAAAGATTTAAGAAAGAGACTTCTGTGCCTCATATTCAGGAATGATCTAAAGCAAGCTCTCTAATCCGCTTATAGTCTCTCAGGATTTCCCTTCCTCTTTCAGTGATTTTATACAACGCACCATTATCGCCATTAACCTGCACTATAAGCCCTCTCTCAATAAGAAGAGGTAGATACCTCTTCGTCATGTTGAAATTCAAATTCGCTCCGTAGACAATCTTGGTCTTGTTCGCACCGCTTGATGCCTTGTCCAGAATATCCATCATGATCTCAACCCTGCCACGGCGCTTATGAACCAAAAAGCAACCACCAAACAGAGCAACCCCTTTTCTGCTCAAGCAGGATAAGTGATTTGTGAAAAGAACCTCTAGTGGATATTTGCAGAGGTTTCTTCCTAATTCTGTTAGTTCCTGATAAGAGAGGTGAGAGGTCATAGTAGTTACCCTTACAATGATCAATCTAGCCATCCTTCACCTTCTTTGAGCCTTTTCTGTATTCTAAGCTTGAATCGCTTTATCGGTTTGTGATATTCTTTTAGACAGTCTATTGAACAAATGTATATTTTGACTATGGCTTTGCTGAATAGCACTTTGTAGGTTTCTTTACCACACATGAGACATTTACCCATGTTATTTCCTCACAATATTTCATGGCAGGGAGCAGGGGAAGGAAGAGCGAGGAGAAAGAAAGCTCCCTCCAGTGCCACTCATCTCGCTTCTCTCTTGGCAAACCACAGGCTTTTCAAACCGAGCCCCTTTAAAACTGTCTATCAGACATAAGCTGATGTAGGTTAGAGACTTCCGTGAAAGTGATTTATGCATTCGCATACACTGATTGACTGCGTTCATCCAGAAATCTCAACGGACAGAAAATCCCCCATGTTGAAGGGTCTGGTCGTATCGTTAGCCAGAACTTCACGAATCATAAACTCGAACGTAAGAATGCTCTGGTCCTGAATCCCGCGAGGATAATGGGACGGATTGAACTGACAAACCTGACTCACAACACACCAAACACTTTGATTCAACCAAAAACTCATCAGGTCCAGTCCGTAATCAATCGGAGCAGGTTCCTCAGTGAGATACGACCATCCACCCGTAATCGAAAGGGGACCACCGCCAACCCCCCAATGAATGACGTTGAACTTGGAAACAACAGTCTCATTCACATAGGTCGGCTTGACAAGAACAGTTAAGTTGTATTCACCCTCAGTGCTCCTGCTCCATGTGCCATCAGCCTCGGTCTCATAATGAATAATAACGTCAAGACTTATCGATCCCCACATGTCGCTAAACGATCTTTCGTACAAATTCTGCTTGAGAGGTGCGCGAGGAATTGTAAAGCACGCAACAAGAAAAAGAGAGGAGACTATCACAGCGACAAATAATCCAACAGTCCGAAGAGTATTTTCTCTCACCACTTCTTTTATCTTCAATGCCCGCACAAGTGAAAACCGTGAGGTCTTCGGTTCTTTAACCTTAGGACACCAGCCATGTACAAAGTCGACAATCTTTCTTTGC
>CAYGBA010000035.1:0-10632 GCA_964347995.1 uncultured Candidatus Bathyarchaeia archaeon | reverse complement strand
GCGCGCTTGAAATCGTGTGCTGGCAAACTTTAAATGCGCTGACCCGTATGAGCAATCTCTTTCAACTGGAAGAATTGTAGGCTTCACGCGTATGGAGGAAATAACGTGCTGGAAAAATTACAGGAGTGCGTGGAATTAGGCGAGAAATTAGGCGCAGGATTTGTCGAAGCACGATTCGAGGATCTCACACTGAGAACATTACAACGCATCAATGATAATTGGAAGGACATAATCCTCCGGTCTCGTGCTGGCATCGGCGTTGCCTGCTATTACGGCGGAGCGTCAGGCTATTCTTTCACTCCCAGTGACAGCAAGAAAGAGCTAGAGGAGACTGTAACGCGAGCATACAAAATGGCTAAAGCCTCTGCCGATGCTGCCTCGCTGAGGCTAGAGTTTGAGAGGAAATCCGCAGTTAAGAGCAGCGCGACTGATGCATCCTCTGTTAAGGTTCATCCTAAGTCCAAAGATCTGGGCTACAAGACCGATCTGGTCAACAGAGTTATCGACAGCGCTCGAGAATTCGGTGAGAACATCAGCAACGTAACTGGATCATATGGCGAACTGTACGGACAGAAACTGTTCACGAACAGCGAAGGCTCCATAGTCGACTGGAACTTTGAAGTTATTGATTTGCGCTGTTCAGTCATCTCCAAAACAGAATCAGGCGATCTGGTAATTGGCGCTGAGCGGGCGGGCGGAACCATGGGACTGGAACTCTTCAACACCAAAGAGTCGACCCCTGAAGAGATAGGAAAAGAAGCAGGCACTCACGCAAAGGAACAACTGAAAGCGAGAACCTGTCCCGCTGGCAAGTTCCGAGCTTTCATAGAGAATACCTTGGTAGGCGTGCTGGCGCATGAATCCTTCGGCCACCTCAGCGAAGCCGACTTCGTGGTCGTAGGCGCCTCTCCCTTGACTGGAAAAATCGGTGAAAAACTTGGTACGGAACACGCCACAATTGTGGATTATGGGACTCCAAACATCCCGCAATTTGGCGGATTGTGGGTGCCCTATGATGATCAAGGCACAAAGGCAAGCGAAACCATAATTCTCGACAAGGGCGTACTCAAGCATTATTTACACAGCAGAGGAACTGCACAGTACCTGCACCAGGAGCCCACAGGAAACTGCCGTGCAGTACACTTCGGCTTCATTCCAATACCTCGAATGACAAACACATACTTCAGCGCTGGTAATCTCACGAAGGAAGAAGCCCTTGAATTGCTGGGCACTGGTGTCTACGCCATCCAGACCTCGGGAGGTCAAGTTGAAGGCGACGGAAGCTTCCTTTTCAAGGCAATTCGCGGCTACTGGGTGGAAGCCGGTGAGATCCGTGAACCGCTCCGCGAAGTATCCTTATCTGGGAACATTCTCAATCTGTTATCCGCTGTAGAAGGCGCGACCAAAGACCTTCGTTTATGGGCGGGATACTTTGGAGGATGCGGAAAGAGCGGACAATTCCCCTTGCCCTGTGGCTTGGGTGGGCCTGAACTAGTCATTGGGGGGGTAACCTTCGGAGGTAAAGCAGGCTAAAACAGCTGGAAAGGTGAAGTATTTTGGAGTATGAGAATCTTAAAGATGAATTGCTTTCTGCAATCGATACTGAGCTGAAGTTTGCAAGAACAGTAGACAGAGAAGCGGAATTCGAACTTTACCTGTTCTTCCAGAACAGCGCCAAAGCGAACATCAAACAGGGAGTAGTGGAAGCAACAGACGGCATCGTCACGGGAAACGCTGTCCGTGTTGCCAAGCAAAACTGCATCAGTTTCGCCTCATCAAGCGGAATCTCATCAGGCAGGATAAGACGAAGCATCAACGAAGCCGTTGCTGGTTTAAGATCAGTATCCATCAAAGACGAACGATTCAAAGGGTTCTGCGAACCCAAAAAACCCGGCAAAGAAGGAATTTTTGCGAGTGAAATATTAGATCTTGGCAAAGAAGAACTTATCGGGTATGCAAAAGCTCTAGTCAAGGACGGGCAAGAATTCGATAGTCGAATATTGACGGTAGAAGGCAATTGTTCCACAACTTGGGGAGGATTTGCCATAGGCAACACGCAAGGCCCCCAGCAAGCCTCGCGGTCAGCTTCAAACGACTGCTACGTCTACTGCATCGCTATGGACAAAGAGGAACGCCGAGTAGGATATGAATTCGACATTACACGAGAACGCTTGATCAAGACTGAAGGTATGGGTGAACGCGCTGCGCGAAAAGCTATCAGCTTGCTCGGAGCACGCAAACTCAACGAGGCAACGGTTCTGCCCACAATCTGGGAGCCTATTGCCGCAGCCGCCTACATCGCGGCTAGCGTGGGACAATCTACAGGTGGTCACCATGTCGTCGAAGGACGCTCTCCCCTGGCAGGCAAAATCGGAGAAGAGATCGCCAATCCAAATCTAACGATGATCGATGATGGACAGAACCCTTCCAGCATCATGACAGAAGCTATCGACGCAGAAGGCCACCCGCAACAAAAAAACACCTTAATCGAGAAAGGCAAACTGAACAAATTCATGTTTGACACCTACTATGCGCATATTTACGGCACTGAGTCGACTGGCAATTGCTCACGCGGCGGCGGACCTTTTGGCTCAACCCTACCCTATGAAACCTCCCCAGGAATCTCCCCCAAATCTATTGAAGTCTTACCTGGAACCATGAAGATAGATGACATAATCAACTCAGTAAGCGGAAAAGCGATCCTAATAGTGGACATCCCAATAGGCATATTCCATAGTAGCGTCTCCACTGGGGAGTTCTCAGCAGTCGCGCAGTCTGCTTTCTTAATTCAGGATGGTGAGAAGAAACACCCGCTGCAGCCAGTATCCGTCTCGGGCAACTTCTACAAAGGATTTGAGCGACTACTTGAGCTCGGCAGCGACCTGGAAAAGACGCCTCTCTCGGTTGCGACCCCTAGTCTACTCTTCGAGGGTTTCTCAATCGTTGGATGAGCATACAATCAAGCCCCCATATAGGATACTCAATAGCTCTCAAGATGCCTGCGCATACCACGGCAACAAATGCACGCGCTCATTGTCTTATTTCTTTCTCGTCTTCAAAACATACAAGGACAAAAGCGAGAAAGCCACAAAAAAGACACCTAAAGCGACGAACACAGGCAAATATCCCAAGGACTGAGCGACAAAGCCTGCACCCAATACGGAGGAGAACTCAGCGAGCCTCACAGGTATGTGAAGCAATCCTATGTCAACAGAGACCGTTTCTCTATTCTCTGTAGCCTTTGCAATGATAGACTCGAAGAAGCCCAATCCAAGACCATTTGCGACAGCCAACATCAAGAGGAGAACAGGAAAGAAGATACCCGAGTCCGCCAGCAGAAACGCTACAAACATGGTTATTAGACTCTGCACAAAAACTCGCCCAAACTCTAAAGGTATCTTTAGGGCGTAGATTGTCACGAAAAAAGAGATCGCATTGTAAAACATGAAGGCCATTCCTATCGAAATATAACCATATCCTAATTGTTGCGCCATGAAAACGGGCAGCAGCAACGCTCCCAGCGGATACAGCGCAAGGCTATAGAATAACATAGCAAATGAGACCAGCCAAAATGTCTTACTCCTGCCTCTCGGATCGAGCAAGGCAATCGCCCTCAGAATCTTCGGCTTTGAATAGCTCTTATGAGTGCGCCAAAGCAGCGCAGCAGGAATCCCCATGACCGAGGATGCAACAATCAAAATGCCCAACGTAACTGAAAACCCTAGGTAAGTAATCCCTAGACCGACTACCGCGCTGCCGATGGCAAAGGATAGCGATATGACAGCAGAGATCCTAGTCGCTTCCTTTCCTCTTTGTTTAGGTGACAATGAAAAGATCGCCGTTCTGTTCACTGCCCAATAAGACGATTCCTTCACCGCTTCAACGATCTTTCCCAGAAGAAAAGTAAAAGTCGAGTTTGCAAGAAAATATATCATAGTCGAAAAAAAGGTTCCAGGCCAGTTAAATAGGACAAAGAAGGGCGCCCATCCCAGCTGATCGGCAAGGGCGGCAAACAATAACCGCACAAAAAGGAATACCAAAGGTAAAACCGATATTACGAGGCCGATCTCTGCCAAGTTGACATCTCTTTCCAGAAGCAACAAAGGGATTGCTAACGCAAGTCCTCCTGTCACAAAATAGTTCAGGAACGTTATCGCAGCTACTCTCTTCATCTGTCCTTCCGCCACAACATGTATTGTGAATGGCATTAATCTGTTCTGATCGCCTTGTAAATTTAGCAACCGTTTCAGATTAGTAGCTGCCTATTTCAATGTTATTCTACGCGCGCGCAAGACAAAATAAAGTGTTAGCCAAGAGTTGGTTTCAAAACTGATATTTTCCATCGAAAACTTGTTAAAACTAAGTCGCTCGCATGTTAATCGCCATATTCCCCGCCTGTATCCCCATGCGAAACTGGAGATGCAATGATTGATTGAATGTTGTGCCGTCACATGACTGCTGAATTCTTAAGCGCACGACTTCTACTGATATCGGTGGTGACAGAAAAAGAGAACAAAACACGCTGGAGGGCGAAACTTGGACGAAGAAGGATTTAGAGATCATTGCACCAAGAGAAATGTGAAAGAGGAGACTATTCGAGTACATGTCGGAGTCGTGAAAGATTTTGAGGCGTTTCTGGAAAAGAAATATGGAAGTAGAGATTTCAGCAGTTCGTCGCCTGCCGATATGCAGAGCTTTGTTGAGCATTTGACGGTGACTGGGAAGAACACGATTGACAGTTTTGTGGCTCTCATAAGATACGCCAATTTTGCGAATAAGCGAGAGATAGTGGCTTTGCTATTTGGATTCGTAGAAGGGTTTAGGGCTCTAGAAAAACTTTCTGAAACACTAGAAAAGACTATGGGCGAAAGCAAGCGCGACGAGATATTCGCAGGGATCAACTTGCCTCCACTCGGTACAGACCCTAAGGACAAGCCGAAAATCGCCAAGAAAATCATGGAACGACTTGAAGCCGCACTCGACGAAAAGACATTGAAAGAAATCATGTCAAGTGGACTTGACGTCGGTCCCACAGAATTTTATCTGCCGTTGAGAGAGAAGTTCCTGAAGTCCCAAAACATAGACGATTATCTGAGAAAAAGGCACCGAGAAGCTGTTGAGTTGCTTGAAAAACATAGCAGAGAGAGGTCGATGTTCTACGCTCAAGAGATCGACGAAGAAGTCGTTGAATACGTTCGAAACAATCCCGAAGTCATGGGCGGAGTCAGAGAAGGAGACATAATCTACGAAACCAAGATTCCCTATATGACCAAGAAATACCTGCATGAAGAAGACGAGAAGCTGAAAAGATACTACGCGTGTCACTGCGGGTGGGTGCGCGAAGCCATCAAATCAGACCTCAAAATCTCACCGAACTTCTGCTACTGCAGTGCAGGCTATCACAAGCGACCCTGGGATATAATCTTCAACCAACCAGTCAAGGCAGACGTCATAAAAACTGTCCTGAACGGCGATCCTGTCTGCAGGTTTGCGATACACATCCCAACGCAATTCCTGAACTCCACAGATGCCGCCCAGAAAAAATAGCATGTCCCCTGCGGAGAAGTTGACCAAAGCCATAGCTACCCATACATTGGACCGCCCGCCGGAATTCGTCAATCGTTGCGAAGGCAACGCATAAAGGAGGATATCCTTTATTATTTCATCAACTATGAGAACTTGGGAGTTGATCAATTGAAAAGGTGGTTTCTTGAACTGATAGTAGATTTACCCGAAGCAGACATCCCGTTTGAAGGCGTCAAGGGATGGATAGCTCAAGGTGAAAGCCACCAAATGGTTTTCTTTGAGATGGAACCTTTTCGTCGGGTGCCAGAGCATAGCCATGAGTCTCCTCAATGGGGAATCGTTGTGGAAGGAAAGATGGAACTAACTATCAATGACAAAACGGAGGTCTACGAAAAGGGTGATGAATACTTCATTCCAGCCCACACAAAACATTCTGTGAAGTTCTTGAGTGAATGCAGAGTAGTGGATTACTTCGGAGAGAAAATGAGGTACAAACCTAAAGTCCGCTAGGCGTTTTTGTGCGTGCGGAAAACACCACAAGGCATAAATCTTGATTGGCGACTCGGCTCAAATACACTAGAGAGGTGACGGGCTATGGTATATGAAGGAATGAAGTGTCCCATGTGCAATAATTACTTAGACAAAGAAGATATAGAAGACATCAAGTTTCGAGGGAAGATTGGAGAGCATTACGTCTATGTTTGCAAGAAATGCAGACATATAATAGGATTCAGCGCCATGCACAGAGCCTGAGAAAGAGCTTATAGACAAGTCGCGCGCGTTTTGCACAAACCAAGAAGACTTGAGGTAAAACCCCCTATCTTCGAAGACACCAAGTGCTTAGTGGTCTCCTCAAGGCATTAGTGCCTTTCGCAATGCTCTGCTCACGTGTCGTCGTCTGCTCGTGCGGGGACAACAACTACACACTCTCTGAAAAACCGGCCTAAACCTTGAATCTCCTCAGAAGGAGTTGTGGTGGTGCGCAAAATTTCGGAAAAGTCACCACAACTGCAGCCCCACACACAAAAAGACGATTAACCCCCAGTCTACTACGCGCGCGTGCGTTTTATAGTGAGATAGAGCAGTTACACAAAACATAAGGATTTTCTTCTTATAATGCGAATATGTCTGTCTCCAAGATTACCAATCTCTCGGTGATAGAGTGTTTAGAGTATTCAAGGAAAACCTAACGATCCTTTTCAGTTATTCTCAACTGTTGCCTCTGGGTTTTGCAGTGTTTGTCAGCATGCTAGGCTTTGGACTAGTTATGCCGATCTTGCCAATTTACGCAAGAGACTTTGGAGCTACAGGCACACAACTGGGCTTTTTGACTGCCTCATTCGCGATAGCCCGACTGATCACAACATTTCCTGGGGGGTGGCTTGCTGACCGAGCAGGAAGAAAAAAACCAGTCATATTGGGATTACTAGCTTACTCCGCTGTGATGTCTCTATACGGGTTTTCCCAAGATGTCAACCAATTGATACTCCTCAGAGGACTTCAAGGCCTGGCTTCGGGAATTGTCTGGCCAGTGATAAGCACCATGGTCGTTGAAATGGTGGTCCCAAGGGATCGGAGCAAGGCCATGGGGCTTCACGAGATGATGCATTTTCTAGGGATGGTAATAGGTCCGGCGCTGGGCGGTGTGCTGGCAGGAGTGTTTTCCATTGCCATTCCATTCCTTGTTTGCGGAGTATTAGCCTTCTTCAGTTCCCTCATTGTGGCCTTAACTGTGCAGGAAACGGTTTCAGCCAAACAAAGCATCGCTGATTCTGCAAGTGAAAACCCTCATTTCGGAACTGACTCCAAAACCTCAACGCGCAACGAAGCTATTAATGCGTTCAAACAGATAACACCGTACGCGAGCATCTTCATAGGCCTCTGTATAGCTCAGTTCATCTTGGTCTTTTCCAACGCACTAATGCAGCCAGTGTTATCCGTATATGCCAACGAAGAGATGGGCATATCCGAAGTGGGTGTGGGAATGCTCTTCACAGTCCAAGGAATTGTGACTCTACTTGCGACAATCCCCATTGGAATAGTTGCTGATGAAGTTGGAAGGAAACCTATGATCATCTTAGGAAAGATCATTCATGCCTCAGCTGCCCTACTTGTCATTTTATCGGGGAGTTTTTGGCCGTTGCTCTTTGTTATGACAATGCGAGGACTTGGCCGTTCAATGTCCAACCCCTCAATTACCGCCATGTTTTCAGGTCTGATTTCGGCCTCGAAAAGGGGAAGAGGCATGGGGATTTTCAACCTATTCCGGAATGTTGGATTGGTTGTGGGCTCTGCCGTTGGGGGTTTTCTCTATGAATTTTCGTCTTCTGAAGCACCTTTCATCGCTTGTGCAGGCGCAGGTCTCATTGGAGTGCTCGTCGTGTTACTATTGGTTTCTGAGCCCAAACAAGATTTGCGATAGTTGCCGCGCAAGCTTAATAGATTTCTGTCGTATCATTTCTGTCCATGGATTTGGAACCGCTTGTAGCATTATTCATACTAGTCACAATTGCTGAGTTGGGAGATAAAACGCAGATTGCAGTCATTACCTTGTCCTCAAAGTTCAGGGCGCTCTCAGTCTTTCTTGGAGCCATGTTGGCGTTCCTCTTGACCACAGGGATCGCTGTGGCCGTTGGGGACACGTTGACCCTTGTGTTACCTACATTTTGGATACGAATCGTAGCAGCTACAATCTTTCTGATTTTTGGTGCTTACACAGTAATTTCCAGAAGGGAAGAAACCCAAGTCAAGACAGAAGAGGAGGCTAGAAACGCGCTCCTCTCTTCCTTTTCATTAATCACATTGATGGAGCTGGGCGACAAGACACAGTTTGCCGTGATAGCTCTCTCTGCGGAGTATAGATCCGCCTTCCTAGTCTATCTTGGCGTGATGATGGCATTCATAGCTATCACTGGGCTAGGGGCAACAATTGGAACAGCGTTAACACGATTTGTGCCATTGAAATAGATTGAATTTGGAAGCGGAATTGTCTTCATAGTATTTGGCATAGCATTCTTGATTAGCGCAGTCTTAGGTTAGGCGCGCATGTCCGTCTGTCCAGCCAGTTCCCAGCGTCTTCCTGTTAATGCTTCTTGACTCGACAGGCATGCAATGCGATATGCCCGCCATTCAATTAATATAAACAAGAATTGCTGTAGTTCTCGGTGTAGAGGCATTCCCATTGATAGAAGTCGGAAATACTCCGCTTTTGGAAGTAGATGCAGTATATGCGAAACTGGAATGCACAAATCCTCTGGGCAGCATCAAAGACCGGATTGCGAAATATATTATTGAACAGAGCGAGAGACTTGGACTTCTAAGACCTGGAATGACGATAGTTGAAGCATCTAGTGGGAACACGGGGATTGCTTTGAGCTATTTTGCGAGGGAAAAGGGATACCCGATTATTATTGTAATGCCAAAAAATATGTCAGACGAGAGGAAAAGGATCATAAGAAAACTCGGTGCAAAACTGATTCTCTGTTCGGAAGGAAACTTTGCGGAGGCAGCAAGGATTCGGGATGAAATAGCCAAGAACCCGGGATATTTCAACCCGGATCAATTTTCCAATCCGTTGAACGTTGAATGTCACTACAAAACGACAGCGCAGGAAATTTTAGATCAGATCAAATCATACTCAGACAATCTATGCGCATTCGTAAGCGGTGTCGGAACGGGGGGAACCCTGATTGGCTGCGGAAAGCGGCTCAAAGAGGCCTTTCCCAAGATCAAAATCGTGGCCGTAGAACCCTTGGAATCACCCGTTATGACCGGAGGAGAACCCGGATTACATGGAATCCAAGGTATAGGAGACGGCTTTATTCCCGCTATAGTCTCCGATGAAATGGGTGGACTGAACGAACTCATAGATGACGTTGTATGTGTCTCTACGGGCGAGGCAAAAAATGCGGCAAAATACCTCGCTAAAGAGAAACGTCTATGTGTAGGTATATCATCAGGAGCCAACTTCCTCGCTGCCAAAAAAGTGGCCGCGAGATACGGAACCACTGTTACCGTATTTCCAGACGGATTCTCAAAATACAAATCTCAAGGTCTCACAAGGCAAGGGATCGATCCCTGCCAGAATCGAAAGAAATGCAATTGCACAGCTAAGGCGAAATATCTTCTCCTAAATCCTCGTGTGGACTGTAAATGTAATTGAGCGCATGTCCCCTGCATGCATGCGTTTTGCCTGAATACTTACGGGCGTTATCGGATTCACCGTATTTGAAGTTTGCCGGTATGTTGCTATGCTCGCATGCCCATAAACCCGCAGACTGCCTAAAGCGTCAGAGAGGCGTAGTCGCTGTCACAAAAAAAGAGGGCGGTAGATTCTGGTTATTCTATGCCCCATTTTCTAGTGATTTTCACCAGAAGGAAGATCACTAGGGCTACTATTAGGAAAGTGATGAGTGCTCCGATGAAGTGTCCAATCATAAATGGCCCCGCTACAATCTCGTCCCATTTGCCCATGCCTGGGATTAGCTGAATTATTGGCATGATTAGGTCGCTTACGAGTGCCTGAATCAACGCACCTAGATATATGCCCATAATGAAAGCTACTGCCAATCCCATAACCTTGTATTTTGAGATGAAGTCCATGAATTCGTTCCACAGTCCCTTTGGTGGAGGCGGAGCAGGCTTAGGCTCAAGAGCTTCCCTAATCTTCCTAAGTTCTTCCAACATCTCCTTTTCAGTGGAGCTTGACATGTTTTCCTCAAAGTATTATTTGTGATCGATATTCATTTATAATATCTTTGCATGCTCGCATTTGTGCGCACAACCACCACAGTCTTTCTCTCAATGGGCAATAGATAGCCATCCGCGCATGTTTTAACATGGAATCCAGTGGAAGATGCGCAATGAAAAATCGCCTTTTTTGGTATTTGGATAAAGAAGTCTTGGAAACCGCAGGAAAAATGGGCCTGAATCTGAGCAGGGTATCCGAAAACGCTCTGATTGAGGCAATGGAACGCCTGATCGGACCCAAGGCAGGAACGAGATTCCAAAATCAGCTTGGCATTGGGAGGTTGGTGCGGCCGCCGGGATTTGGACCCGGGTTATCGGCTCGGGAAGCCGAAGTCCTAACCAGACTCTCCGATCAGC
>CAYGBA010000034.1:0-16676 GCA_964347995.1 uncultured Candidatus Bathyarchaeia archaeon | reverse complement strand
TCAGGAGCCGTTTCACTGGCAGGCGTGTTATCAAAAGAGGTAGATCTACGATCCAAGAGAGTGGGGATAATAATTAGTGGCGGAAACATCGAATTGACTGATTTCTTTATGAATATTCGGCAAGGAATAAAGTCATCGAAATGAGTGTTTTACAATGTTAATACACTAGACTACTAAAACATAGGAGAATCTGGAATTAGTACATCGTGAGTTTATCTCGGTACAGTTTCGCTCGCGTAGGCCCAGATCGTTACCAAGAACATTGTTAGCACGGCGCCAGCAAGCCCCGACAAGATCCAGTCCCAACTTATCATCGGGAAGTGAGCTATTAGCCACGGTACTGAATATTCGTAGGTGAATTTTGCGAAGATTCCAGCCATGAAGCCTAGCAGAGCAAATGACAGCAGTATTTTTATTCTTTCACCCATTGTAGTCACCTTGTTTTTTATACTATAAATTCAGCCCTTTTTAAGCTAACTTACACAGATTTGTCTATCTTTAGAAACAAGCTTGCCTTCTATTTGCGTATTGAATTTAAAGCTCAAAGCGAGAAGAAAAAGGAGATATAGCGCTGCACCTATACGCTAGTATTCTCTGCGTATTAAAAATGTAATAATACGCTTAAAGGATGCCTGAGTGTGGAGGAATCTAATTTGTCTGAGAAATTTGCTAAAAAATGGGGAGAATCATACGATAAGACACCTCTTACGAGCAAGATCAAGGAAGCTGTCCGACCACCAGGGCCATTGAAGCCACGCTTGGACCTTGCAATCAGACGCATCGACCTACAGGTTCAGAAGCTGGACAAGGCAACGAATCGTTTCTCGGAACGTGACAAATCGATCTTCGCACGCATAGTCAAAGCCTACTCAACACATGACATGCCACGAGCCAACGTCTTCGCCAATGAACTCGCTGAAATACGCAAAATGGAAAAGATGATAATGCACGCTAGACTGGCGCTTGAACAGATTGTGTTAAGGCTAAAAACTGTCTCAGAACTCGGGGACGTCGTCACTACACTGGCTCCAGCAATTGGAGTGCTACGCAGCGTAAAAAATGGAATGTCCACAGTTTTCCCGGAGGCTGAAAGGGAACTAGGATCCATCGGCGATATACTGAGTGGAATAATCATGGACGCAGGTCAGACCTCTGGGCTGAGCATAGACTTCGAGACTGCAAGTGACGATGCTCAAAAGGTCCTACAAGAGGCTGCCACAGTTGCAGAGCAAAAGATGAAAGATAAATTCCCAGAGCTGCCAGCTGGTATACCCTCGCTAGACACGATGGAAGCTTCTGAGCAGAGCTTGGGTGGCGAGAATTCAGCGTAGAAATCGATTTCAACGGAAACCAGAAAGTGATCAAGAAAAGGAGATGAAATGATGTCGAAACCATCTCCCAAGCCCTTCATTTTTGTAGGCAAGCTCGTTAAAGATGAGTATGGGCGTCAGATAGGAAGAATAGCCTCATTTATGGTCAAGCCAAACGGGAGAATAGATGGCGTCTTCGTTGAGCATGGAGACGGAGAATTCTTGCGTTACCCAAGCGATCAGTTCAAGATAGACGGCGAGAGCCTAGTGGTCCTGCCTTCAATCAAACTAAAAGTGAAGGACCTCTGCAACGAGATACCCTTAATCTGGAGGAAGGATCAGGCCTTAAGTGGACTTTCGAAGAAAAAGAAATTCCCATCCGACCTATTTGACGTTCTTCATAAAAACTTCGAAGGTGCGTTGGATCAGCTAAAAGAAGAGGCTCAAGTCACTCTGGAAGAAATCGCCAGCAGAATTGCCAATTGCGACCGGCAGATCAAAGATCTTCATTCAGCCCTGATAAACCTCGAGATTGAACGCGAAATCGGAAGGATTGACAGTACGGCATACCAGACAGCCATGGGCATTATACAACGAGGTTTGAAACAGGCCAATGCAGAAGAGAACGATCTGGAAGCCATGAGGAAGAAACTTTCCAACCTAATGCTTGGCGAGACCTCAGAGGAAACGCCAGAGGAAAAATCTTCAACCGCGATTCAAGAAGAAGAGGGCGAGGAGGAAGCTCCTCCAGATTCGCAACTCCCCGAGCCACCAGTTGTGGTTAATGTAAAGCCGAGCTCCTAAAACCCTACTGCGGGTGGTGGATTGTGCTCGATAGACTCTTCCGTTCTTCTCCACCACTCGAAGAGGTCATTCCGAAGGCGATAAGAAAGCTTAAGATTCAGCATGTAAAGTTGGAGCGCGTAGTCGTCAGACTACGCGATAGGGATCGTGTTCTTTTCGACCGATGCACGATAGCAGTTGAGAATGAAAATAGAGAACGTGCGATAATTCTCGCCAACGAGCTGGCTGAGATACGAAAGCTACTTGGCGTTGTCACGCAGACCCAGATTGTTATAGAACGTGTCATCATAAGACTAGAAACCATCGGGGAATTGAATAGAGTTGTTGTAGACCTGAAGCCTGTTCTGAAGCTTCTTCAGAATGTGACAAGAGGTCTTGACACGGCTATGCCAGAGGTCGCTTCTGAGCTAGATAGAGTGGGTGAAACAATTACTGAGACACTGGCTACAACACAGATCAGCTCTGCAGAAGCGGTCATACCCCTCAACACTAGGACTCCCGGTGGTGAAGAAATATTGAGAGAGGTATCCTCAATTCTGGAAGAAGAATTGGCAACAAAGCTTCCAGAGCCCCCGGCTTCAATAATTCTAGCGGAGAAGCCAGAGAAAGTCGAAGAGACAAGGCAGGCTGTCGCCTTGGCTGCCAGTTGCTCGGAAGCCTATGAAGAAGAGGATTCCCGAGACTACGTTTATAAGGACATGGAGCTACAGCGCCTCTCTTTGAGGATTCAGCGAAAAGCCTCGCTTGAGGATAGGGTCTTAGAGTACGCAAAAAGGTGCAAAGGGCAGTTCAACGTTGCTCAATGCGCTAATGAGTTGGATGTCTCCTCCAAAGATATTGAAAAAGCACTTGAGAGCCTGGGCGCTCAGAGAAAGATAACGATGAGAATGGTGCGATGATCGGATATGAGTGCGGCTCAAGAGCTTGAAAAGGCAGCGACAAGCTACGCCCTCGAGGCCATCCGGCTAGACAAGCAAGGTTCAAGGGGAATGGCCATTACTATGTATCAGAAGGCCATTGAGACCCTCCTGAAACTTGTCCAGTTATACCCCAATTATCGGTTGAACACGGTGTATATCCAGAGGGCAACCGCATACCAGGAGAGAATAAAAACGCTGCAGGGGGCCCTGCCCCTGCAGCCGCGCTTCGAAGAAAGGCCGTCCCAGACTTCGGAGCCATCGGAAACGGAAAAGGCGAGCTATGATGAACTCATTCTTAAGGAGAAGCCAAACGTGAAGTGGACCCGGGTTGTAGGTCTGGGACAGGCAAAGAAGGCCATCAAGGAGGCCATAGTCTATCCAGTTCAAAGGCCCGATCTATTTCCTCTTGGATGGCCGAGAGGTATACTCCTTTTTGGTCCGCCTGGTTGTGGAAAAACACTCCTTGCGGCAGCTGTCGCCACGGAGATCGATGCGACCTTCATGTCTGTTGACGCAGCATCTATTATGTCTAAGTGGCTTGGAGAGGCTGAGAAGAATGTTGCTAGGATGTTTGAGTCCGCCAGAAAGGCGGCTAAGGATGGGCGGCCCGCCATCGTGTTCATCGACGAACTGGATTCGTTGATCGGACGGCACTCAAATGAGGTGGGAGGAGAGGCTAGAATGCGAAACCAGTTCCTGAAGGAGATGGATGGTGTGATCGATAAGGGCATAAATCTGCACGCTTACGTCATCGGTGCCACCAACAAGCCTTGGGACCTTGATTGGCCCTTCATCAGGAGATTCCAGAAGCGGATTCTCGTTCCTCTTCCAGATCACAATGCCCGCCTAGGAATGTTCAAATTATACACAACACATCTGAAACTGGTTCCGGATGTGGACCTCCACGAGCTAGCCAGGCTGTCTGAGGGATCCTCTGGAAGCGATATAAGGGATACTTGCCAATCGGCACATCTGAGGGTAATTGGAGAACTATTTGAGTCGGGTCGCGCAAATGACAAGCGTGCTCAGCCTAGATCCATATCCATGGGAGACTACAGAGAAATACTGGAGGAGAGGAAGCCCAGCGTTTCGTTGGATATGGTTGCCTCATACAATCGGTGGTTCGACGCGTTCAAAGCTTTATAGCACTTCTATCGGGGGGCTTGGATAGGTTTAGAGAGACTCGTTCTCGGTTGAAAGAACCGAAAAACTCTCCTTTCTCTTTCAGCGAACCTCTCTGAACCCCAAAAAGCCCCATCCATATCAGTGAAGCCTATCCCATTTCTTCTGTGAATATATCTTGGAGAATCTCCTTCTTCACGCCAAGTTGCCCCGAGAACTTCTTCACCCACCGTATATAGGACCTGAAGATGTTACGGGTCAAGTCAGCCTTCTCATCTCTTGATAGGGCCTTCTCGCTTGTGAGAAGAAGAGCAAGCCACCTGCCCAAATCCGATAGCACATAATATTTCACCCAAACCATGCGGCCGTCGCTTTCCGTCTTCTCCATATTCTCATCGAGGATTCCAGAGTTGGTCAAGTTCTTCAAGTGTTCTATCACTGTTTTGTTTGAATAGTCAAGTCTCTCGATTAGATACTTTTGATAGATTTTCTTAGAAACCCCCTGCTTGATCGAGAATCTCAGTATGTCGACAGGAACTTTTGAACCGAAGATGGCTCGTAGCACCTTCTGCTTTCTTGCAGTTGGGAGAAAAACTACGTAGGGATAGAAATCTTCGCTCATTGATTTGTCACATATCCATAGTCTTCATCCATTTAAGATACTTACTGCTTCACTCTGCAACAATGTTGACTAGCGCATAAAACTTAAAAAGCGAATGTAGTCAACTACATTGCGTTGTTTAAGATGAAACTCTCTTCGAGACAAGTAGCTGTAATAGCCGTTTTCGCAGCCCTATACGCAATAGTCTCAAGACTTCCAGGGATCCCCATCATTGGAGGCGCTGGCAAAATAGAACCTGTGGTTATATTAGACCCTATTGTAGGAATCTTGTTAGGACCTTGGATTGGCGGATTAACCTCTCTCTTGGGCAACTTTGTTGCTTGGATAATTCCATCAGTCAGTTTTTATGGGCTGTTGAATCTTCCCACTGGCCCTGTGGCAGCCATAGTTAGTGGAAGCCTTGCAAGAAACACGAAAAACTCCAACTGGAAGATTTCTGCAATAATCTACTCTATTCTTATGGTGCTGTGGTATCTGACTCCAACAGGACGAGCAGCGTTCTATTATCCGTTTCTACATTGGGCTGCATTCCTACTCGTACTGATCTTCAGAGATAAAACACACAGTCTCCTAAATGCAGACACGACTTTCAGAAAGCTTTTGGGTGCAACAATTTGCGGCTTCTGTGGTATAATGGCGAACCATATGACAGGTAATCTTATATTTATCGGCTCGGTCGGTTCGTTTGTTTCACTTAAAGCCATAAAAGATACTTTGAAAACTCTAGGATTCTTTTGGTTAAAATCGGGCTTGCCGCCTCCTCCAGAAGAGCCCCTTGCAGCGATTTTCACGCTCTACCTGCCGATAACAGTCGTTGAGAGGGTGCTTTTCACGATTCTCACAGTTTACCTTGCTTATGGACTTATGATTGCATTAAGGAGAAGTGGCATATTAAGGATGGAATGAATATGGAGAACAGAGCGTCCCGTATACTTCACTTTCTTCTTTTTTATCTGGGATGGATTGGAATACTCTGGGCGGCTTATGTCTTCTGCTTAAACGCCTATAACAATACTATGGGCATTGTTGCAGAAAATCCGTCCTTTTTCATACTGCTTTGTGTTTCTTTGATGAGCATAGCCATTGCTTTCATACTCAAACAAACAGGCCAAACCAGACAATGACCATAACGCGCGCGTAGATAATGTTTTTGTCTACTTTGATTGCAGAATCTCTTTCAAATAAGCCTTAAATGGCCCAAGCTTTCCACCGAAGTTGTCAGCCGAGATTTTAACAACGCCTGGAACTCTCACAGCCGCCCTTATCCCCTCAGCTATGCTCCTCTTCACAATATCCAAGTTCAGGCCGTTTATGACTATCTCATAGACGTTAGTCACGCCATCTGGAACCTTGGAGTCAAGCACTAGCTTTTTCAGTCTTGGACAGAAAGGGTGATTTGTGGATGCGTTGAGTTTGTATCTCTTTGAGCCCACTTTGGATCCAGATCTGCATATGCCGCCTGGAAATGGCAGAATGACTCCCTTGACTTTCTCTTTGATGGCATCTACACTCTGCTCCGCAGCTTGAAGACCTGCCTTGCGACTCTCCGCCATAATTATGAATAATCCGCCAGCAACCGCTTTCCAAGCGCCAAAGCGGCTCTCCACCATGAATTCCCCTTCCATCACAGGGATGCGCCAGACCGTCCGCCCTGCTATCGTGTCTCTCTTTTGAAATCCGTCACCGAAGAGACGGAGACTACGCCCCACTTTCAGTCTTCTTTTGGCTTTAGGCAAGGCGTCGAAGGCCGCAGTGGTGGGGCATGTCATGACACATTGACCAATTCTCGAGATCATCTGACTTTTCAAATCTCTCCGCGTTCGATGATATAGCTGGATAATGACCCCGATGCGTCCATCAGGAGTCTTATCAGCTGGCCTGACACCTTCTATCCCGGCTTCTGCTGGAGATGCGATGATGGACGCCGCATATCCCGTTGCATTCCTCGCCGCCGTCAATGCCCACTTTTCATTCTCAGCAGTTATCAGAATTCTTCCAGCCCACATGGAAAACATTTCGGCGAATGTGTCCTCGATTTCCACGAATGTTTCCCTATCTTGGTAGTATCGCAGCTTCTTCAGGTCCCAGTAACCTGCTTTCTCTTTCGCCATAGCTTGACTCCGTCCTGCTCTGTCACGTATTCGAATCCCGCATCTATAAGTTCACAAGCCTCTTTAACGGTTTTGCTGGCGCCGTGGTGATACTCGTCTGCTTCAAAGCTGACCAGATGAGTGTAGATTATGGTTGAGTCAACTCTTTTGTGACCAAGCCCCCACAAGATAGTAATAAATGGGGTCACTTAGCATTTCTATATGTGGTCTGTAAGTGCATCAAAACAGACCCCGAGTAATGGGGCGCTACAGAAATTGGCTTCTACTTGCCACAACAATCGTTATGGCAGTTACGGTGATATGGGCGTTCGCTCTATATCAGCATCTTCAAGCCTACAACAGAAACTTCGTAGGGCACCGTGAAGTTCTCATGGACTACCATGGGAATGGTATTGTGCAAGTGGCATACGAATACGAATCGGAAACTCTTCCGTCTGTGTGGCATCTGCCAGAAGAACTGGGAATCTACGAAATAATTGAATATGGAGAAAATGGCTTTCTGCAAATCATATGTAAGCATTCATTACAAGAAGAACAACCAATCTTCAAATACAAAGACAAGTTCTATCAGGTTTCACCGCTCTGGGCCACTCTCGGCTTGCGAGAACCTTGGTGGACTTGGGGGAATGGCTCTATCCTAATGGGAATAGGAATGATACTAATTCTTGCGTGGATAATTCTTGCTACAGAGTGGCGGAAGGCGTTGATGCATATGCTATATATGTCTCCTGTACTGGTCCAGATGCCCAACAAAGTCTGAAAAGCTACCCAGATGAATGGCCCAGAATGCTCTAACCTTTTCGCTGTCTTCTTCTATGAAAGCTTTTGTCACTGGATATACAATTTGAACATCGGGTCGTAGTTGCTTGAACATGAAAGCAGCAATAGTCTGCAATTTGCTGCCTGTCGGTGCCAGAAGAACCTTGTGAGTGAAATAATACTTTTGATAGATCTTCTTTCTATGGCTTCTTCCGGACACTTTTCCATAGCTTTACATGGGTGACAATGCCAGCAGACTATCGACAAATCAAATCCGAAAACGTCCTCTTTTATCACATTTATTCTCGAAATAGAGGTGCCGAAGGAGTTTTCGTGACTGAAGGAGCATACCATTTCACATAATCTGCATCCACAACAACGATCGACATCAACCAATATTCTTTTCATTTGATCCGCGCCTCTATTTGGTTGAAATTTAGGCAGTGATTTTAAGGTTGGAAAGGCTTAAGTGAGTATCTGTTTTTAGCTGCTTTGTGGATTTCATGGAAACTCTAGTCGTGAAGGTCAAAGCAATCGAAGGTTACTGTGACACGCATAAGGTTGGAGACTGCTTCAGGCTTGAGGGGGGAAAACTAAGTTTTCTAGGTGGAAACAAGCATGTTTGCATTTACGCTCTCTCCAGTTTGCTGCCACTGTTGCCGGCAAAACAAAGGAATATAGATGAACCAGATGATTGGCTGCTGAAGGTTTTCGAGGTGGAATGCCCAGACCCTCAGGGAAGGGTGATCTGGGACATAACCTACGAGGAATGAGGCTATTAAGAATCGAGAAGAATTAACTTATACGGTGTTCCTTTTTTCCTCGGGTGTTGTGCTATGGATTCGAATCGAACAAGCAGGATTTCCGAAGTCAGAGTAAAAATAGTCGAAAAACCACCCTACGTTATCGATCAATCCAAGCTTCACCGATTCAACAGTAGAAATATAATTTTTGATCGGGTGATGTGGGATTCATCTTGGGAAGGCTACATGCGAATGTATGATGAAAAAGTGCTTGACATAGTTGCAGAGGGAAAACCTGGCTATTCACGGGTTGACTTTGCTTTGTCCTACGCCTCTTGGATAGTGCATGACGCTTTTGAAGGTGGTTTTTCGTGGACGAAACTCAGACCGTATAGAACTTCAGTAGACACCATTGGAATTGATTGGACAAGAACGAAATACGAGGTTGATGACCCCCCTTTGATGAGCACATATATCAAGCGGGCAGCAACGCTTTTCGGGGCATCGATCGTTGGAGTCTGCAAGCTAAACAGAGACTGGCTGTATGTAGATGTCGACATTCCCGATGAATTTGAAAACGCTATAGTTATGGCGATTGAAATGGATGCAGACGGAATTGCGGCTTCTCCTGCTGCTTCTGCTGCGGCTGCCACAGGAGTAGGATACTCAAGAATGGCGTTTGTACTCGCTGGTATGGGCGAGTTTATCCGAAATCTTGGATATGAAGCAATTCAGTGTGGAAACGACACAGCCTTGAGCATTCCGCTTGCTATTGACGCTGGACTTGGAGAACTAGGTCGGAATGGCTTGTTGATAACACCTCAACACGGCTCAAGAGTGAGACTCTGCAAGATTTTCACAGACCTTCCAGTGGAACCCGACAAACCTATAGAGTTCGGTGTAAAAGAATTTTGCAGAGAATGCAAGTTATGTGCTGAACATTGCGAGGCGGACGCTATTTCACTAGATGATGAACCGAGCTTCGAAGTGAAATGTAGATCCAACAATCCTGGAGCATTGAAATGGTACGTCGATTCAGAACGATGCTACATCTACTGGTGCGAAAATGGCACAGACTGCTCAACATGCATAAAAGTCTGTCCTTATAACATCGCGTCGGTAGAGAAAGCTGATCTTTCGTCAGAAGAATTTTGGAAATCAAAGAAACAATGACTTGTGCGCGCACATCGAAGTTCAGATTGAGTTTGCCAAACCCCCAATTTAATCGTGAGATGGCTTTTCGAAAGACTCGCGAGTCTGTTCACCAAGTAACCAAAGCTATTGGCTTTCGAGTTCCTGTATTGTCTCCTCATCGCTTAGACATTAAGTTCATTTTGGATATGATAGTTTTTGGAGACACGCGTTTCCTTAAGGTTGTAATGTTTTAAACCATCTTTTGTAGACCTTTTCATCGGGCGAAGGAGGAAGCATCAACTTTGCTTTGGTCTGGGGTTGGCCCTTCTTCGAGTGTGGTTTCCTCGCTAGAGTGTCCGAGTATTTTTCAATCTCCCTCGCTTCCTCAGCTAGCTTAGCAGCTGTCTGAGCTATTTCGTGTGCACATGCTACGAGAGGAATGTATTTTTCTCGTTCTTTTTCTATAAAGCAAGCTCGCGTGTCAATTTCCGCGATCTTTTTTGTCAATTCGTAGGCTGCCATAGCTTTGGCTTTGGCATAGGGATTCTGGAAGTCAGAGCTGTCTCGGATAAGGGCTGTATCAATCAGCAATCTTGGCAGCGTAGGGGTTAAGCCTTCTCTTATGATGGCTACTAATCTATCAATCTCCTGATGTAACAGTCTCAAAACGCCGGTGATCGCGAGTACTTTGAGAATGTTTGAATTGAAGATAGCCATTTCTATAGGATCCAAAAACTCTCTCCGCGCCCCAATCAAGGGGTCACCCATGATTATCATATAGCCGAGACCTTGCTCTCCGAGTTCGTCCTTGATCCGCTTTGCTACACCATCTGAGACTACAACGCTCGGGATTCCTTTTTCTGACAGGGTCTCCCTTACCTTGGCGGGTCCTGGAATCGCAGGGTTTGGAGAAATGAAAACTATGAGATTTGGGTCAAACTCGAAGAGTTTTGGCAAAGCTTCTTCCACATCTTCAGCGCCCATTTTGGATCCTGTAGTCACCGTTCGCACCTTAAGGTCTTCGCGCTCTGCCAATTCATCAAGAAGAAGCTCAAATATGGGGGCTACGCCTATATTGCCGCACTTGAAAACCCCTATCTTCACCTTCTCCAAGAAGGTCACCAATATGCGTTGTTGTGTTGTTGAAGATATTTATAATGACTTTGGTGCTTATATATGTCTGAATATATATCCTATTAACTCGTATATACGATATTACGAACAAGTATATATTTTCCCAGAATGTGTTAAGACTCAAGGCGAAAACGTTGGAAACACTTGAAGTAACCCCCTTAAAAGATAAGAAACTAGTAACCTTGATGATTGAAAAAGAGTACAATGAGCCATTTTGGCTATCCATTCCACCACCGAATCAACCCTCTCAAAAGCCTCGCGCCTTCTCAAGACCTTCAATAGCCTTCCAGAACTTCCTAGAAAAGCTCATCAAGAAGGTCAAACCTGACTTCGCAACCGAAGAGCTAGGCATGCGCTCTGTCGAGGATTTCTATGAAAACAACGTGTTGGCAAAACTATTCGAAAGGAACAAAATTCCATTCTATCCAATCGACATCGACGAGAATGCCAAGTCATATCTAGCACTCCAAATGGACGAAAAGAAAATCCTGAGAGATCGAATACTCCAAGCATTGGACGAGATTTCTAAGGAAAAGGGTGAAAGCAAAGAGTCCAGCCTAAAAGAGGAATACTTAGTGGCTTACGGCCAGTATCTACAAAGTGAACTTGAGGAACAAGAGCGCGAAGCAAGTTTCCCCGTCAGAGAAAGCTGGATAGTCATGAAGATTCTGAATAACGCGAGAGAAGTGAATTCGAATGGAGAGATTACATGTCTCCATATATCGAGTCCAGAACACACTGATGGGGTTAAGAAACTTCTGCAATCTCTAGATTCAAAGGTTGAAACTGTCAAAGTTTCAAAAGAGGTAGTTTCGACCCATCCAGATACTTCTCACGCGAAAGAGATGGAGGATTTACTTCAGTCAATGCAGATTAAGGTAAGACCAGTCATCAAGACTGCTGCTGCAGAAGCCCCTTTCCTCTTATTCTTTCTAGACACAGACAGAATAGCCAGCCCTTTTGACGTTTGCATGGCATATGATGCTGGGTTCAATGCAGTTATCCCTTATGAGAATGTGACCGCCGAAGACGCCAAAAAAATTGTTCAGGATGCCATATTTTCAAGAGGACCGAAGGCGGTCAAGCATACTTGCTTCTTCATTGGAGGCAAAGACGTTGCGAAAGCTGAAGAGATAGGGCAAACCGTGGAAAACACGATGTTTCCCCCGTTTGAGGCTAGCGTCATAATCGATCCCGGCGGGGCATACACTACAGCAGCTGCCGCGGTAGCGGAAGTTGAAGAGTCTTTGGCTTCCCATAAACTGGGGAACTTGGGAGACAAAACCTGTGCTGTTTTTGGAACGGGTGTTGTTGGGAGGATCATAGCCGTTCTTCTGACCAGACTTGGGTGTGACGTTGCGATCCTAAGTCTGAATCCAAACCGTGAAAACGGAGACGAATATGCAGCAGAACTTGCAGAGGGTCTACGCAACAAATACGGAGCTGAAGTTAAAGGCATCTTCGCGCCCAAGCCAGAAAAGAAACTTGAGGTCCTGAAGAAGGCCGAAGTGATATTCTGCGCCGGAACCCGGGGCGTTCGAGTTATAGAGAAAAGGATGCTCGAGAAACTAAAACTCATGAAGGTCATGGCTGACATAAACGCTATTCCACCTCTAGGAATAGAAGGAATAAAGCTAGAGGACGATATGCGTGAAATCATGCCTGGAATCTTTGGAATCGGAGCTCTTACAATCGGAAGACTGAAGCATAAAGTAGAGAAGGAAATGCTGAAGGAAGTACGAAGAAACGGAAAAGGCACTTACAACTACAATTTCGCCCTAGAACTCGCAAGAAAACTCCTCATAGAGAAGATTCGTCCAGCCAAGCTTGCACTAACTCTAAGTTACCCAACACCAACAAAGGACACAAAAAGCTGAACTGAAAAGAATTAGAGCTCAATCAAATCGAAATTTCATCAATGTTCTTCGGTAGAGTCCTTACTGGTTTAAGACTTCGGCTTGTAGGAACGATTTATGGCAATCTCAGCTATGTCCGCTGCATATTCTGCTATTCTTTTTATGCTTTCGCGTATTGAACATGTTGCACAGATTATCTCTGGATTCTTCTTTTCATGTAAGAAGGACCAAGAGGCGATCTCGCGATCCGTCTTTTCAATGGATTTCTCCTGTTCTATTATTTCGTCAGAACTGGCCGTATCCTTTGAAAAATAAGCTTCGACTGCCTTATCATAGCAGCTAGTGGAGGTATTGCCAGCATTCAACATGAGTTCTATTAGACGGTCCGATATTTCTAGTCGTTTCTGATTGAGCATTACTATGTGTTTTGCAATGTTTGTTGCGTTGTCAGCAACCTGCTCAATTCTGTGCACAAGAGTTTGTAGGTCTAGGCCATCAATGGGCTCTATGCCAAGTTGATTCGCGAGGGCAGGATCTAGTGCGGCTCTACGGAGTAATCGGAGAATGAAGAAAGAATAGTGATCAACGTCATCGTCTAGGGAGTAAACAGTCTTCGCCAATGGTGCATCTCGATCTCTCAACGAATTCAGAGCGTCCTGGCACATGGAATTAGCAACTGTATGCATTCTCTCAATTCCCGATATAACTGAGGCTTTTGACTCGTCTATCAGAGTTACTATATGCATGTTCTTGGCATCGGATTCCATGATTCTCATGTAAAGTATTCTCACTATGCGGCGAATCGCTCTTTGCTGAGCTACAGGGAAAATTTTTTTGGAGACAAGCCGTATGCGACTATATCCATTTAGATAGCAAGCAATTATGCGCCTAACGATCATAACGTTTCTTTCGTTTGGATCTATGTGAAGAGTTGTTTCTCTGGATCCCTTTTTTCTTCCGGTTCCAGGAAAGACGACTAAAGAGCGGTCTCGTTGAATGGTTAGGGAGACGGCATCGCCTTTTTTCAGTTCATTCAGCTTCGTCCAATGCTTTGGTAAAGAAACCACCAGGGAGGATCTTCCTAAAGACATTACCTTGCGTTGTTCCATAGCTTACTCATTCCAAACAGCGTTGCAAGGTGTATATATGGAGAATCCTAAAATATATATTTCTGCTTCCAATAACTCGCGCATCTACAAAACGGTTAATGGTTGAAGACAGAAAGTGATTGGAGAAACTAGGTGAATCCGTGAGCGGAAAGCAAAAAACTTCGATGCATACGTGAAGAAGCTTCTCAATACGATGACAACGAACAATGAGGGAAAAGAACATGCATACCGTGAAAGTGTCGGTCGGTGAGGAATATTATTCTTGGAAGAAGTAGATATGAATAGGCGATCAATATGCGCGTGAAAGGCAAAGTCACGTTTATCGGCGTAGTTGAGGATGCAGGAAAGCTGTCGAAAGTAAGAATCTTTCCAGAATTTTGTGCAGGATTACAGAGGCTCGGCGGATTTTCACACATTATCATCCTTTACTGGTTTCATCTGCGTGACATGGAGGAGGAGAGGCGTGTTCTTCAAGTTACCCCCAAGAGGCATCCCGGCGCGCCACAGGTTGGCGTCTTTGCCTCCCGGAGCCCAAGTAGACCAAATCCCATAGGACTCTGCATCACTGAGCTTGTGAGGATTCAAGAGTGTACTCTGTTCGTCAGGGGACTCGATGCAATGGAGAGTTCTCCCGTAGTAGATATCAAACCGTATATTCCGAGAGCTGACTGTTTTCCTGCCGCCAAGGTTCCAGAATGGACATCACGTGGACCTCTAACGTAATGTTTTCTGATCCACACATACCAGTTTCAAAACAGCATTGTATCAGAGCACAGCATATTTAGAGTTTGATGCATAGAGAGTGTTGAAGACAAGATTTTTACAGAAGCGCTAGCATGAACGCAAACAGTAACACTATGCTCTATGATTTCTCTTTTGGCAATGCACCACCATGAGCTTTTTATTCCCTCAAGCATTACTGATCATCTTCTGTCATGTTAGGGGTTGAAAGATGCCACTAGTCATCTGCGTTGTCAGTAGAACGAAAGGAAGAGGCAAAACAGCGCTGATCGAGAGATTAACCAAGAGCTTGACGAGTGAGGGATTTGGTGTGGCCACTGTCAAGCACATAAGCGATTCCTTCGACACGCCTAAAAAGGATACTTGGAGACACCTAGAAGCTGGAGCAGTAATAACGGTGGCTGCTACGTCAGATGAAATAGTAACCATAACGCGGACCAAAGATCCGCCGCTAGAAAGGGTTTTGGAAGCCGTTTACGTCAAACTAGAACTGGTAATTGTTGAGGGGTACAAGAAATCTTCGTATCCAAAAATATTGTGCGCAGATACTGCTGAAGAAGCGGAAGCCGCAGTGAAAGAGATTCCAAACATTGTTATGGTTTCAGGCTCAATTTCAAGCAATGCTGAACAGAAAGCAAGGTTCGAGTCAAAGTCTCCAAAAACCCCAGTGTATGATTTTGTGGAGGTCATTTCTGCACTAAAGGAGATGTTGGCTGACTCAATCCTCAAAGGCCTTCCAGGGCTAAACTGCAAACATTGCGGATATGACTCCTGTCGCGAATTCGCGAAGGCAATTTTGAGCGGAGAAGCAACTATGAGACAATGCGAAGTGCTTGCTACGGACATAGCAACGCTGAAAGTAGACGGAAAGACTGTTCCAATGGGAAAATTCCCCCAGCAAATCATCAGAGGCGTCACGTTGGGGGTTCTGGAAACGTTGAAGGGTGTAAGAAAACATCCTCATCGTATAGAGATCTTGGTAAACGCAGATGTCGAAGAAGGGGCTGATGAATAGATTAAAGGGTGTCTACTCGCGCCTGACACTCTAAGAGACTGTGAATGTCATCTACTGTTGCCTCCCTAATACTCTCATTAGCCTTCTCTTTTCTACTCAAAAAGCTGTCATTGTTAAGTGAAGCTGTCGAATCTACCGCAGGCGGCATTGGAATGCAGCAGCGGCTGTAGTTGTGGAGGTGGAACGGAAAATTTCCTCCACCACAACTGCGGTGAAGAGTCGTGATCTGTTCAGTCGATCTAGCAGCACGATTATGAATCTTTAAATCAGGGATCGCTCAACAGTCTGTCCTGATGAAGAAAGTACAAGATTTCAAGATAGGGCCGTCAAAGGGTTCTGAGGAAATTCTGAAGCAGATGGAAGAGCTAGGCGGCTTTCAAGGAAACAAGGTAGCCACCGCAGTGAATACCTTGGAAAGGATGATCAAGAATGAAAAATCACTGAACTTTCTATCTTTTCCCGCTTGTTTGGTGGCTACAGGGATGAGAGGCGTCTTCAAGGAGATGGTGAAACGAAAGTGGTTCGATCTTGTCATCACGACTTGCGGGACTCTGGATCATGATCTGGCTAGGAGCTGGGGAGACTACTACCAAGGATCTTTTGAGTTGAATGATGAAGAGGTGAAGAAGAGGGGTTACAGCCGATTAGGCAGTGTTCTGGTACCGGATGAGGTCTATGGTGAGAAAGTGGAAGAAAAGGTCCAGAGATTTTTGAACGAAATCTACAGGGAGAAGAAGGAATTAGCTACTTATGAGTTGATCTGGGAATTCGGCAAGAGAATGGAAGCTAAAGATTCAATAGTCTATTGGGCAACCAGAAACAGAGTCCCGATCATAATTCCGGGAATAACTGACGGGATGGTTGGATATCAGTTGTGGATGTTCTCTCAGGGCAATGATTTCAAGATAGATGTTCTTAAGGATGAGCAGTTGTTGAATGATCGTGTTTGGGAGGCTGAGAAGAGTGGGGCGTTGATAGTTGGGGGTGGGATAAGCAAGCATCACACGATCTGGTGGAATCAGTTTAGAGGCGGATTGGATTCCGTGGTCTATCTCACCAGTGCTATAGAGTTGGATGGGTCTTTGTCTGGGGCAACACCGAGAGAAGCGGTTTCTTGGGGCAAAATTAAAGAAAAGGCTGAGAAAGTTTTCATCTGGGGAGAAGCAACATCCATACTACCGCTGATGGTCTCAGCCTTAGCAAGTAGGATGTAGAATACTGCTTTCTGATGTCCTGTAATTAATGTGCTGAAATCTGACGCAAGAGAGAAAAGCTGGCAAACCGCATATACGCAAG
>CAYGBA010000033.1:0-16927 GCA_964347995.1 uncultured Candidatus Bathyarchaeia archaeon | reverse complement strand
AAACCAGAATCCCATAATCTCCCATCTCCTGAGGAAGCTCATGGAAGATCACAGCAACAGTGGCAGCCAACCCCACCGGAAATCCAACAGAAAAACTGGCTGCAATAACCATCCCATCAATAAAGTTGTGGACTCCATCTCCAATAAGGTTCAGATAAGCAAAACCTTCCGCGGCAGCCCGATCAGCGAACTCAGCAGTTATGTCGGCTTCATGGGGATGCCCATGGTACCAGTAGATGAACCGCTCGAGAAAGAAGAACAAGACAAAACCCAGGGTAATGTAGACAAACACAACTGACCCTTCTACAAGCTCTATAGCCTCTGGAAGAAGGTCAAAGTACGCGGCTCCAAGAATTGACCCTGCGGAAAATGCAACAAGAATTAACAGGATCTTGTGCAGAGTATTCTCTTTCAGAGATAGGGCATAGATTCCAACCAATGAAAAAAGACTGGTGATCACAGTTGCTGTGATGATATTGATCAGACTGGACAACTATCTTCACTTTCCTCTGGATAATCTCTAAGAATTATTAACTGTTTGGACCTAACACGAAATTTAGATTTAATTAGTGGAGGAGGGATGACTAGTATTAGGGAAGTTCCGATGAACGAACACTTACATCGACCGCGAGGCATGAGAGCTCTTGGAATAGCCTTGGGGATTACCATATCCTTCTTCGTTGTCGAATTCGTCGGAGGAATATTGACAAATAGCCTAGCCCTTCTGACAGATGCCTGGCACATGCTAAACGACGTCTTAGCCCTAAGCTTCGCCCTAGTAGCAGCATGGCTTACCCTACGCCCAATCTCGACGAAAAGGACCTATGGGTACTACCGCATAGAGATTTTAGCAGCCCTCTTCAACGGCATCTTCTTGTGGGTGGTCGTAGCCATCCTCTTCTACAGCGCCGTTCAGCGAATTCTACAACCAGCCCCCGTAGAGAGCTTAACTATGTTGATAATCGCTGTTTTCGGCCTCATAGCCAACGGGCTGGCGGCAATCACCCTTTCAAGATCAAGAGAAACAAGCCTAAACATCAGAGGCGCTTTTCTCCACGTCATAGCCGACACCTTTGGGTCAATAGGAGCGATCTTCGCCGGACTTGTCATGCTTTTCACAGAATGGTACTTGGCAGACCCCCTAGTCGGCATATTCATAGGGGTGTTAATCTTCTACAGTTCTGGGAAGTTGATCCGTGATTCTCTGAACGTTCTCCTCGAGGGCGTTCCTTCCCACATCGACCTTAGTGCACTGGAGCGCAGAATGCTTGAAGTAGAAGGCGTGCAGGGAGTCCATGATCTTCATGTATGGTGTATTACCCCCACTAAGATGTGCTGCATGAGCGGTCACGTGGTAGTGAACGAAGGGATACACAGAAAGAAGCTAATCGCAACCTTGATCAATATGTTGAAGAAAGAGTTTGGAATCGATCATACCACTATCCAACTGGAGGACGAAGGCTACCCAAAAGCAGAAGGCGAACACTAGGAGCATAGTTGCGCGCGTACATAAGTATAAAATATGATTAGCTACCCCCGCGTGGAAAGGTGAAATTTGGCTTTGTTCTCAGCAGGTAATCTGGTCGCTATTTATTCTGTCTTGATTGGCTCATTTATGATTGGTTTTTGGGTCTTCGCCCTTTCAACTAATCAAATTCCTCCAGAGGAAAAACCCTGGTTGATAACTTTCCATGTGTTAGCTGAATTCTCTACCGCTATTCTTTTGATCGTCTCTGGGGCTGGATTGTGGTTTGGTAGCAAATGGGCGAGAATGCTTTCACCATTGGCTCTGGGATTGCTGTTATACGCAGTGATTAATAGCCCAGGCTACTATGCACAGAAGAACAACCTGCCCATGGTAGTCATGTTCATCCTACTCATTCTTTTAACCATTGCTGCGGTAGTCGCACAGCTTATCTTTACTTAAGTGTAATTATGAGTTCAATATATGCACGCGCATGCGCGTACACGGTTACTTTGCCTAGACTGTAGTACCTTATCAACTACTTCTAACATTTCGTATAGGGTATTCAGATCGATCGAAGAATTTTCCACTGGTCACAAAATGAAATTCCCTTTTAGCTGAGAGTTGGCTCTCCATTGACTTTCTGCGTAGGATCCGTTAAGTAATTCTGCCACCGCGTCCGCAGTAACTTGAGTTAGTTCTTCAGGTCCGAACAGATCCGACTTTTTATCGCAGTTGTGGTGTGAAACAGGAATTTGACGCACCACCACAACTCCAAGCCAGTTCTGAGTTCCGATGCCACTTGCGGCAGTGTCGACGGAACTACTTAAGATAGTGACCGCTTTTGATTGGAAAAGAAGGCTGATGAGGAGTATCAGGAAGGCGACAGTGCGAGGCATTCAAGGTCTTTTGGCGTGCGGGGTGCATGAAATGAAATAGACATGCCGTGTGACCTTGCGCGAATAGAAAATCTACGTTGTCAATATTTTAGGTAATTGCTCTCAAGGGGCATCGTTCTTGATTCTTTGTTGCATGATTTTGCAACAGTAGATGTGTTCTTTTCCGTCAATGATTTCTATGTGAGTTGCAAACACACACCTGTCCGCGGGCACTTCAGCATTGCACATTTCGCATTTCCTGAAAGTTTTCATTTCTTTACCCCCTTTCTCTTCTTGTAGTCTTCTATTGCCGCGTGTAGAGCATCTGCCGCTAGATTAGAACAGTGCATCTTGACTGGAGGGAGACCGCCTAGGCGGTCCGCCACATCGCCCCTGGTGATCTTTAGGGCTTCTTCAAGGGTCTTTCCTTTTGCGAGTTCGGTGATCATGCTGCTTGTGGCTATGGCTGCTCCGCAACCGAAGGTCTTGAACTTGACATCCTCCAACTTGCTGTCTTTAACCTTAATGTACACATTCATGAGGTCACCACAAACCGGATTACCTACGGTCCCAACACCATCTGCGTCTGCGATTTCGCCCATGTTTCGCGGATTCATGAAATGGTCCATCACTTTTTCGCTGTACACTCATATCACCTCAACATCTCTTTCGGGGTCAACGGAGAAATTTCTCTCAGCCGCTTCACCACGCCAGGCAGAACTTCCATTACGTAATCCACATCTTCCTCCGAGTTTTGCTTGCCCATGGTAAAAACTAAGGAACCGTGTGCTTCTTCGTGGGCTAGACCTATGGCGAGTAATACGTGGGATGGCTCTAGGGTTTTGGAAGTACATGCTGAACCCGAAGACACCTGAACACCGAGTATGTCCAGACCCAAAATGAGAGATTCCCCTTCTATATAACTAAATCTGAGATTGGCGTTGTTGGGAAGTCTTCCAGTGGGGTGGCCATTAAGGTAGGAACTCGCAATCGTGCCCAAAACACCCTTAATGAGTTTATCCCGTAGCTTGGTCAACCGTGTGCCTTCAGCTTCCATTTCTGCTTGGGCGAGTTCCGCTGCCCTACCCATGCCGACTATGCCCGGTACATTTTCTGTGCCCGAGCGCAGCCCTCTTTCTTGGCCGCCGCCTTGTGTAACTGGTTGAATTCTCGTTCCCTTTTTGATGTAGAGGGCGCCGATGCCCTTCGGTCCATACATGTCGTTAGAAGAGATGGACAAGAGGTCTATGTTTTCCTGTTCAACGTTGATGGGTATTTTTCCTGCTGCGGCTACAGCGTCAACATGAAAGCAGATCTGGTTCGTGCGGGCTATCTCTCCTATTGCTCTTATCGGTTGAATTGTCCCGATTTCGCCGTTTGCGTATATGACAGATATGAGGATTGTTCCGTCGGTTATTGCATCCTCGACTTCCTGTGAGTCAACTAGGCCTTGTTTGTCCACCGGTATGCGGGTTATTTCGAAGCCTTGTTTTCGAAGGTGTTTGCAGACGTTTATGATTGATATATGTTCAATGGTAGTTGTGATGATGTGATTCCCCTTCTCCTTGTTCCGGTAGGCAACTCCCTTTATTGCCAAATTGTTGGATTCTGTGCCTCCTGACGTGAAAATGACTTCTCCTGGTTTTTCGGCGCCTATTAGCCGAGTAACTTTTTCTCTCGACTCCATTAACGCGTCTCTGGTGGCTGCTCCGAAAGAGTGGGAAGATGAAGGGTTTCCGTAGTTCTCTAGATAGTATGGTTTCATCGCTTCGAAGACTCTGGGATCGATGGGTATCCCAGCTGCGTGGTCCATGTACACTTTTCTCAATCTATTGGTCCTTCCTATCTCGTTTTCTTAATAAAGAAATGAAATTGATCTCCATCTTTGCGTAGCTGGAGGAGTTGGTGGCCAAGCCTCTTCACAAGACGTTTTATGTCTTCCTCAGCCGCGGGATCATCGGCAATCACCTCTAGAACTTGGCCGACAGACAACTTGTCGAGTTCTTGTCTTGTCCGAAAGACGGGTTCTGGGCAGTAGAGACCCAAACAGTCCAATTCCTGGTCGATTCGAGTTTTGTCTCCCATCTACGAACTTCCTGTCAACAACACTCGTTTAGGTGACTCTTCTGACCTAGTGTGTTCACCTCTCGCATCGCCAGTGAAGGCTAGACGAGAAGCGTTATGTCGGCATCTGAGGCAAGGTCGAGGAAGGCGGCGGCGCCTGCGATCTTGTCTACTTCAGGGATGAGATCTTCCTTTTTAATGTCGAACATCTGCATTGTTGGGCTGCAGGCGTAGATCTTCAAGAGTCCTGAGGCCTTCATTCTCTTGAGCATTTCGTACGGTGTTGGATATTTCATTTCTTTCAGCTTCTTCTTCAGTTGTTCTTCCATGGGTTTGTACGTGGCAGGCAGTCCAGCTTTCTCCATGGCTCCCTTTACGAGCATGTTAAGACCCCAGAAGGTGAAGTAGAGGTGCGTTTCCATGTCCATGGCTGTTGCAGTGGAACCAAGGGTAAAAACGCAAAAGAGTCGGTCTAGAGTTCCGCTGTGAACGATTATCGCCAATTTCTTCTTTTTTTCAGACATAATCTTTTACTCCCTTCTATTTTTGAAAGACTTCAAATTTAAACTATTCCTTTTAAGGCTTTACGACTAATGATGCGAAAAACACGCTCGCGACACAAAGTATTAAAACATCCTCAGCGTTGAACAAGGGTTAAGTGAGGATTGTATAGAATGCCAAAAGTAAAAGTTGATTGGGAAAAGTGCAACGGCGACGCTGTCTGCGTGGATGTCTGCCCTGTCGAAGTCTTTGAGCTTCAGAACCTTTCTGAATATCCAGACACCGAAAAATCTGTTCCTGTTAGAGAGGATGACTGCATTCTCTGCATGGCTTGCGTGGTTCAGTGCCCAACTGAAGCCATAACCGTGGAAGAAGAGTAGAAGATAGATACCCACGAAGACACGCACAGAAGACTGGAGGTTGCCGGTCAACACCACTATTCAAAAGGTTTACCTGTTATTCTTTAGTTGTGATATCTGGCTTCCTGCATAAGTCAATTTCCCAGAGTTGCTGGAATCTAGTCGAAGTCTACTTTCTTGCTTCCAAGAGTTTTAGGGTCTCACGACAAAAGTGTGGGAGATCCGCTGGAAAACGAGATGACACTAGATTCCCGTCCACCACAACTGATTTGTCCAGATAGACTCCGCCAGCGTTCTTCAGATCAGTAGACACAGAGACATAGCACGTAGCCTTCTTTCCTTTCACAACCCCCGCCTCTATTAGAAGCTGAGGCCCATGGCATATAGCGGCAATCACCTTTCCCTTTCGGGAAGCCTCCTTCACCAAATTGACCAGTCCCGTATTTGTTCTCATGCGGTCTGGGGCACGCCCTCCAGGTATAATTATCGCCACATAGTCATCCATTTTGACTTCGGCAGGCGAAAGATCAGATTTCACTGTGAGTCCATGCTCGCCGTCGTACGCGGCTTTGGCTTTGGGTCCTACCAGGTCTACTTTGTATCCGGCTTCTTGGAAGCGGTAGTAAGGATACATCAACTCTCGATCTTCAAACCCATTCTCTACAAAAAATAACACTTTTTCCATCGTCTTTAACTCCTAAATTTTTATTTCTTTCATCCCGTATTAAATTAAGGTTTGTTATCTGCATCCCAATTTGGATATAGCAAAAAACAAGCAGGGGGTATGGTTAAGACAGTAATGGAGAGCCTTAACCCGAAAGATGATGCACAACAATTTATAGACAGGTCGTGTGCACGCCAATACAATCTTTCAGTTTTCGCCCAAGACTCCCATCTACTTCAACAAATCAGAGATATTGGTCTTTCCAACCTTAAGCTCCGGGAATGTGTCCAGCAATTGTTTAGCAGCCTCTGCAAGTATCCTCTTAACACCTTCCGTCTTCTCGACCTTTGAGCCAGGGTAGATCCTTACTACAACACCATCTTCTCTCTCGCTTATCATTGCAAGGAAATCGGTCTTGTTTTTCTTCTCAATTGCCAGCGATTCGATTAGGATTGACTTCTTTTCTCGGTCAATATACGTCTTTGATGTTTTCAGAATGAGATCCTTGTTTCTTATAAACAAAGGATTAAGATTATCAAAGATATTCTGGGCATAGACTTTCCCCTTGAGTACTACATGCGGCACCTCAATTCCCCCTGGTCACACAGTCTTTCTGGCAATAAAAGTGGGCATGTCATGCCTCCCTTAGTATTTCTGTGGATTTCTTGAATTTTGATGGATGTCTTTTTGCGTCTAGAATCAGGACTTCTCCATTGTAACCGTCTACTGCTACCATAGTACCATCTTTGAGTTCGAGAGCTCCTTGAACGGATACCACTGCAGGAATGTTATATTCTCTCGCTACGGTTGAGCAGTGTGAAAGCATCCCGCCCGACTCCGATATGACAGCCTTAGCTCCGCCAAACAGAGGAGTCCAGCTGACATCTGAATATGGTATTACCAGGATATCTCCTTCTCTTATCTTATGAAAATCGTGCATGCCCTTAACAACCTTTATTCTACCCTCACAGTACCCTTTTGAAACACCTAATCCCTTCAACTTAGTAAACAACTTGCTTTTTGTTAATGGAGGTGGAGGAGAATCTCCACATATCAAACCGGGCAGAACTATGTCTTCATATTTGACCACTTCTTCCTTCCTTTTTTCAAGGTCATTTTTGTACCCAACCGGCATTGTTCCCAGCTCGCTTATCCGTTTTATTTCATCCAATTTCAGATAGAATATGTCTTGTTCCTCTTCTATGAAACCATTCTCCACAAGAAACTTCGCAAGGTGTAGGAAATATGGCCTAAACAATCCATAACCATAAGTGTAAAGGAAGGTCATTCGCTCTCTATATTCCCTGAAGCCTACAGCTTTTTTGTATAAGAATCTGAGTAGAATGTCTTTGATAGGGCTCCTGAACAAAGCATAAATATCTACCTTACCAGCTTTCTCACCCTCCGGCTTCGTGAAACCCATTATCATCCTCACTAGGATTTCAGGTGTTTCTCCCCAAGTCACCGTAGAAAAGTCATTACCACTATCGCTTAAGTGCCCAAATCTACCCAAGAATCCCTCGATCTTTCCTCTAAAATCTCTCATCTCGGGTGATTTAGAGAAATCCTGGTGGCTCATCACGTGCATCTGTGCTTTTTCGTCTTCAGGCAATGCGTCATATTCACTGCGTAATATTGACAAGTGATAGTTTGGATCAATGTCTCTTATCCTTTTTGTGACCTCTCCGAAATCGATTTTTTCGATCTCTAAGCCGAGTTTCTCCAGTTGCCTTTTCAACATCATATTGTAGAAACCCATGAGCAACTGTGTGATTATGACAAAATACGACGTTTCTTTATTCGCCTGAATCAGTTCCTCTATGTAACCCAGAGTTTCTCTCGTGTTCAGTTTCTCTTTATTTAGAAGATTGAGTGAGTCGTACTTTCTCTTCTGACTTGCTAAAAAGCGCTCTATTTCTTTTGAGTACATGCTTTTCTTTACGGCGAACAACATCATCCTAGGCAGGTATTTGAGGGTTTTAGCACTTGGTTTGAACTTGGGTTTTTCACTCCCTGCAACTTGGATTCCCATCAGTAATTCAACAGATTCTCTTGGCATTCCTAAAAGCTCAAAAATATCTCCTACTACCCCCATATTGAAATATGATCTGTAGTAGAAGGACTTTGCCAGATTGTCTATGTCGATGCTTCTTGCCTCTTCACCGATGAGCTCCACGAACAGTCTCTTCCAGGAACTATTCACCACAGATATATTCACAGACCAGATCAGAGGTTTGATGATGCCCGGCATGAATTCCTTGGATATCTTATTGGAATACAGATTTGTGTCTTTTAAGGTAGTGACTTCTCTGAGCTGCAGCCAGTAGATTTCATTCCCATCATACACACATTCCAGATTCACTGGCTTGCCGTATCTCTTGGCTATCTCTTTGGCCTGTAGCACCATCCTCGATACTGTAGGGAGAATACCTTCTGTGTCTTCAGGTTTCTCAATCCATTCTCCCCACTTGTGGACCCATCTATCGGGAGTTATCCCGTCCTGTACCAATGCATCTCCAGAACCATATACGGATTCTACTACAACTTCATCCATTCCGTTAATGGGATTTTTGGTGAAGACTACACAGGACAGCTCAGGGGCGATCATTTCTTGAACTATCACTGCCATCTTCAGCTTTTCACCAGATTTGCCGATTTTGCTGAGATAGGCCTTTACCCTATCCCCTCGGGCAGATTGCCATATCCTCTCAATAGCCCTCATTATGGGCTTTCGACCCTTCATGTTTAGATAGCTCTTAAACTGGCCAGCAAAGGAGTAGCTTGTTGCATCTTCTAGGTTTGCCGAAGATCTCACAGAATATTTCCTGTTGCTATCTATCAGATTCTCTATCTCTTTCTCTAATCTGTTTAGAACAGAATTGTTGCCAGAGATATATTCCTCATACGCTCTGAACGTACATATGTATGTTTGAGGGATTCGAAAACCCTTTTTCCTCAAATAGCCTAATTTGCTTGCTTTTCCTCCAACTTCTGACACACCTTTAGCATCGGATGCTTCTACTATGTATCCACTCTTTGCGAAAAGATCCCTAAATTTGTTGGTGGCCTTGAAGTTTGCGATATCGTCTCTACTTCGATCATAATTCAAAAAGAATAGCGTCGCCGCTGATAATCCAAATACAGTGAGAGGTATGTTCTGTTCTATAGGCAGAAGCACAACCGGTATGAGAAAATTGTTCAGCACAGTAGAATAGTAGGAATCCTTCCATATTTTGAACATGACTAGCCATACTACCCCCAAAAGAATAGCTGAAATTGGAGCCAACGCAAGTAAGGTCAAGATTAGGATAGTTCTTCCCAGTCCCCCTTTGCCCCGCAAAAAAATTGAAAAGTTTGTGCCAATGATAGCAGAAAAGGTGAATGCAAGAGAAGTATTGAGATCACCACCAAAATAGTAGGTGGATACTATCAGTGGAAGTAGCCCCTTTGACGTTTCGCCAATGACTGTAGAAAACCCCGCAGCTAGACCGCCAACCATAAAGGCATTGGCGACGCCCACATTCTTGGTTCCTTTCTCGTAGATAACCTCACCACTAACCAGATAAGTGAAAATAAAGGCAAAGGGAATCGCGCCGTAGATATAGAAAAACAAGATAAATGATCTACTGAGAAATGAACTCTGAGTGAAAAGAAGTACCAACATAGAAATTGCTGAAAAGGCAACTTTAGAAACCCAGCTAGAGTTCTTCGTAACTCATCACCTGCTGTAAGCGTTCAAGGTGACACTAAATACAAGGAGTTTCAGAGGTGCAAGCTTTTAAGCGTATGTTACTGTGACACAACAGTAACATAGCTTTAAATATTCACACCTCAAACTAGAGACTCAGCATGCCATTTGATGCAGAGGAGGTGATGTTCCTTGGCGGAAAAGGATAGGATTCCGGTCTTTCCAACGGCGTGTGTATATCATGATAAGGAAAGATACACAATTGAAGTGGAGCTTGCGGGCGTAGACAAGAAGAATATACACTTTGAAATGTCGGAGACAAGCTTCTGTATCAAGGCACCTAGGAATGACGTTGAATATTTTGGCTGCTGGGTTCTGGCCCACGAGGTCAACCCAAGGAAGGCAAAAGGCACCTTTAAGAATGGGCTGCTGACAGTCAAGGCCCCGCTAGCGAAGCCAATGAAAGGCATGAAAATACCGATAGAGTAGTACACGAGCATCTAACAGAAGTGAGAAACAAAGGAAGCGATGCTTTGGCAAAATGTGGCATTTGTGGAAAAGAGGTGCCTGTAGAACCAATTTTACGGCACAAGACAAGTGTTTGGTTTCGGAGCAAATCTGATCTGACAATTGAAAATGTAGAACCCGATTGCGCGAAAACAAAGGTCTTTGCAATGGGGCATGCGTGGGCTTGGAAAAGCTCGAGGTTATGAGGCAAACCGCTAGAAAGTCAGTTAGATATCAATAGCTTCCCTGCGTTTCCCGATCATAAATTAGAGGTAAAATGATGGATCCTTTGAAAGCCATATTTTTCATCTTATCCTTTTACGTTTATGGGTCGATTCCTTTTGCTTTCATCTTTACCTACGTTCTTAAGCGTGAGATCATCTACGAAAAAGGAACTGGGAAGGTAGGCGTTGCCAACACCTTTATGGTTGGCGGATTGCTGGCGGGGTTTTTGACAGTACTTGGCGATGTATCAAAGGTAGTTCTTGCGTTGATTGTGTCCGATCTCTATTTCAGCAATGATTTCACAATCTCTCTCGCACTCATATTCTCAGCGATTATTGGCACTAATTTTCCAGTATTCTTGAAGGGGAAGGGAGACATGGGAACCACCATGTTGATATGGACTTTGGCACTCTTGTCTCCCTTTTCGTTGATTCTTTTCTTCGGGACAGCCTTATTCACATTCATAACTACTAGGGACTCATACTACACGTCTGTCATCGTCCATTCTCTAGTACCAGTTGTGCTTGTTATCATAGAAAGAAGTGTGCCATTTGCGATATTCGGGCTTTTAGTGGCGATTTTGTTTGTTTCCAAATACCGCCGAGGCAGAGACGAGTTTGAACATTTCAATGTGAAAGAAAGATTGAGACGTATCCTACGAAAGATATCATAGACAACGGGTTTTTCCTGTAAGTATGGCCCGCCTCAGAGCTATACTCCCCTAAACATTCTTTACTTTCTCAACGTATCCATCTGCGTCGAACTTCCTCTCTAATCCTTTTGCGGTCATGTACCTTATCTTGCCAAAAATCCTTCTTTCTTTCCATGGTCGGTCATGCTTTCCGAGACACCATGCCACACCAGTGAATCCATTCGGGTCCCTACCGTCAAGTTCATACTTATTGTTGAGGAAAAGGGCGTTTCTGAAGGCATCCTCAGGAGTCGTACTCCATTCGAGAATTTTCTTTCCCCAGTACATCCTCATATAGCCGTGCATCTTCCCCATGGTCTTCATCTCTTCCTGAGCAGCATTCCAATAGGGATCGTGAGTTTCCGCACTATCCAGTTCTTCCAAAGTATAGAGGTACTCTCGTCGGTCCTTCTCGTGCTCTTTTAGTGTCTTTATTGCCCATTCAGGAAGGCTGTTAAAAGAGTCATAATTCTCATTGTAAGACACGAAATTGATGCTCAATTCCCTCCTCACGACCAGTTCTTCAAGATACGCATCTTTCCCAGGGCTATCGGTCGCTAGAACTCTTAGAGCGACGTAGAGAGGAGAAATCTGTCCGAAATGCAAATACGGACTCATATTTGAGAGAGAGTCTTGTGTTGGGTCGTTCCGCAGTTCCGGATATTGGTCCAATCTGTTTTTCAAAAAATTTTCGAGATGCTTTTTCGCCTCACTTGTTCCGCCTTTAAAATTGCTCACTTTTTTGACACTTCGATCAATCTTAAAATGAGAGATCGCTCTTTTCACATCCTCAACATCAAATGAGTCAAAATCCATGTGCAAAGAATCCGCTTTGGGATTGTTTTCTCGCAGTGGCGCAAGGAAATAGCCTAGTTTCTTTTTTATCTTGGGCCTGAAGGTGGCAGCAGAATATTCTTCCTTTGGCGACGCTTCTTCAACAGGAACAATTACGTCACTCTCAACTTGAACTAAGAGGCAAGCTACATTTTTCGCTGCATAGCTACGCCATTTCCGCTGTATCCTCAAATATCCCCTATCTACGACAACCAAGGAGGCATCTTGGGATAACTCAACCGCGCCAACTTCCGGCGACTTATGCCATATTACCATTCTTATGCCTCTCCGTTCAAGAGACAATTTAACCTCCCTGAGCCCTTCTAGCATAAAGCAGTAGTGTCTTTCATTCGCTTCGGGATAGCTGTCGGTTATTCCAAAAAACACAACAAGAGGCTTATTCAATTCATTGGCCTTCGAAAGGGCATACTCAAGAGCATGGTTATACTCGCTTCTTGGTGATGCTTGCATCCAGTAAAGAACGTAGCTTTCGTTTGCCACCGGTTTCTTGTTGAGGGCCTTCACTCTCTGCATCCGGATCATGCCGTCTATCTCTCTCAACTTCTCACGTGTTCCGAGTATGCGCATGCACCAATCATCAGTTTCCAAAATCCGCAACGCGCGTTCGCATACAGAATTCTTTCAGAAATCAGCAAAATGAGCGCACTTCTGAACAACTCGCCTCTACCGCTCTTATTCAAACGTGCTAGCCGATGTTCTTCCTAAATATGGCCCAAATTTTTCACATTGAGGTTGTTCCGGATCTACATAAGTTTTGTTTAGATAACACCAGTATTTGTCCTCGATTAAGAAGTGGTCAATATACCTACAATCTCGACACTTCATCTATACCATCAAATAATGAAGCAGTCTAAAACCTTTATAAGACTTTATGCATCCAAGAGATATAGATGATCTAGCCGTTTTCTGAAGCCCCGGATGACGTTAAGGAGAAGTCCAGCCCTGTCTAATCTCGACTTTTCCCAGTTTCTCGTCAACTCCAGTGAACAGGATTTTGCCGTGAGCCTTGAGTAATTCGTTGTATAGATCGATTGGGTTATCGGCTCTCATTACCATGTTCGCGTTGTACGCGCAGATGGCGATAAGGGGGATGTCAAACACTCTGTGAACTGCTCTTTCATATTCTATCAACTGTTCAACTAATTTGTGCTTGAAGAAGCACGTCATTTCTCCGGTGACTCTTAATCCGTTAAAGCCCTGTTTCAAGGCTTCGTTGTAAAGTTTTTTCCATAGATTCATTGTGGTATTTATGCTAAATTTCCCATCTATAATGTAAAAATCTTCGTATCCGAAGATTTTCAAAGCACCTGCTTTCTCATATTTCTCTACACCAAAGCCCAGTCTTTTCATCGAATCTCTTATTTGTTTTGGGTCCTCCTCTGAGGCTATGTAGGCCGCAGCCTCACCATTTTCTAGTCCGCTTCTAATGTAGTTGAAAAGAACTTTGTGCTTAGCTTCTAAGGAATTGTACACAAAAATCACGTGATTCGTGGGTCTCAAGTTTCGGAGGAATTGCTCAATTTTCTCAGGAACAGCTTCGGTCTGAATGGCTTCCACATCCGTCGAAGCATGCCATGTTGATTCGAAATTCCTTTGCAGCAGGCCGACGAGATTTTCGTCATCGGTCCATAGATACGGAGTCTCTCCAACAGTTGGTTCTTTTGAAGTCGCCATTATCGCTTCCGTATAGTCTCTAATGACGCAATGGCCTATTGGTTGATCGGTATACCTCACCTTCATATAATCACTAAATCTTATGTTTTCTTCCATGATTTTCAGAATCGAGTCTTCATAATCGAATATGTCTAGAATAATGCGAACATTCACTCCTCTTCTGAATGCTTTCTCAAATCGCCCAACGTAACCGCCGAAAATATGGAAGAGCTTATCTCTGGACGTTACAACGTCAATCGCTCTCTCAGCATTCTTAACCATAGTTAGTTCCTTATTGATTATTCCATTCCTCTCTGAGATCAGAGCGAAGTGGGCGGCTTCTCTAGATAACAGCTTCACCTTATAAGCCTTGAAATGTTTCAAAAACTCGTCTTTCATAGCAGTCAGTGAACTCACTCTTTCGCTCGCGATATGTTCTTCACGCCTGATCATCAGAGAAAGCGCATCTTCCACGGGAATAGCTCTGAGTCTAGTTGGTTTGCCCAGTATCTTTTCTATCAATCCGATCTTTTCAAGACTCGGCAATATTCTGTAGACATCCTCTCTCCGCACCTTGGAAACTTTTGAAACCTGACTGACTGTGGCTATACCCAGCTTGGCTATGGTCAGATACACCTTTGCTTGGTTATGTGTAAGCCCGAAATCAGACAACATCTCGGCGTTTTCGTCCAAGGACAACAAGACAAAGCACTCCGCTTCATAACTCACTGTTACTGTTGTGTCACAGTAACATGCATTTAAAAGTTTCTATCTCGAAATCGTAACACAGCGCGTGCTGGAATACAAAGTTGGTGTCCAAGATGAGGAGACAACGAATCGAAATCATGGCTCAAATCTTAGCGTTTTGCACGCAAAGAAAGCGCAAAAGCCACATCATGTACGGAACAGAACTCAGTCACTCGCAACTCAAGATATATTTAACGCTTCTCACATCCCAAGATCTACTTACACGCGATTTGAATAATTATGTTACAACCTACAAAGGACACCGCTTTGTTGACGCTTTTGCTTCACTCAATGCCTTGCTTGAAAACGAAGGTCATTCAGCCTTGCCCAACATCACCAGAAAGACATACAGAGAACCAGAAGTCGCCCAAATCGCAGCAGATAATCAAGATGAAAACTGCGCACCTTCAAACCCACCTAAAAAAGCCGCAATAGTCATTCTCATTAGTCTATCGCATGAGACAGAAAAGGAAACTCATGAGGAGCTTGGAATCAAAATTCGCAAGGCACTTCAAGAAAGCCTCGCGACGATACCATGGATAACCTTAGAGGATGTCATTGTTGTTGAAGAAAAATACAAACGTGCGAACCAACAAATGTAAAGGAGGTTAAAAAGAAAGATGGGATATGCAAAGCCTGTTTTGATTGTTGTCGGAATAATAGTTCTATTAATGGGCATTCTAGGCTTGGTCCCCGGGCTAGACATAGGAACAGAACCCGAGTGGCACGCAGCGTTCAAAATAATCATCGGTTTGGTTGCGATAGCAGTGGGCGCAATGGAAAAGAAAGAAACATAAACTCGGCGAGCATGCTAGTACTTCTTTTCACCCTCTCAAGGTGACTAGTATGGAGTTCGCCTTCAAAACCATACAAAATGGAAATACTTCCGTCCGAAGTATAAAAGATCAAGAGGGCAATCAAAAGACAAGGTATGCGCTCAACAAGGACGCAACAACAATTCTCATTTTCTCTCATTACCTCTCCGGCTAACAATACCGTCAAGCGATACAGAAAAAAGCGCGGCAATGCACAACTCAATAGTCAAGTCCATCGAACGGAGTTCCGGTAGTCTTCGCATTAATGCGCGTAAACTCAGCAAGCGTTCATACTCAGAACATAACTCAGTTCCATTAAGCATCATGGAGAGCCAATAGTATTTTGATGATTGGGCACGAGCCGCGCAATAAAAAAATACTGCTGAGAGAGAAAGGAGCTCTGTCTCGCGCCCATCACCACACAATTTCTCTTAAGACATTAGATATTTAAACTTATGTTACTGTGGCATCACAGTCACACAAACTTAATAATTTCCACAGAGAAATTGAGGAGTACTACCAATTCAGAGTTGTGCGTTGAGTGATGGAAAGAATATTGTTGAGAAAGCCTCTTGAGACCAATGGAAAAAAGCCACTGTTTCAACTGTTCTTCTTGAAACACGACAAAGATCAGAGTGTTGAGGTTGAAGAGCTTGAGGAAATCGATTTTGAAGAAATCGAAAGGCGTCTTGAACATGGAGAATCGGTTTTCATAACGCGTAGACGGAAGCACAAATTGAGAAAGAGCCTCCTTGCTGGAGAAGATGCGTCAGAACCATGCTACTTTACTCGCATCTGAGGGGAAATGTAAGACGCCCACGTATCCTTGTAGCCTTGCAAAAAAGGGAAAGAGAGACATTTAATGCCCGAAACAGCTCAACGCTTCATCAAGCCTCAGTTTCTGCCAAGTTTCCTCATTCTTTCCCCTCAAAAAAGACTTTCTCTGCTAAGGATGAAGTGATTTGGCTGCGGGAAACCATGCGCACGGTAGCTGGCAGTAATTATGTATGCGTATAATTGAGTTGGGTAATATGCCATGGAAATTAGTATTGATTAGGAGATCTGGTCGTAAACCCTTGAACGATTGGAAATGCAAGATTTGTAAACGCAAAATTATAGGGGAAAAAGCTTGGAGAAACCGAAACAAACATCGTTCTAAATATGTCTGTAAGATTTGTTTCCCCAAAATATGGGTCACCCTATAAGTGAAATATCACTTGTATTCAGCTTAAATAGGGTTTAGTGACGTGAGTAAATTCGGATTAAAGTCAAATACGAAAGCTTGTCAAGATTTCCGAGCATATTTTGAATTTGTCAACCAGCTAAGAACTCATGTAAGTGTGTGTTGGTGTTCAGCTTGATTGTAAACAAGATATCTGTATTGATTGGAGGCGAGGCTGGAGCCGGAATAACCCGTTCTGGCTTCCTTTTTGCTAAGGCTTGTCTAAGAGGAGGACTCCACGTCTTCGGCACCAACGACTACCAATCCCTCATCAGAGGCGGACACAACTTCTATATTGTAAGAGCCGACGCCGAAGACATTTACTCACAAGCCGACACTATCGATCTGCTTTTGGCGCTAAACAAAGAGACGATCCTTCTCCACAAAGACGAGCTTGTCCCGGGAGGAGGGATAGTGTACGATGCAGAAGCAATCGTTCTAAGCGACGAAGAGCTAGGAAGAGACGACCTTAAACTCTACTCGGTGCCCTTGATCGAGATCGTCAAAGAACTTGAGGGCGAATTGATTATGCAGAATACCGTGGCTCTGGGCGCCGCTGTGGCCCTTCTAGACTATGATCTGAAGATTCTGAA
>CAYGBA010000032.1:0-17154 GCA_964347995.1 uncultured Candidatus Bathyarchaeia archaeon | reverse complement strand
TAGGCTTCAAGGGACCCTATTCAGGCTATGCGTCAACTGTTGGCGGTAGCATCTCCGTGCAAAGTAATGGTTATGGTAGTCCCCGGTATGGAGTTTGTGCTGAAGATTTGATGAACTTAAAGGTAGTTCTGCCTAACGGTGAAATACTGGCAACAGGATCTGCGGTGAACCCTTGCGCCAAGAAATTTTATAGGTATTGTATAGGTCCCGATTTGGCTGGCATTTTTGTCGGTTCTGGCGGATGTTTCGGTGTGATAGGGGAGGTAACTCTACGGTTGTATTCGAAAGCTGTCGGAACCGCTTTTGGAGCCTATGGTTTCAGAGACTATGAATCATGTCAGGCATGTTATTATCGTTGGTTAAAAACCAGAGAAGCAGATCACGTTGCTTGGTTTGCTGAAGATGGGTTAGAGGTTAACACACCTGAACTGGCTAAAGACGGTTACGTCTCATTATTGACTTTTGTCGTCGAGGATCAGACTCCGGAACTTGTTGAAGCGAGAAGAAAGCTTTTGGATCAAATAGCACTGGAGGAGGGAGGAGAAATCCTAGACGCTGAGAAATATGCAAAAGGAGACTGGGACTATAAATTTGAGTTGTTGCCGCGCTGGGCAGCCAAAATTGGACAGTGGCAGTGGAACTGCCATATGATTCCAGCAGGAGACGCGTTAAAAGACCTGAAAGACATTCTGGCATTTCTAAAACAACAGGAGGAAGGAATCAAAAGGCACAATGTAAAGCATTCAACTGTCAGTATCGCACACAAAAATGCTGGCCATGTGTCGACTTCTCTCTATTATGATCAAGGCGTTCCAGAAACGGTTGATTTTGTCAAAAACTTGAGCGATAAGTATGCAGAAAGAGCCGTGACGAAGAATGGTGGCTGCAACTACTGGATAGGCAAGATGTGGTATCCTTACACAATCATGCGAAACCCGGTATATCGTGAAATGTTGATAAAACTCAAAAAAGCCATAGACCCAAACAACATAATGAACCCCGGCGGTCTAAGCCTACCAACCGACTTTGAGGCATAGACCATGACTGAAAAAGAACATGTACTAAAAACAAGGAGAAGAGGTAGAAGTCTAAATGACTACAAAGAAGACCTCTATCTTTGTGCCAGATGTGGATATTGCAGAAGTATGGTTAGGGCTCGGGATGGCACAGATTTGGTATGTCCCATCCGCGAGAACACCGGTGGATTTGACTCTTTTACTGCAAGGGGAAGGAATATAATAGCTAGGGGGATTTTGGAAGGAAAAATTGACTTTTCAAAACCTTCCCGGGATTTCATAGATTCTTTGTATACCTGTACTCTCTGTGGAAGTTGCCAAGAACATTGCCTAGCACTGGACGATAGAAGTTGGGACAGATTTCCTCACAACAAGTTTACAGACCATAAAGTAGACATTTTAGGAATAAACGAAGCTCTTAGAAGCTTGATCATAGAAAAAGGCATTCCTCCAATTGTGATTCGTCAAGTGTTACAAAACATCGATCAGCATGGAAACCCCGAAGGCAGACCTCGTTCACAACGCGATGCATTCACAAACCAACTAGATTTTCCCATCAAAAGAGCAAAGGACGGAGAATGTGAAACGCTCTTCTATGTTGGATCTGTTGCTAGTTATAACGAACGAAACCAAAGAATGGCACAAGCGATTGTTAAGATTTTGTATGCTGCAGATATTGACTTCTGCATTTTCGGCAACGAAGAGGAAGATAGCGGCGCGCATGTCCTCAGAATCGGTGAGGTGGGGTTATTTGAGGAACTTGCTCAACGAAATTCTGAACTAATCCGCAGTCATGGAATTAGACACCTTATTTGCCTTTCTCCCCATGACTACGACGCGTTTCTAAATGACTACCCTGCGTTTCTGGAGAAAAAATGGACCGAACAAGATCTCAAGATTCAACATTATAGCGAGTTACTCTTGGACCTTATACGCAGCAACAACCTTCGCATAAGTCACAAATTCAACAGATCAGTGACTTTCCAAGATCCATGCTATTTAGGAAGGATAAACAATCTTCATGATCCTCCACGAGAGGTGCTTCAAGCAGTAGGCGCCAAACTGGTTGAAATGAAGATGTCACGCCGTAATTCTTATTGTTGTGGCGGTGGAGGCGGAGGGATATGGCATGACCCTTTACACAAGCCTCGTTTGGAAAATGAACGGGCAACACAAGCCTGTGAAACATGTGCTGAGATTATTGCAGTAACTTGTCCAATATGTGCTCAAATGTTGGAAACGGGCTTGAATTCAATTGAGAACTGTGATTTACAAGTTCTCGACATCGCAGAGATAGTGCTAGAAACGATCGATTTTAAGTAGCAACTGTACAACTATTAATCACTAATTGAAAGTGAATTAAGAATGAAGAGACTTGGAGTCGGGTTTGTAGGCACAGGCTGGGTTGTCAACACCTATCACATAAAAGCTTTTCAAGGAGTGAGACATGCAGATATAAAAGCTGTTTGTGACCTCAAAGAAGAGCGAGCTAAGAGCACTGCTGCCCGCTGCAAGGAGCTCGGCGTCGGCAACCCAAAGACATACACAGACGTTTCAGAGATGGCTAGAGATCCCGAAGTTGATGCCATATGGATAACTGTGCCAAATTTTGCCAGAACTGCAGTTGCAAAAGCAATAACTGAGGAAGTTATCCAAGGAAAGGCTGAACTAGTAGGAATAGTGTGTGAGAAACCACTGGCTCGTAACGTGAAAGAAGCACGACAGATGTTAGAAATGGTCAAGAAAGCTGACTTACTCAATGGTTACCTAGAAAATCAGGTTTTCATGCCATCTCTAGTGAAAGGCAAGGAAATTTTATGGAAAAGAGGAGCAAGCACCGCCGGGCGTCCATATCTTGCAAGATGTTCTGAGGAACATGGAGGACCCCATGAAGCATGGTTCTGGGATGCCTCACGCCAAGGCGGAGGAGCCCTGAACGACATGTTATGTCATAGTATCGAGGCTGCAAGATTCTTATTAACAGCTCCCGAAGAAGAAAAGCAAGCCTTAACCCCTCGTGCTGTATCTGCTGAAATAGCTTCTTTGAAGTGGAGCACACCGAGATATGTAGGAAAACTTAAAGAACAAACTAGAGGACAAATCGATTATTCAAAAAAACCAGCGGAAGACATGGGAAGGGCGAGCATAATCTACGAGACGAAAAGTAAATCATTAGTAATGAGTGCGTTATCCACTTCTTGGAGTTTCGTTCCTGGCGAACGAATTTATCTTGAATTAGTAGGGCCAGAATACTACATGCAGATTGACACTTTGAATCCAGAAATGAAAGTCTTCTTTAGTCGAGAGGTTAAAGGCGAAAAAGGAGAACATCTAGTAGAAAAGCAAGCGGCCGAGCAAGGATTCATGCCAGTTCTACCTAACGAGATTTCCGTATATGGGTACATGGATGAACACAGGCACATGGTTGAAAGCTTTCTGAAGGGCAGAATGCCCATAGAGACCTGGAAAGACGGAGCTCTTGTAGTTGAACTGTTAATGAGTTGTTATATGTCCGCTGAAAAGAACAAAAAACTAAGCTTTCCACCTACAGGACTAGAAGATTTCGTGCCAAAGGTTGCAAAAGGAACGTGGAAACCAGAAGACGTAATAAAGACAAATTTTGAATAACCACGCCACGTATCCATATTAACAGATAGAAATGACATCCACTTTCTTAAGGTGAGATGTTGTGAAGGAAAAACATCCAGTAGCAGTAGATATAGGAGGAACGTGGTTAAGAGTAGCGCTTTTCAATGAAAAAGGAGGGCTCACTGAAAAAATACAAAAAAGAGTTGCGACAGGCAGCAAAAATGCAATAGCAATTCAGATTGTTACCCTAACTCATTTGCTGTGTAAAAGAAATCACATCGAATCCGAAAGACTACAAGGAGTTGGAATAGCCTCAACTGGTCCACTAGATATAGAGAAAGGGGAACTTATAGAACCTGTGAATCTTCCCTTTGATAGTGTACCGCTTAAAGAACCCATAACTAAAGAACTGGGGATCCCTGTTTATTTGGTGAACGATTGCACAGGAGCCGTCTTAGGTGAACGAGAGTTTGGGGCTGGAAAAGGACTAGACAATCTTGTTTACATAACAATAAGTACTGGAATAGGTGGGGGCGCAATAGTTGATGGTCATCTGCTTCTGGGAAAAGATGGGAACGCTGTTGAAATAGGGCATCTCACCATAGATTATGAAGGAAAACTGGCATGTGGATGTGGTAAACACGGACATTGGGAAGCCTACTGTTCTGGAAAGAACATACCAAATTTCGTCCGAATGAGAATCAAAGAAATTGGCGAAGAAACAGCGAAAGGAAGTTTGCTATTCAAAAAGGTAAAGGATGATTTGTCTAATCTACGTTCTGAACACTTATTTAACGCTGCGAAAAGTGGAGACAAACTATCTCTTCAACTCGTAGAGGAAATTGGGGTTCTAAATGCCATAGGTTTTTCGAACGTAATAAATGCTTATGATCCTTCACTGATTACGGTTGGAGGCACTGTTACTCTAAAAAATGAGAAACTCATTTTACCTCCCATTAGGCAACATGTAAAAAAATATGTCGTTAATAGAGTGCCAGAAATAGCAATGACTTTACTCGGCGAAGATGTAGGTATTTATGGAGCGGCGGCGGCAGTTTTGGAATTTAGTTCGAGAGGGAAAAGCTAGAAGACGTCTGCCTCAAGAAACTTCAGATAATCAGCGTCATGGTTTTAGTATAACTTTTATCACTCTTTCTGACTGTTTCTCAATAAGCTCTAAAGCATGTCTAAGCTGCTCCAGGGGCATAGTGTGAGTGATTAGCGCTTTCAGATATATCTTCTTGTCGGAAACCAGTTCTGTTGTCAAACGGTAATCCCACTCGCCGATTGTTCTGAAACTTGCTCTTATTTCCAGCTCTCTCTCAAAGACACGAGCCAAATCGATTTCACCGGGTTTCAAGTGAAAACCGAATATTACTACGCGACCTCCAGGTTTCAGAACTTCCATTGCCTGTGACGTTACAATGGGCTTTCCCACAGCATCTATGGCTATATCACATCCTTTCGAATCTGTTAACTCAAAAACTTTCTTAACCAAATCTTCTTTGATAGCGTTTATTGTAAAATCAGCCCCAATTTTTTTGGAGACTTCAAGTCTAGAATCATCAATGTCGCCAGTGATAACCTTGCCTGCGCCAGCCAATTTTGCAAGCTGGGTAAGTAACAATCCAGCAGGACCTTGTCCAATAATGGCTGCAGAATCTCCAATGGAGAATTTGGCTCTAGTAGCTCCGTGGAAAGCACACGCAAGCAAATCAATCAGAGCACCTTCCTCATATGAGACATTTTCAGGTAGCGGATAACAAAATTTTGCGGGAACTCTGAGGTACTCCGCATATGCAAAGTCAGCTTCGCTAGGATTTTCGCAAAGTTCTTGCACACCCCTTGTGCAATAGTAACATTTCCCACAGGGCAATGCGTAAAGCGGTCCTGGAACAACTCTATCTCCGATTGCTAGTTGATTCACATTTTCCCCAACTTCTACAACCTCACCAGAACATTCATGCCCCGGTCTACCAGGTGGAAGAGGATACTTTGTTCCAGGAATTTCGCCTTTCAAGAAATGCATGTCAGTGGCATTACATATTGCAACTGATTTTATCCTCAGCAACACATCGCTTTTACCGATTTTAGGGGTATCAACATCTTCAACCACAACATTGTTCGGAGCTTTGAAAATAACTGCCCTCATGAGTCACGCTGTCTTACAATCTCTATTTAAGAATTCCGAGTTCGCCTGAAAGTAGCTATTAACATGGGAATTTTGTGAAAATTTCGAGTATTATAATATAGGCTTCTCCGTCTTTTTATCGAAGAGATGGATTCTTCTTTCATCAAGCAAGAACCATACCTCCTCTCCGATTTTTAGTGTTTGAGCGGGAGTCGTTATTGCCACTATTGACTTTTCTCCTATTGAAAGATAAACTTGAAGTTCCCTTCCCACAGGCTCAATAATATCAACCTTAGCTTTAATCGCATTTTTTGTCTTTTCCTTGGAAATCTTCACATGTTCAGGACGAACGCCCAAAATAAACTCTGTTGTTTTGGTTTTCTTCAATATTTCTTTAATATCTGCTGAAGGATCGAAGACAAAGAATCCAAAATCCAAAACAATATCGCCATCTTTCTCTACGAAAGCGCCATCAATCATGTTCATGGAGGGACTTCCAATAAATCCCGCAATGAATACGTTTTTTGGATGATTGTAGATGTTCGAAGGTGTGTCTACTTGTTGAAGAAGCCCGCTCTCAAGAATTGCAGTTCTATCGCCCATGCTCATCGCTTCTAGCTGATCGTGAGTTACGTAGATTGTTGTGGCTTCTACTTTGTCATGTAACCTTATCAATTCAGCTCTCATGTGTACTCTAAGCTTCGCGTCTAGGTTGCTTAGTGGTTCATCCATCAAAAATATGTCTGGTTCCCTCACAATGGCTCGACCCAGAGCTACCCTTTGTCTTTGGCCACCACTCAGTGCTTTCGGTTTTCTTTTCAGTAAACCTTCAATTCTTAACAACTCCGTCACATTCTGCACCTTTTCAGCAATTTCCTTCTTGGGAAGTTTCGCGATTTTGAGGGGGAATGCGATGTTATCAAACACAGACATATAGGGATATATGGCGTAACTTTGAAAGACCATAGCAACGTTTCGGTCTTTCGGAGGCAAAGCGTTCACGAGTTTATCTCCAATGTAAATTTCTCCGCTATCAGGAGTCTCTAATCCTGCGATCATTCTGAGCGTTGTTGTTTTCCCGCAACCTGAAGGCCCTAACAATACCATAAATTCTCTATCTTCTATCTCAAGGCTCAGATCGTCTACTGCAATGACTTCGCCGAATTTTTTGGAAACATTATGTAATGTTACATCCATTGCATTGTCTCTCTGTTTTGCTAATGATTATTAAGGCTTGACATGCTAAAAAACTTGCTTCTGCAGTTCTTCTTTTCTTTCGGAAAAATAAAGCATAGGTATAGAAGCAACTCGCTAGTCTAGTCCCACTGCTTGCCACACTCGATCTAATGCGCGACCCACTGTTTGAACTGCCTTCGAAACAGGCATTTGCTGCAATTTTTTGCTGAAAGGTTCAGGGGTAACTGGTCCATCATAGCCGGTCTCCTTTAAAGTTCCGAGAAAACTAACCAAATCAATGGCCCCTGTTTCACCAGGTAAACAACGCACAGTATCGATTAACTTTTCAGGCTGAATGTTTCGAGGGGCATCATTAATATGAATATAGATTACATCTTTGCTGCTAAGTTGCTTCAGATCGTCCATTGTGCCACGTGAAGTATACCAATGCCAAGAGTCTAATAGCAGCCCAGCATTTCCTGCTCCTATAGAATCGCAAAGTTGCAGTATACCTTCCATTGTATGGATGAACTCGTGTTTGTGATTGGCACGAAATGTTTCTGTGCCGACAAATTCTAATCCCAGAAGGCAATCATACTTCTTTAAGATTCGAGCAATGGGTTGGAGGCGTGCAATGTGCCAATCAAAGTTTTCATTGAAAGACCGCGTTTCAGAGTAGGGTCGCACCCAAGTAAATGTTCGTAAGCAGCCAAGTTTCTGTCCTATCGAAGCTAAGGTAGGCAGTTGCTCAAGATCGGCCTCAAATATTGTTTCATCGTCTTCTTTCCACCTCAAAGGCAATTCCCATCCTCCACAATGCAAATCAGCATTTGCAAAAATATTATTGACATGTCCAAGAGATTTCTTCTTTAGCAAGCCTGCCACTTCATAAATATTAATGTCCACCCCTTGAAACTCAGCTGCTTTTGCTAGTTTTGCAGCCTCATATAAAGTCGCTTGAAAGCCAACGTCATGCACGTTCAAATTCTTAAACACAGTTTGCACCTTGTTGTTTGCAAACGATCTATTGGTAGTCTACAAGTGGCAGATTCACTTTCCTACCGTTTTTCATAGATTCGTAGGATGCTAAAACAACTTCTACCACAGCTTTTCCGTCTTCTCCCGTAACAAGTGGTTCTTTGTCTTCCAGAATCGATTCTATAAAGTGTTCAACCTTTCTCCTTTGAAAAGCCATAACTTCAGCTGTTGTCGTAGGAATGTCTAGGTTTACTTGTCCCATGAGAATTTGTGGGACTTTCCTTTCGCTGTAAATGGTTAGAGGTGAAGGTGGGTCTTTGATGAAAATTCCTCCATCGGTCCCAAGAATTTCTGCGCGTAAATCGTATTTCTTGCCGCGCAAGCTATATGTCCAGCTAACATCAAGTTCTCCAAGTGCTCCTCCCTTAAAAGTTAGTAAAACAAGTGCATTATCCTCCCCTTTAATACTCTTAACAATGTTTCCACCTATTGCACAGACACTTGAAATGTCTCCCAAGAACCATCTGAGAAGATCAATGAAGTGCACCCCAGCATCCATCAAACACCCTCCACCTACCTTACTTGCGTCGAAAAACCATTCAGAAACGGCAGGCCAGAAGTCGTAGGGTCCAGCATAAGCAGCATGATACCTTATTTGAAAAATCTTTCCAATTACTCCCTCATCGATCAATTTTTTTACTCTTTGATTAACTGGTTCAAATCTTGAATTAACGCCTATCATCAGCTTCACCCTAGCCTTTCTACAAGCCGAGATTATTTCGTCGCATTCCTTCAAAGTCGGCGCCATTGGTTTTTCGAGAAGAACGTGCTTACCAGCGTTTGCAGCGGCAACAGCATGCTCGCGGTGCAAGAAATTGGGGGTGCAGATGCTTACCGCGTCAATGTCGCCTCTTTCTAAGATCTTCGTATAATCAGTAAACCATATCTCTGCGCCGAATTTCTCGGCCATAACTTTAGCTCTTTTTTCATCCGCGTCGCAAACAGCGATCAATTTTGTATGAGGCATTGTCTTGTAAGTTGGTAGATGAACGATCTCTGCTATCGCTCCAGCTCCTATTACGCCACACCCTATTTGCAATCCCAGTCCCAAAAGTCGAAAGGATTTATTCGATATAAATTTTTAGAGTAAATATTCCCCAGCGTTCTTGAAACAAAGTTTGCCGAAGCCCTCAGTAGCTCGGCCTTGCTTGATTGAGATTACCAATATTTCCAAAGCGTTTGCAAGAACTCCCTCCAATAATTAAGATTAACCTTTTAACGTTATCTTTAAAAGACCTACGACTCATCTCTGAAATGGGGCACGTGTTAATGACAAGGATAAAAGCCCTTTCAAGCAAAGCTTTTGGGTTATTTCTTGCTCTCCCCGCACTTTTTCTCTTGACGTTGATTTGCTTCTTTCCTCTCGCTCAGAATATAGAGCTAAGTCTTCACTCTTGGCATCTTGCAATAGGCGCTCCAAAAACTTTTGTTGGATTGGCCAACTTTGAACATCTTGTTTCATCTTCTGTTTTCCACAGAGTGTTACTGAATACTATTACCTTCACAGCTATCAGCGTTCCCTTGGAACTTCTAGCCGGGCTGGGTCTAGCGTTGCTTCTAAATAGGAAATTCAAGGGAAGAGATGCCATTTTGGCTACACTCTCTCTACCTATGCTCGTAGCACCTGTTGCGGTAGGTCTTGTTTGGAGGTGGTTTTATGCACTCGATTACGGTATGCTTAATGCTCTCTTGGGAACGTTTAGCATAGGAGCAGTAAATTGGCTAGGCGACCCCTCAATTGCCCTACTTTCAGTCATTGTCGCCGATGCTTGGACCATGACACCCTTTATGATGCTTTTCTGCTTTGCAGGACTGCAAATGGTTCCGGAAGAAAGATATGAGATCGCTTCTATAGACGGCGCTTCCAGATGGCAAAAATTCAGATATGTAACTCTTCCCTCAGTCAAAGGTATACTTATCCTTGGCCTCATGATAAGGGCTATAGATGCATTCACAAGGCTTTTTGACTTAGTATATGTGCTGACCGGTGGTGGACCTGCATACACCACTGAAGTACTGCCTATCTATACTTTCAAGACTGGTCTTAAGTTCTTCAGAATTGGATTGGGATCAACTCTAGCGGTACTTGCACTTTTAATCACAATCTTGTTTGTCCTAGCTATATGGAGGATAACAAGGAGATAGACTCATGAGATACGGATCAAAACTTGGAGCTAAGCGGATTCTTTGGAAAATACTCTTTTTCGGACTCATAGCTTTAGCTCTAATCGTTGTACTTCTGCCGCTCTACTGGACTTTTTCAACATCTTTTAAGCCGTCGAAGGCTATCCTCCAAATTCCACCTGAGTTTTTACCCAGACGAATTATTCTCTCTAACTATGTAGAGATATTCAGAATAATACCATTTGGAACGCTTCTATTAAATAGCCTTATTGTCACGGGCATAACATCGGGTGTTTCTTTGCTGTTGGGTAGTCTTGCAGCATATGGCATTTCTAGATATACGTTTTCGGGAAGCCGCAGTATCTTCGGGTTGATCGTGGGAACACGCATGATACCTCCCATAGCGTATGTAATACCCCTCTATTTGCTAATATCCAGCCTTGGATTACTTGACACATTGTGGGGACTCATATTAGCTCATACCACTGTTACCCTGCCCTTCACAATTTGGATTATGAAAGGTTTTTTTGATGAACTGCCGAGGGACTTTGAAGAAGCCGCTATGGTGGATGGCTGCTCTAGGCTGGGGGCAATGAGAGTCGCTCTACGCTTGGCTCTACCAGGGCTCTTCGTGGCGTTGATTTTCATTTTTGTTGAATCTTGGAACGAATTTATGTTTGCTGCTACAATTACGAGGAGCTCAGCCTCAAAAACTGCACCAGTAGGACTAGTAGGATTGCTTCAATATCCCTATAGACAGCCTTGGGGAGAATTAACTGCAGGCCTACTACTTTATACGTTGCCTATATTTCTTATTGCCTATTTCTTTGAGAAATATGTGGCGAAGATCTATGTTTTAGGTGTTCTTAAATGATATACCGCAGGACAAGCTCAGTCGAAAAAAAGAAAAAGGGGCGTTGGAGTGTTTTTTTGCTAGGCGCCTACTATATATTCTATGTCGTCGGCGAGCGCTTCCATCGCTTCTTGGGCTGTCAATTCACCTGTTAGAGCTTGGTGAACACGTTTCATCATCGCATCGTAGATCTCTACTGACCGCGGATCTCTAATTGGCGGGATTATCTGTTTTACACCGCCAAAGCTATCCCAAACGACATCAAGCCAAGTTGCATTTCCAATTCGTGGATCATCCAATACCTGACTTCGGAATGGAGCTTTAGGTGTTGCCGCAACAACATCTGCGCCGATTTCCGGGCTAGCGACCCATTGAACGAATTCCCAGACCAAGTCTCTCTTCGGCGTGTCTAGTATCGCAATTCCCATTATGTCTGGCGGTTCTGAGAAAGGTCTCATCGCTATCCCCATTTTTCCAACTACCTCTGAGGCTTCAGGGTCGTCCATCATACCGATTATATACGTCCATTGATCAGCCATCAAACATCTGCCTTGTAGAATGGCAATCTCACCCTCAAATGTTCCATCTACCAACATAGTCGGTTGTGCATATTGACTCAAATCGATTAGGTATTGCAAAGCCTCAATGGTCTCTGTGCTATCTGCCAATATCTGTCCAGTGTCTGGATCGTAGAATCCACCGCCGAAATCTTCCACCATCGGTGGGAAGATGGTATAAAGCGCTCCGCCCATTTCGATCTTGCCCTGCAAGTGGATGGGGTATAGTCCGTCAGGACCTATGCCATTGGCTACTCCATCTGCAACTAGATCCCAGAACTCAGCAACTTGGAGTAATTCTTCAGGGGTCTCTGGCACTTTTAGGGTTTCTCCAGGATACATTGCTGCATATTCATCTTTCCAAGTTTGATTTGCGAAATAATCTTTGTAGTAGTAAATGATTAGAGCGCCGTTCCATAGGCCTGGGAGATAATGTAGTCTACCGTAGATTTCAACGACATCCAATTGGTCCTCATAGAAACCGTCAGTCAAAAGCTCTTGTTTAGTTCTGTACTCATACAAGTCTACAAGTTTCCCAGTTGCCGCAAGGGTAGGCAATTCGATGGAGTACATCACTGTCCCGTCGATTGTGGGTTCTGGAGACAGCATTTCCAGCATAAGTCTTACCACTATTTGGTCTCGAGGAATGGTTTCTAGAATTACGTCGATTCCCGTGTCGTCTTCGAAATCAGATAATTGCGCTTCTATGACGTCGAATTCAGGTCCTTCAGTCCACGCAATAGTAATAACTCTCTCCACAGGTGCTGGAAGAGTAGTATACCAATAGGCCGCAACAGCAGCAATAGCAATTATCACTACAATGATGGCCGCCCACACCATCATACCCACAGCCTTCACATTAGACATATTCTCACCTTCATGGATTGGTTACTCAGAGCTTGCTTAATCTATTTATAATTTATGGTTTGCATGATCGCGCCGCGGAGGAGTATAAAACCTAGAAATTGGAAACATAATCGCCAGGGTGATCGGTCGAAAAGATAGGGAATAGTTGCAATAGATCTTCCAAAACAAGGCAGATTCGGGCTAAGGGTTAACTTCAAAGGCAACGAAATAGCTTCAGTTCGGCTTCTAGATGTGATAAACAAGCGTAAGACGGTTGATCGAGAACTTTATGAAGTGGCAAAAGTCTTTTTCGGATAGTTCGTAGTCCAAAAGGGTGCTGGTTCATGGTTCGTAAGAGACGCAGTCTATACGCGTGCTCAATCCACCGCTTAATATGAGGCACGCCTTTTGGCTAGAGAGCCGATTCGTTGCTCCATGCAGGTATTACTATTCTCCGGCTTCTGGGAGCATGATGCCCTCATCGAGTTGGATTTTGCGAGGATTTGACTCTGTCATCTGCATGCTTGATAAAAGTTATATATGGACATAAGACCATAGAAGACCGCTGGTGAATAGATTGGTGGAAAAAGCCACTGTTGTGGGTGGAATTCTAGTTGCTCTGGTCGTGGGAGTTGTTGCGGGATACTTTGTCGGAGACTATCTTGGATACGAGAGAGGAAGAGAGATTGGTATCACTTGGGATGGCATTGTAGAGAGGGGAACGATTCTGGTTGCAAGCTCGCCTGACTGGCCTCCTTTCGAATCCCTGGACCCAGTGACCGAGGAGTTCGTGGGCTTTGAGGTTGACATAATGGAGGAGGTCATGAGCCGTCTCAGTGAGGAAGAAAATGTGACTATAACTGTGGACTGGGTGTCGACACCTTTCGGATCTATCAAGGAAGCCATTGTGGCTAGAACGGCAGACTTGGGGGTAAGCGGGTTCAGCATCACCCCAGATAGATTGGAAGAAGTGCAATTTACTACCCCACACTCTATCACAGATGCTCAGATCTTGGCGCTGAATGCAACAGTCGCAACCGCGGGGATTCCCGCTGAAGGGTTGGAGAGCGTCGCAGAGCTGGTAGACTATGGCTTAAGCTGCGGAATAGAAGGCGGGACAACACAAGAAGAAGAACTGATCGCGGCGGGGGTGGATACCATAGCTTATGTAGACTATTGGGCGGCGATGGATGACATGGTATTGGGAGGAGTAGACACTGTCTACGCGGAAACCCCTGTATCATATTTCTGGATAGAAGACTATGCTTCACAAGACCCCCCAATTGCAATGCAGATAATCTTCTCAAGGCCATATTGGCCAGTAGGATTCATGGCTCATAAGGGCTCTGATCTGCTCGTTGAGAAGATAAGCGGTATCATATCGGAACTCCACTCCGAAGGCTGGATAGACGACAAAGTAACTGAATACGGAATGAGATACAAGTAGACACCACCGAGGCAAGGAAGAGAAACCAACAGTACACTCTCCCTCTTTTTGTTCAATTCAAGGGTCTTGAACTGAAGTAAAGCTTATCATTTTAATTACGGCAAGAATTACAAGTACGTGAATAGATTTGAATGCTCTTGAGCAACTAATCTTCCTGCTAGAGGGAGTGCAAGCAACACTTTCAATATCAGTTTTGGCCTTCCTCCTAGGAACTGCAACCGGTATCCCTATGATGCTGCTTCGGGCGTTTGGAGGAAGACTCTGGGAATTAATAGTTGAAGGATACGAAAAGCTACTCAGAGGAGTCCCGATCTTAATTTTGATGCTCCTCTTCTATTTCGGCATAGGAGTCCGCATCCCCCTTCTCAGAGACCCATTTGTTTCAGCCGCCCTCGCTCTGGGAATAAGAAGCGGTGCCTATCAATCTCAGATATTCAAGGGAGCAATGAGAGGTGTAGGCGAGGATCAGATGATAGCCGCAAGGTCCCTGGGAATGTCGAAGCTCAGGGCCTTCCAGCACGTCGTGTTGCCCCAGATGTTCATCATAGCCTCTGCAGGGTTAGGCAGTGAATATGCGCTCATAGTAAAGGACTCAGCATACGCTTTTTTTCTCGGTGGAGGATTATTGGATGTAATAACGCGAGCGGACATACTAAGAGCTTATGCTCTCACCAAGCATTGGGAACTGCCCTACTTCGCTTACATTCCCGCCGCCCTTATTTACATCGCGCTTACCTTCCCCTTGGCAACATATCTTGATCGGTGGGGAAGCAGAAAGAAGAAAAAGTTGGGGATATAGGCGAAAAAAATGGCGGACGTTGTCACCGAAGCTGAGAATGTATGGATGGAGTACAAGGATGTTATAGCCCTAAGAGACGTCTCCCTTCAAGTTAGGGGGGGTGAAATAAAGGTCTTGTTCGGTCCTAGCGGCTCCGGAAAGAGCACCCTCCTCAGATGTTTAGCTATGCTAACCAAACCAACTAAAGGAAAGGTCTTCCTGAGGGGAGAAGAACTAACCAGCCCTGATGCAGATATCGACAAGGCAAGAGCCAAAATAGGGTTTGTGTTTCAGAATATCTTACTGTTTCACCATCTACGTGCCTTCGGAAATGTGACTCTTGGACTCAGACGTGTTCTAGGCTTGCCCAAGAAGGAAGCTGAGGAGAGAGCCATGAAAGCCCTGAGAGAAGTGCGGATGGAAAGATGGGTCGACCACTATCCCGCCGAACTATCTGGAGGTCAGCAACAGAGAGTTGGAATCGCTAGAGCCCTAGCGATGGATCCTGAGATCATATTATTTGATGAGCCGACTTCATCCCTTGACCCGGAGCTGAAGGGAGAAGTTCTGGATGCAATGAAGGATCTGGCGAAAGAGGGAAGAACCATGCTGATAGCTACTCACGAGATGCACTTTGCCCGTGAAGCGGCTGACGAGATGATATTCCAAGATGAGGGAAGAATAATTGAACAAGGTACACCTGAGCATTTTTTCACAAATCCTTCAACCGACAGGGCAAGAAGGTTCCTGGCCAGACTCATAGGCAAAGGTTAAGCGAATGTATGAGTTCATACCGGAATATCTGCCTTTTTTCCTTAGGGGTCTGCAATACTCACTCATACTCGCCCTTGTGCCATTAGCCTTGGGCTTTCTAGTAGGACTCCTCGCAGCATTAGCAGACGTGTATGGGGGGAAAATCGCCTCAGCACTAATCAACATTTACGTAGAATTCTTCCGAGGAAGCCCACTCATAGTACAGGCCATTCTATTTTACTGGTTCATACCTCAAAACCTCCTTGGTATACGGATAGACCGACTTCTGGCAGCATTACTGGCCTTCACGCTAAACAGCGGGGCATACCAAAAGGGCTACATAAAGGGAGCAATAGACGCGGTCTATGAAGACCAGATGATGGCCGCCAGATCCTTGGGAATGTCAAAGCTAAAATCCATCCGACATGTAGTGTTGCCTCAGGCTCTACGAATAGTGATACCAGGCTGGACTAACGAGTATGCGTCCATGTCCAAGAGCACATCGGCTGCCATCGCGATCGGAATACCCGAGCTCGCAAACATCTCCCTGTCGATCGCATCATGGACGTTCAGATCCTTCGAAACGTACACCTTTACAGCGCTACTCTATTTCATCTGGATTTTTTCATCTGTAAAAATTCTAGAGCTAGTATATGAAAGGGTGAAGATACCCGGGTTTGAAGCTTAAGAGTAACAAGCTAATTATCTAGAGGACATTCCTCACTTAGCCCTGAAGTCTAAATTTCGACATACTATCGAAACTGTGAAGTAAGGCTATCGAAGATTTCATTGCTGAGGTACGTACGAGTGCTAAATCGGAAAAACAGGCATCATCATTTCTACCAAACGGAGCAGAACCCCGAAACGTATTTAAAATTTCTATCCCCACACAGAAGGGGGATGATATCGGTAAATATTCAATGTGCGGCCGTGGTCTAGTCTGGTTAGGACACAGCCCATTGGGTGTAAGCCTTCCAAGCCTGCAATCCCGGGTTCAAATCCCGGCGGCCGCACCACTTCTGCCATGCGGGTACCCTACGACTATACACTAGCAAGTATCTGCTTGTTCAAGCCTTTTTGTGGGCAAAGAAATTGCGCGTTCGTACTCGTAGATTACCCTAGAAGTCAGAGTCCAAGCTTCAAGCATTTCCGGGTCTACACAGATGATTTCGTCTGCCAATCTTTTGGTTGCTTCCGTGAAGTGACCGTGAGGAAAAGCCCCAATGATCACAACGGGCATTTTCTCAGCTGACAGTCTTGAAAGGACCTCTGCAAGGGTGTGAGGAGAACCTCTTCTACTGAAAGCAACAATGTGGGTGGCGGTGATTTCATGGAGAAGCTGCGTCAGAGTCTTTGGCTCAAGCTTGAGCAATATCTGTCCGGTGGACGTGACTCTCTCTACCTCGAACAGCTGCTCAATGAGCCCAACGAATCGGTCATAATTTTTGGGCAGCCGAGTTTCAGAATTGACTGTAATAACATAGTTGCTAATGGTGTGCACTTATGTTTGGAGAAGGTGTTCCCTGTTTAGGGGTGAGTCTAAGGCTTCTAGCAATGCAAAATGAACGATGTCCGGTCGTCCTCTCTTCTCATTCTCCTCAAGTCTCTTCATCGCGGCGTGATTGTAGGACCGATCGAGAAGAAGAGATTGCGGAAGCTTCTTACGTTTTCTAGAGTAGCTTCTTATTGCACGATGTCTCCATAAGGCTTTGGGAACAGTTTCGAGAGCCGCCTCGGCCAGTATTAGAGTTAGCAAGCGCAAACCTTCACGAAAGGAGCCGCTCTGGTCTTAATAAAAGCTTAATGGAAGCCGTGGGATAGTCTTCAAGAGATATGAATGCCACCA